>CAZUZA010000011.1:30362-35018 GCA_964624875.1 uncultured Carnobacteriaceae bacterium | reverse complement strand
GTTTGCGGGAACATGTCGACTGGTTGAACTTTTTCAACTTCGTAGCCACCTTCATGCAGCAATTTCAAGTCACGAGCTAACGTGCTTGGGTTACAGCTGACATAAACCATACGTTCCGGTTTTATTACAAGAACCGATTCGATAAAATCCGTTGATAAACCTTTTCGAGGCGGGTCAACAACAACTACGTCAACGGCTAATTCATCTTTTGCTTTCTGAACTAACCATTCACCTGCATCCGCTACTTCAAATACCACGTTATCTATCTCATTATCGGTTGCGTTCGTCTTCGCATTTTCAATTGCTTGAGGCACAATTTCAACGCCATGCACTTCTTTTGCTTTTTCTGCTAACGCTAACGTCATCGTTCCAATTCCACAATACGCATCCACGACAACATCCTCAGCTGTCAGATTGGCGTAATCGACCGCAATCGAATACAGTTTTTCCGTCTGCTCACTGTTCACTTGGTAAAACGACTGATGTGAAATCTTAAATGTATGATCCAGCAATTCATCCGTATAATAATCTTGACCATATAAGACAATCGACTGCTGTCCAAGAATCACATTTGTTTTCTCTGTATTCATATTCTGGACAATACTCACCACATGCGGGAGTTTTTCACGAATCGCTGCCACAATCTCATCATGTTTCGGTAACGTAAACGTGCGCGTCACTAAAACAATCATTAATTCCTCGGTGAAATGGCCACGGCGAACAATAATATGACGAATGTCTCCTGTATGATTCGTTTCGTCATACGCCGTTAAGCCAAGTTCTCTTAAAATATCACGCACAATAACGATGGCTTTATCTATTTCAGGATGTTGAATCACAAAATCTTCAATTGGAATAAGATTGTGGGTTCTCTTTTTGTAGAAACCAGTAGCCAATTGCCCATCTATTTCACGAACTGGAATTTGCGCTTTATTTCGGTAACCGTATGGATCGTCCATTCCTATTGTTTTTAAGACTGGAACGTCCTCAAAGCCACCAACTTTTCTAAGGACTTTTTCAACTTGCTGCTGTTTGAATTTTAATTGCTCTGCATAAGCGAGATGCTGCAATGGCATCGTTCCACTTTGTGTGTGGACTTGATCGACTATTTCTACTCGGTGTGGACTCTTTTCTAAAATTTCAATTGTCGTGCCATGTCCCATGCGACGTCCAGTATGCGTAATCTTTGCAACAACTGTTTCACCCGGTAAAGCATTCTCCACAAAAATAGGATAATGTTCTACACGAGCAACACCTAAACCTTGGTGTGTGAGATCTGTAATTTCCAATTCAATAATCTGTCTTTGTGTTACGGGTATTCTTTTCTTTGATTTACTCATTTTATTTCCTCTTTTATAATCATATTTACGACATGTTTGTCTCTATATTATGGCAAAAAGAAAAGGCATGAGCAACTCATGCCTTCTATTTATCATTCGACTTCTTGTGAATGTTTGACAATTTCAGATTCTTCATTCAAATAAGTCTGTTCTTTGACAAAAATAGATTTCATTTCTAATTTCTCTTGTTCTGATAAATCTTGAACCTCAATTTCCATAGGAGCCGTATTCGCTACAACTTCAATATGATGTGTTAAGTTTTCAAAATGAACTGGGGCATCGCCACCATATTCACCATCCAAGTTTATCATCAAGCGTGAATCATCTTCGACGTTAATTTTTACAAAATCTGTTTGCTTGTGAATAACTAACGGACTATCTAAATGGGTCCCATCCGTCAATAATTTTCTCGCTAATTGCATTAATTCAAATGCATTGGCTTTTTTTACAATAATCAAAGAAAACTTACCATCACCTAGAACTTTATCGGGAACGATATTACTAAAGCCACCAACCGTACTTGAAAGCGCGATGAACACTAAGGTCGCATCCCCTTCATAGGAGCCACCTTCATAATCGATCGTCACAGGTACAGCACGTACACTTGGCAGAAGCTCAGCTCCCTTGACAACATATGCCAGGTAGCCAAAGATAGTTTTCAATTGTGGCGTTACGTCGAAAGTCACTTGAACCAAGCTTCCCATCGCCCCAATATTCATAAAGTAGTCCGTTGTATCTTCTTTGATTACTTTACCAATATCCATGAAAATCGATTCTTCTTTTTCAATCAAGCGCGCGGCTTCAATTAAGTTATTCCTTGGAATTTTTAAAGCTCTCGCATAATCGTTCGTCGTTCCAGCTGGTATTACAGCTAGTGTTGGACGATGTTCCTTTTCGGCAATACCACTTATTACCTCATGAACAGTCCCATCTCCTCCAGCTGCAATAATTAAATCAAAGTCTTCTTCGCTACAGCGAGCTGCTTCTTTTTGAGCTGATAAGGGTTCGGGTGTCGTTTGAAAAGCACTCGTTTCATAACCTGCATTTTCATAAACTTGCAAAATTTCTGGTAGGTCGCGCTTAACAACTTCGCGACCTGAACTTGGATTATAAATTAGACGTGCGCGTTTTCTCATTTCATTTTCCCCCTATATCATTCATTTGAAAATGAAATGATTAGCGTTTATTTAATTCCTGGTTTAGTAACTGGTTCACTACTCCTGGATTTGCTTGTCCACGTGTTTGTTTCATAATTTGACCAATTAAGAAACCTTGCGCTTGTTTTTTACCATTTTTAAAATCTTCAACAGATTGTTCGTTATTATCTAGAACTTCTGTGATGATTGGTAATAATTTAGCTGGATCACTCAATTGTGCCCAACCTTTGTCTTCAACTAGTGCACGAACATCTTCAACTTTTTCTTTGGTTAATTCCGTAAATACACGTTTCGCAATTTTAGATGAAATCGTTTGGTCATCAATTAGTTCAATCATTTCAGCTAAACCACTTGGTGTTAATGTTGTTTCATCGATTGCAACTAACTCTTTATTTAAGTAAGCCGAAACCTCACCCATTAACCAGTTTGACGCTTGCTTAGCATCCGCACCATGGTTCACTGTCTCTTCAAAGAAGTCTGACATTTCTACCGTAGCTGTTAATACTTCTGCATCATATTCAGGAATTCCTAGTTCTGCGACATAACGTGCACGACGTTCTTTCGCCATTTCAGGTAATTCAGAACGTAATTGTTCGATTAACTCATCTGAAATCGTGAATGGGAATACATCTGGTTCTGGGAAATAACGATAATCATCCGCTGTTTCTTTCACACGCATTAAGACAGTTTCGCGATTCGAATCATCGTAGCGACGTGTTTCTTGTGCTGGCAGTCCACCACTTAATAGTAGTTTTTCTTGACGACCTTGTTCAAAGATTAAACCACGACGTACGTTGTTAAATGAGTTTAAGTTCTTTAATTCAGTTTTTACACCAAATTCTTCTTGTCCATATGGACGTAAAGAAATGTTGGCATCACAACGCATTGAACCTTCTTCCATTTTAACATCTGATACGCCTGTAAATTGGATAATTTGTTTTAAAGTTTCTAAGTAAGCATAAGCTTCTTCTGGAGAACGCATATCTGCTTCCGAAACAATCTCTAATAGAGGTGTTCCTTGACGGTTTAAGTCTACGTATGAGAAACCATCGTCACCGTGTGTTAATTTACCAGCATCTTCTTCTAAGTGAACACGCTCAATACGGATGCGTTTTGTTTCGCCGTTAACTTCTATATCAATATACCCATTTTTACCAATTGGTCGCTCATCTTGAGTGATTTGGTATGCTTTAGGGTTATCTGGATAAATATAGTTTTTACGGTCAAATTTTGTTTCTTGGTTAATTTCACAGTTCAGCGCTAAAGCTGCTTTTGTAGCTAACTCAATTCCATAAGCATTCGGAACAGGTAATACACCTGGGTAACCCCAGTCGATTACGTTTGTATTGGCATTCGGTTCTGCACCAAAATCAGCTACAGAAGGTGAAAACATTTTTGAATTTGTTTTTAACTCAACGTGTACTTCTAAACCAATGACTGTTTCAAAGTTCATTTTATGCTTCTCCTCCTTTAAATTTAGGGCTTTCTTTATAATATTTTGTTGCTCGTTCGAATGCGTAAGCGACTTGGTATAACGTTGCTTCATCGTAGTAATTTCCAATTAATGACATTCCGACAGGCATTTCACTTGTAAAACCAGCTGGGATATTTAGAGCAGGTAAGCCCGTTAAGTTTGCTGGAACCGTTAAAATATCACCATAGTATGTTTGTACTGGATCTTGATCGTCTTGTGCGCCAAAATTTGGTGCGATTGAAACGACTGAAGGACCAACAATGACATCTACTTCATTTAAAACAGCATCAAATTCGTTTTTCAGAATTGTACGAGCTTTTGTAGCTTTTCCATAATACGCATCGTAGTATTCAGTACTTAATGTGATACCACCAAGTACAATACGTCTTTTCACTTCATTTCCAAAGCCTTCTGAGCGCGATTGAACATATAACTCTTCTAATGATTTCGCATCGTCACTTCTGTAACCATAACGAATCCCATCAAATCTTTGTAAGTTACTTGATGCTTCTGCTGATGCAATCGCATAGTAAGCTGGAATACCATATTTTGTATCTGGTAAGGAAACTTCTATGATTTCTGCACCTAAGTCTTTTAATTTCTCTAATGCATTTTCAACTAATTCAATTACTTCAAAATCAACAACTTCAGCGTTGAAGAATTCTTTTGGAACACCAATTTTTAG
>CAZUZA010000011.1:0-30262 GCA_964624875.1 uncultured Carnobacteriaceae bacterium | reverse complement strand
ATCGATCCACCTGTATCTGTACCTAATGAAGCTGGTACCATTCCCGCAGCAACTACTGCAGCTGAACCTCCTGAAGAGCCTCCTGGTACACGGTCTAAGTCCCATGGATTACGTGTTGTTTGCAATTTAGATGTTTCAGTTGTTCCACCCATTGCAAATTCGTCCATGTTTGTTTTACCGATAATAATCATGCCAACTTCTTTTAATTTATCAATAACTGTTGCATCGTAAATGGACGTAAAGTCTTCAAGCATTTTTGAAGCTGCTGTTGTTTTGAAGTCTTTTGTGACGATGTTATCTTTAATCGCTACCGGGATACCATCTAATACGTTTGCTGAATCCACGCCACGTTCATCAATTGCTTGCGCTTCTTTTAGTGCGATTTCTTTATCTGAAGAAATAAATGCGCCAACTTGTCCTTCAACCTCATTTATACGGTCAAATGTTGCTTCAACAAGTTCAACAACTGTTAGTTCTTTGTTTACAAGTAGCTCATGTAACTCTTCAATTGATTTTGTATGTAAACTCATTAAGCTCCACCCTCTCCATCATCTAAAATTGCTGGTACTTCGATCAATTGTCCAGCACGTGCTGGTGCTGCTTCAAGAAGTTTTCGGACTTCTTCATCATTTTTAATCGCTTCATCTTTTCTTAAAAGAGCTGTACGGCTTGGTCCACCGTGAAATGTTCCTTCAACCCCATCTGTATCTAATTCTTCAAGTGTTTCTAACATATTTAACGTTGCTTCAATATCTGTCATAAAACTTTTTAATTCATCTTCAGAGAATTTTAGTTTCATTGCTGAGCCAACACGTTTAACTAGTTTTTCATCAACTTTCATTTTTTCACCCATTCTTCCTTTATTCTATACTTATATATTACTACTATACGATTTTTTAATCAAAAACGTATGCAAAATACTCTGCATCTGTTCGTTCTTTCTTCAAAAATGCTTCCATCCCTGTTGAAGACTGGACATTAATTTCAACATCAATATCTGCAGGTAAAAACGTTAAGGCACTTTGTTTTAGATACTGCGTAAATGAAATCATTTCTGTTTCACCGTAAAACTGCGTCATAATATCAATCTTTAAATCGACTAATTGATTGTTTACATAATGTGCGCGCCCTGTTACTCCACTTAAGTTCGGGAAATAGTATTCCACTTCAGATTGGAAGTTTGCAAAAGCATTCCCTTCAGCAGATGAACTACCTTCTAATGGAAATACTAAGCGTTCTTCATTCAAAGTTTCCCAACTTGAAATAGATGTTGCGCCATTTGTACTTGTACCTAACGCTTTATAGACACCACCAGCTAAATCATCTTGAGCAGTTTGCTCGTAAATAGCAACCATTATTGGAATATTTTCTAAACCTTCCACCTCACGCAAACGAGCAACGATTTCATTCCCTATATTTTGGCCTTGTTCTAGTGCCACTTCTGGTGCAATAGTTTGCTCAAACTGCGTGTAGTCATTATCTTGATAATACTCTACCGTATTCATCGCTAACCCAATTGTAAGACCGGCTAATTCAACACCGTCTTCTGTTTCACGGTAAAAATCCAATTCTAAAATGGAATTCAAATAATTTGGTATACGAGCAGAGTGATTATATGCTTCTGTCTCTTCATTGTAAAAATCATCGGCTTGTGCTGGATTTAACCCTGCATAAAGCGGATTTCCTTCTGCCTCTGGATCCAGTCGTCTTAGCCAAGAACGAACCAAGTTATTGTCCAATAGTTGACCTTCCATAATAAAATACTGATCTGTTGAAAATTTCTGCTGTGAGAAGCGAAGGAGGTCTTTTTCAAATAATCGGATATTAATACCAGAATTTAAACTTAATGTAATGCCTCGACTATTACTCGTTGCATAGTTTCCATTCTCGTCTAAAACAAAGTTATAATACTCTTCGCCTAGTTGATTTTGTCGGACAATATTTTCATTCGTTTGCGTCTTTTCAACTGTTTCTTCTTGATTCTCTGTCTCACTTATTTCATTCGTCAAGTCTCCGCCACAGGCACTCAATAAAACAAGAAAGAGGGATGCTATAAAAGGTATTTTATATTTATTCATTTAGTTTTCCTCGCCATCTTTCTGTAAATCCAAATGTTCTAACAACGTTTCTTCGCTCCAAATTTCGATTTCTAAATCTTGAGCTTTCGTTAATTTACTCCCTGCACTTTCACCAGCGATTAGTAAATCGGTATTTTTCGAGACACTTCCAGTCACTTTCGCACCTAAAGCCTCGAGCTGTTCTTTTAATTCGCCACGGTTAAAGTTTTCGAGTTTTCCTGTCAGTACGATTGTTTTATCTGCAAATTGACTAGCCACTTCTTCATCCACTTCTTGAATGGCTGCTGAATAAGTCATATTCACATTTCGTTCTTTTAAGTTATAAATTAATTCTTTTGCTTCATCATTATCAAAGAAGGATAAGACACTTTCAGCAATAATTGTACCAATACCTTCAATACTTAATATTGACTCGTACTCGGCTGCAATTAAATCATCTATCGTTTCAAATTCTTGCGCTAGTAACCTAGCAGTGTTTAAGCCCACATGACGAATACCTAAACCAAATAATAAACGCTCTAATGAATTCGTTTTTGATTCAGCAATTGCATGCACTAACTTTTCAGAAGATTTTTCACCCATACGTTCTAACGTCATTAATGCTTCAGTATTGACATCATATAAGTCAACGACACTATGCACTAAATCAGCTTCAAATAATTGACGAACTCGCTGCTCACCTAAGCCATCAATGTTCATCGCATTTCGTGAAGCAAAGTGAATTACTCGTTCACTAGCTTGTGCTGGACAAGCTGGATTAATACATCTTAATGCCACTTCATCTTCTAAATGCGTTAATTCACTCGCACATGCAGGACAGTCTGTTGGAATCTCGTAAGGCTTAATCGCTTCTGTTCGCTCATCCAGAACGACACGTAATACTTCTGGAATAATATCACCTGCTTTATGGATAACGACGGTATCGCCTATTCGAACATCTCGTTCTTTAATTAAATCCACATTGTGTAAGCTTGCTCTTTGAACCGTTGAACCCGCAACAACAACTGGATCCATGATAGCCGTCGGTGTAACAACTCCTGTACGACCTACTGTCCACTCAATCTCTAATAATTTTGTTGTCGCTTCTTCGGCTTTAAATTTATAAGCTATCGCCCATCGAGGTGCTTTAACTGTCATCCCGACTTGATCTTGAACAGCTAATTGATTTACTTTAATCACAACACCATCGATATCATAGGCTAAATTTTGACGATTGCTTTCAGCTTGTTTGATAAAATCAAAGATTGCTTCGATTGAATCATAACGACCACCTTCAGGGTTCGTTCGTAAGCCCCATGACTGAATAAGTTCAATCGATTCTTCTTGTGTTTGCACCCCATACTCTTCTGGGTTTACCAACGTATAAAAGAAACCATTTAAATTTCTCGAAGCAGTTATTTTTGGATCTAGGTTTCTCAATGTACCTGCTGCTGCATTTCGAGGATTGGCGAATATATTTAAACCTTCTTCTTCACGAGCAAGGTTTAACTGCACAAAGCTTTCTTTGGGCATGTAAATCTCACCACGTATTTCAGCTGTTACATTTTCACGCAGACGGATTGGAATAGCTTGAATGGCACGTATATTTTGTGTGACATCTTCCCCTACAAATCCATCTCCTCGAGTTGCTGCTTGAACTAATACGCCATTTTCATATCTTAAAGCAATTGCTAAACCATCGATTTTTAATTCTGCATAATAATCAAATGGATCTTTCGCATTTTGTTGTACTCGGCCACCAAAAGCGATTAGGTCATCTGTATTAAAGGCATTTTCCAAAGACAACATCTGACTAGAGTGTTCAACCTTTTCGAAACCTGAAAGCAAACCATCACCGACACGTTGGGTTGGTGAATCAAGCTTCACTAGTTCAGGAAATGCTTCTTCTAGCTCACTTAATTCACGATACAACTGATCATATTCGACATCCGATATACTTGGCGCATCTAATACATAGTACTCGTGACTGTATTGATTTAACTCTAACACTAAGTCTTCTACACGTTGTTGTGCCTTTTCAAATGTTATTGATTCATCCATTTTACAAACCTCAAATCTCGAAGTATTTTATTCATCTTCTTTAACAACTTTTTCAATTGGTGCAAAAGAAGCTAGTAGTTGTTTAATGCCTTCATTTGGAAAAGCGATACCTAGTTGCATATCGTTTCTCTCTCCTTTAATAGAGACGATTGTTCCAATTCCCCATTTTTTATGTGATGCTTTATCGCCAACTTGCCAAGCGACTTTCTCAGCACCGACACCAGCATTTGTTTCTTTCGTAATAGCTGCTGTTTTTCGTCTTGACCGTGTTTGAGATGGGGGTTGAATAGCTGTCTTTCTTCTAAAGACATCACCATAGTTGCCCGTTGCGTAACTTGGTTTATTCTTTGGCATGTCATATTCAATCACTTCTTGGTCTAATTCTTCAATAAATGGAGATTTTGGATTGTACTGTCGACGTCCATATAATAAACGTGAGGATGCATTTGTTAAATACAATTTCTTCTCTGCACGCGTAATTCCTACATAAGCTAGACGACGTTCTTCTTCTAAATCGTCATCATTTGAATCTTGACGGATCAGTGGGAAGATACTGTTTTCTACTCCGATAATGAAAACGACTGGAAACTCTAATCCTTTCGCCGCATGTAGCGTCATTAACGTCACTTTCGTGCTCTCTTCTTCTATTTCATCCGTCGGTGCCAATAAAGATAGTTCTGTTAAGAAAGCTAACAAAGACTTGTCTTCTTCATCTGACTTATCAAATACACTTGTAATTGAATAGAACTCTTCCAAGTTTTCAATACGTGCATCTGCTTCTAATGTATTCTCTTTTTTCAAGGCATCAATATAACCTGTTTTGTCTAAAATGCTCTCAACCAGATCCGTAACTGTGACAAATTCTGTCATCTTTCTGAAATCACGAATCATGAATGCAAATTCTTCTAAGTTATTCGCTGCTCTTGCTGATAAGTTGGTAGACTGGACTTGTAAGGCTTGTTCGTATAATGAAATGCCATTTAAGTCTGCAATTTCACTTAGTTTCGCAATGGTACTTGCACCAATCCCACGTTTCGGCTCATTTACGATACGACGGAAACTTAAATTATCAGCTGGGTTAACAATTAATGTTAAGTAAGCCATTAAATCTAAAATTTCTTTTCTCTCGTAATAACCTGTACCACCAATAATCTGGAATGGGACGTTACGTCGTCTTAACGTATCCTCCATTACACGAGACATCGCGTTTGTTCGATACAAGATCGCAAAGTCTTTATAATCTAATTCAGGATAGTCTCTTAATGTTTCTTCTATTTTAGTCGCTACATAACTTGTCTCGTCCGTCTCATCACTCGCACCGTAAATCGTTATTTTTTCACCTGAATGGTTGTCTGTCCATAGTTTTTTTTCTTTACGATTGGCATTATTTTTAATAACCGTATTGGCTGCTTGCAAGATATTTTTCGTCGAACGATAGTTTTGCTCTAAGAAAATCGACTTCGCTTGTGGATAGTCATTTTCAAAATCTAAAATATTTTGCATGTCAGCTCCACGCCACCCATAAATACTTTGGTCCGCGTCCCCTACAACACAAATATTCTTGAAACGAGCAGATAATAATTCAACCAGGCGATATTGGGCATGGTTCGTATCCTGATACTCATCCACATGAATATATTGGAATTTATTTTGATAATACGATAACACATGTGGTGCTTCCTCAAACAAACGAACCGTTAACATAATCAAATCATCAAAGTCTAAAGTTTCTGAACGTCTTAATTCTCTTTGATATTCTTTATAAGCCTTCGCTACAATTTTACGTCTAAAATCATACGCTTGTTTTTCATATTCTTTTTCATCGATAAGTAAGTTTTTAGCCCCGCTGATTTCTGAAAGAATCGCTTTAGGTGGGTATTGTTTACTATCGATATTTAATGTCTTTAAGACGCGTTTCATCAGTGTGTTCTGTTCACTTGATCCCGCAATCGTAAAGTTCGAATTGTAACCAATTTGGTCAATTTCTCGGCGTAAAATGCGCACACACATCGAGTGAAAAGTTGAGACCCAAACATCATCTCCACCTTCTGTGACTAAATCACTCACTCGTGTTCTCATTTCACTAGCTGCTTTATTTGTAAAAGTAATCGCTAATATGTTCCATGGATTTACTTTTTTTTCATGAATTAAATAGGCAATTCGGTGCGTTAGTACTCTGGTTTTACCAGATCCCGCTCCAGCCATTATTAAAAGAGGGCCCTCTGTCGTTACGACCGCTTCTTTTTGTCTTTTGTTTAACCCTGATACAATATTGTTCAGATGAGTCAATCTCATCAATTCCTTTCCAGTTTCACGTTTAATTGCCTAACTAGTATACCTAAAATCGCGTTAGCATTCTACCATATCACCAATTGAATGGACAGCTTAAGTCCTTAAAATAGTGGATTAGAAATATGTAAATAATATAGTAATTCTTCTCTGCCACTCGACTTTAAACACGTTTTAATATCAGTCGTCTTTAACAACAAAAAAGTTATGCTTTTTTGCAAACAGAGAATAAATCCCGTTTTTAGCATAACTTTTATTATTTGTTTTTTAGCCCATTTCAATAACATTTAATTTCAGTTGGTTCAGTAAAATTCTAATTTCTCGACGAGCATATGCGTAATTTCCAACTGCTAAATACGTGACTAATTGTTCTAAGTTTTTAACAATCGCTGGACGGCTCTTTTCAAGAATTTCACCAATTGTCCCAGTGATACAAATCGAGTCTTTTAGTGTTTTTAATAAAATCTTTTTCGAATAACTGTTTTGGTTGTGTTTTAACACTTCTTCCCAAAATATTAACTCTTCTTTTGTAAAATCAATTTCTTGTTCTGCTTCTGCAGCCTTTAAACGTTCTATCTGAATAGTTAGTTTATCGACAGCAAATTCAATTTCTTTTTTCTCTAAGTCAAAAAGATAGAAATTGATCAGTCTTTCAAACAAATCTAATTGTTCTTGAAAGTCAGCCGTTGTAATATCCTGTTGCTTTACTCGTACGCCAACGTTGGCAATGTCCTCAAGATACCCTTCGTCAACTAGACGGGTAAATGCCTTACGGACAGGCGTTCGACTGATGTCCAAAGTATTTGCAACATATTGCTCGGTAATATGCTCTCGAACAAGCAAGTCACCTATCTCAATTCGACCGACAATATACTCATATACTACTTGATCTAATTTTTTCTTCATACCAATGATTCTCCCTTATCATTGAGTTTTCTTACAGGCCTTTCTCTTTTAAATAATTCAGCACCTTTTTAGAATCATCTGTTTGAATCACAAGATGTCCAATGGGCTCTTTAGATATCATCCCTTCTATTTTAGCGATTGGGTAAAATGTAAATTCCCAATCTGGTTGAATCGTTAGCAATTCATTTATACTATTTGTTTGTTCTTGATAAAACGGAACAAATAAATAAGGTTGATCAACCTGTATTTTTTCTGGTAAAGGCAATAAAGCAATCGTTCTTAAGTGAGCTTGCGCTGCAGATATATTACATGTTTGTTCTGAAAAGCGTGATAATATATTTGGATGCGGACACATAGACACAACATAAAGTGCCTTTGCTGGTGTCACTGCAAAATCAATTGTAACGACGCCTCTAAATTCAATATTTTCTAAAATAACATGTGTTACTCGTTGAATTTCATTCGCTACTTCTTCATCAATATCAAACATTACTTGAACATTCGCTAAGCGATCATTACGAAATTCTTTTTTGACAATAGGAAATAATTTTAACTCCCCATTCCCGGTTTTGACTGCTGTAATTGATAAATCATCTTCAGAAACAATCCATGATTCTAAGACACATGTGCCATGTCGTAATAAAGAAGTTGCTTGTTCAATATCACTTTCATCATAAATAAAATAAGATTGTGTGCTGCCTTCATGATTCACTTGATTCGTCCGTAAAACAGCTGGATATCCAATGCTTCTAATTCCTTGCTTGATATCTTCCGGCTTAACAATTGTTGCGTATGGTGCAATATTCACACTTAATGAATCAAGAAAAGCTTTTTGAAGAACTCGGTCCTGTACAATTGATAATAATTCATCCCCTTGCGGAATAACGACTGTTCTTTGAATATCTTCAATATTTCCAGCATTGATTGTTGCATCGTAATATACAAGAAAATCAATGGCCATTAAAAACTCATCTTGTATAATTTCATTCTTTAAATCACCAACAATTACTTTATCCGCACCATAAATTAACACAGCTTCTGCTTCTGTTTCACATAATACATATGTTTCAAAGCCTAATTTATTTGCTTTTAAAATAAATGCTTGTGCATCTTGATTTGCCCCAATAACACCTATTGTTTTTTGATGATTAAAGTTATTCACTGTTATCATCCACCTTTTCTATAATCCTACTCGTAGCTCATTTAATTATCTAATTCGTACAAACGGTATTGTTCGATAATTCTTATTACTTTATTTGCATAATCAGGATCTGTTGCGTAACCAGCATCTTGAATGGCCTTGGCTGCCTCTTGAAAATTCGGAGCCATAATCACACCTTGGTACAAATTCGGGTTCCAGGATGTGCCATTTACCAATAATTGTGCATAGTCCATTACAGATTCTTCAACTGAAGCATATTTTTTAAAAGAAGCCTGAATTTGTATCCATTCATCATTTGCATACTCATTCGTTAAATAATCTTCGGTATCACTAATTCCTTTAATACCAAAATAATTATTCGCTTCTTGAGACAGAGCACTATCCCCCCAGCTAGATTCTAAAGCCGCTTGCGCGACTAACAAACTAGGTCGAACCCCATAAATAGCCTGAGCATTTTTCGCATATGGAGCTAACTTATCAATAAATCGTTCTTCGCGAGTACTATCTAGTAATGAAACGACAGAGTTACTCGTGAATACACTTTTTAATGAGAATGAAGGCTCTGTGACGTAAAATAGGACCATTAAGAATAAAACGATTAATACAAAACTTGTTTTAAGTACAAAAATGATACGTTCCCATAATAGTCTACTCTTTATTTTAATCGTTCGTTTGGTTTTTTGATAATGATTCAGCATGCTATCCTCTCAAATCTGTTGCTTTAGTCTGTATTATAATCGAGGTGTTTAACGCAAGTTCATTAACTCAACATATTCTTCAAAGACTAAGTCATTTTCGACCATAAACTGTGCATGTTCTTGACCAACGTATCGAAAATGCCACGGTTCATATTGAATACCTGTTATATCTTCTTTACCTAATGGATAACGTAAAATAAAACCATAGTCAACCATGGTTTGAACCATCCATTGTTGAGATGCCTGAGTTTCATAGGCTGTTTGCAGCCCTTTTCCTGAAGCTTGCCATGCTGCATCGACAATATCTATCGCTAGACCAGTGTGATGTTCACTATGACCCGGTTCTGTTAAATAAAGTTTTGTACGACTCAATGCTTCATCTTCAGAGAAGCCTGAGTTTAAATAAGATTGATACGTATTGCTAAAATAATGAGCTTGTAAATCAACATCACGATAGCCTGAAACTAAATATAAGTTGTGTCCTGCATTTAATGCCGCATTTTTCCACGCATTCCATTGTTCCACAATTCGTGAATCAATTTGGAAGCCATTGTCCACTGTCGTTAATTCTGGGACATAACCTTCTGGAATAGCTACCCATGGATTGACAAAAATCAAATTCCATTCAGAGGTATTTGCACTTGCTGGGATCGATTGAATTAACTTTTCTTCTTCCGTCAATTCAACTTCTTCGACTTCGTCAGGCTCTTTTGAGTTTTCACTCTCATCTGACTCTTCATCGTCTATTTCATCCGGAGCTTCATTATCCTTTTCGTTTACATCTTCTTGTTCATGCTGTTCTTGCGTTGGCGTTTCATCTTCTGTCTGATCAGAACCATCGAAACTTGAACAACTTGCCAGCATGAATAAAGAAGCCATTAATATTGTAGAGACACGCATATTTAAAACCACCATTTTTTATTTTATTCCAACCTTAATTTTAACATAAATAACAAAACGAACAAATGTTTTTCGGGATTATTATTGACAAACTGCGAATACATTAACTTTTGAATTCTGTTATGAGTATACTATAATGAGAAAAGAAATGATAAGAATGAGGTGCAAATAATGAGCAAGAAAATAAAATGGGGCATTCTAGGTTTAGGTGGAATCGCGCACGGTTTTGCCCAACAGTTTGTTTCAAAAGATGCTGAATTAGTTGCTGTTGGTTCGAGAACTATTGAAAAAGCCACTGCATTTTCCAAGCAATATGACATCCCTAAAGCGTACGGAACTTATGAGGATTTATGTGCTGATAACGAAATTGATATTATCTACTTGGCCACTCCAAATAGTTACCATGCTGAGCACATGACAATGATTCTTCAAGCCGGTAAACACGTGCTCGCTGAAAAAGCTATCACGATGAATAAAGCTGAACTTGATAATGTATTAGCCATCGCAAAAGAAAAAGATTTAATTGTAGCCGAAGCTATGACAATCTACCACATGCCTCTTTATCAGAAAATCAAGGATCGGATCAAGACAGGCGAATTCGGCGAATTAAAATTAGCCACAGCTTATTTTGGAAGCGTAAAAGAACCCGATCCTACAAATCGCTTTTTCAGTCCTGAGTTAGGCGGTGGTGCTCTATTAGATATTGGTGTCTACGCTCTCGCTTTTGTGCAATACTTCTTGGAAGCTGAATTGAAGAACATTCAGACAGTTGTGAAACCATTCCATACAGGTGTGGATGAAATGAGTTCGATAACTTACTCGACAACGGAAGGAACGCTTGGAAATGTGATTTTTTCATTCCGTTCAACCTTACCTACACAAGGGATTGTATCTTGTGAAGAGGCCTTTATTACATTTAATGATTACCCTAGTGCGAGTGAGGCAACAATTACTTACCTCGATGGTAAAACAGAAATTGTAAGAGCCGGAAATTCCGATGAACGTCTACGTTATGAAATGGAGAACATCACACAAATGCTTCTTAAGGGTGAAGATTCTTCATTTATTCACATTACTGAAGATGTGACGAAGATTATGGACTTAGCGATAAAATCATGGGAAATAGAGCCAAAAAATGACAAATAGAATAAAATACAGTTATGCATCTATTTTATGGTTCTCCCTTTTCATGTATATTGCCCCACTCCAAAAAGGAGAAATTGTCTTTCGAGTCATTCTTGGTTTAGTTGTTCTTATACTAACCATTCTGATTAGTAAGTGGATTTGGGATTCAGTTATCCAGACCGAACGAATTACTTTTCTACTTTGGATGATAAACTCAATCGGACTATTCCATTTAATGCTTATTTTCATTTATATCGTGATTGAACCAAGTTCTCTGTTATTTTTCGGTGGGGTTCTTGGACTCCTCTTCTACAGTATCGTAATCAATTATTTAAAACGAAAAGTATAAAGAAAAAACGAGCAGCTTCTCAACATTTTTGAGGGCTGCTCGTTTTTAAATTTATTATTTTAATTGAATGTTACCTTCTGTATCAACATCTTCTTCATAATTGACTTCATCATCATTCAACTCATCTTCTTCAAGCTCTTCTTTTTCAAGAAGTTCAGGTGCATCTGTTTCATACAAATCAATCGTTGTACTGACACCTAGTTGATTCACTAAACTTGAATCTTTATTCGGATGGTTACGTAAATGCGGCATCTGCTTATGATATGGATATTCTGCTGGCTCCCAGTTTTTCAGTGAAACTGGCGTGTAGAATCTGAGTAAATCTAAATTCAATAAATTATCTGAATTTGTTAATTCATGTTTACCTTGGATAGAAACTTGTAGTAGCTCTTCCAACTCTTCTTCACTAAATGTATCTGTAACATTCTGACCATTATTTGCTTGGTAAATATCTGAGTCAATAAAATGATAGTCAGGTGTTAGAACCGTTCCATTTCTTAAAGCAACAATTTCAGTATTTTCTTCTGAAAGTAAGTCTTGTCCCATAAATAGATATTGTTCTGTATGGATTCCTAACAAATGCAAGAGCGTTGGTAGGAAATCAACTTGTCCACCATATGTTGCAACTTCTTCCCCTTCTGTATAGCCAGGAATGTGGAACATTAACGGTACACGTTGTAACTGAATATTATCGTAAGTGCCCCATGTATTTGGATCTTTATCCAATAATGTTGCTAAATGAGGGTTTCTCATATTTGATGTCCCATAATGGTCACCATATAAAACGATAATCGAGTTTTCGTATAAGCCCGAAGCTTTTAACCAATTGAAGAATTCTTCAACGGATTCATCTGTATAACGAACAGTTTGGAAATAACGGTTAACCGTATCATCCTCAGTATTCGCCATCGGAATCGTTGCATTCTCTTCTTCTAACGGATAAGGAAAATGATTCGTTAACGTAATAAATTTAGAGTAAAAAGGTTGAGGCAATTGCTCAATATATTCAACTGAATCGCGGAAGAATAATTTATCCTTCAAACCATAATCCAGTGTACGCCCATCACTCATGTCGTAAAATTCAGAATCAAAGAAGTAATCATATCCAAAGTTTTTGTACGTCACATTTCTATTCCAAAAAGTTCCTGTATTTCCATGGAAAGCTGCTGTTGTATAACCGGCTTCTTCTCCTAAAATTTTTGGAGCTGCATGGAATGTATTGTCAGAACCAACGACTTGGAACGCACTACCTTCTGGTAAGCCAAACAGTGAGTTCTCAGATAACACTTCTGCATCTGATGATTTTCCTTGTCCTGTTTGATGGAAATAGTTATTGAATCGTAGCGTCGCATCATCATGGTATAACTCATTTAAAAATGGTGTAACGGTATGCATTTCACCATTCTCATCTTCTAGTTCGTAGTCAATCACAAATTGTTGTGCACTTTCTAAAACAATTGAGATGACGTTGCGTCCTTCCGCAATACCGAAGTATTGATCAGCAGGAGCTGCGTAATTGTCTTTAGCAAAACGATAAACTTCTGCTAAATCTCCTTCGTCAGCTTGAGCTCGTACACGGTTGTTACGTACTGTTTGAACTGTATCGTAGCCCGCAAAGAAGTTAATGCCTAAATATTTAACGATATAGTTTCGGTCAAATGTTCTTGTTAAGAGTTGTGGTCTATCTGCTTCAGAAACCATTAAGTTTCCAAACATCGCTGCAACACCTAATAATGTTGTTGCAACGGCATAGCGTTTATAAAATGGTTTACTGTCGACTTTTTCTTCATTATTCTGACGCACTTTACGCGCTAAAACAAATAGAATAATAACATCAAGCCAATAGAAGATATCCCATCCACGTAGCATAACGAGTATACTTGCAAAAACACCCCATGTTAAATTGGTATTTGTACTACCCGTGCTAGAGATAATAGACGATAATGTTAGAAAATCTGAAAACTCTCGATAGTATACAACATTTGAATAGAGCAAAATACTCATGAACAGATATACGATTAGCATAGTATTTAAGGATTTTTTGCTGTCTTTAAAATATAATCCGATTGATAATAATATAATACTCGTAGCGAACGGGTTAATCCATAAAATGAATGTTTGAACCCACCCTACGACACCTAAAGAAAATTCTGCATAATAGGCAATCATTGTTTTTAACCAAAAGAAAAATATGGCTAATACAAAGAAACCTAATCGATTAGAATATAATGTATTTTTAAACTTCCCCATAAAACAAACCTCCCAAAGCGTATAATCCCTATTAAATCCTTAAAAATAGTCATAATACGTCAAGCTTAGTTTACATGATATTAATAATTTACGCAATATTTACATCGGATAAAGTTCCAAAATCAGCCTTAAGACCTACAGAAATCCAAATCATTGCGAATTGCCACAAATAAATTCACGCCCACTTCTCTCAAAAGAAAAACACCTCTAAGTGAGGTGTCTCCCTTTCTATTTGTCATCGATTACTTTCAGCATTTTTGTTCGTGGAAAAGTAATCGTAAAGACACTACCTTCATTTAGCTGACTTGTTACTTCAATCTTCCCATCATGAAGTTCAACCAATTGTTTTACAATCGGTAGCCCTAGACCGGACTCACCATATTTGGTATTCTTTCTTGATGGATCTACTTTATAGTATCGATCCCAAATCATATCGAGCTGTTCTTCGCTCATCCCTAATCCAGTATCTGAAACTGTCACGATCGTCTGCTCTTTTGTTTGTGACGCATCAATGACTATTTCTCCACCTTCTGTGAATTGGAGGGCATTTTTGAGTAGATTCACTATGATTTGTTTAAAGCGATCAAAGTCTGCATAAATAGATATATCTTCGATATGCTTATTCAAAATTATTTCATTATTTGAATCTTCTGCAATATTCACGAGTTGTTGCCTCACTTCTTCTAAAGCATCAACAAGTGGAAATTCATTTTTTCGTAAGACAATACGATTGGATTGAATATTTTCATAATCTAAATTTTCATTTACTAATCGAACTAAGCGCGTTGTTTCTTTACGCATTAGCTTAATACTACGCATTTCCTGTTCTTCATCAAAGACGCCATACTCCATCCCCTCAAGCAGACCATTAATCGTCGTTAACGGTGTTCGCATTTCATGAGCGACGTCTTGCATAAAGGTTTTTCGTCTTTCTTCTAGATGAAGCACTTCTTTCCGCCATTCATTTAAAGCTTTTATCATCTTATTAAAATCAGCAGACAAGCGATCAATTTCATCGCGGTTACTATGATCGATATAAATATCATAATCGCCTAGAGCTACTTTTTGGGCAGCTTTACTTAACTTGTTCACTCGTTTAACGAGGAAATAAGAGAAAGCCACACTGACGAGAATAGGGGCGATTGTAGAGAAAATAAAGGCTCTAAACACATTTTCCTTGAGCTCATCTAATTGCAAGCCTAGGTGACTTACTGGCCTTCCTATCCCTATAAACCCTTGATAGATATTATTTTCATCCGTAATTGGTGTATAAATAATAGCCGTTTCAATTTCGTTGTTTTGTAAATTTTTTCTTTGGAAATGAAGCAACAAAGAGTTCCCAGCTGCTAACTCGTTTAAATCATCCTCATTTAAATTGGCGTGTATAGAATGTCCTGTATATGGATACTGTAATTCCCCACTTGGTGTGAAGATACCATACTCTACTTGTTGGTTTCGTAATATATCATTGTAGGCACCTAATCTCTCAGGATTTTGTCTAGCATCTAAAATCAATTCTGCATAGTGGAAGAACGTGTCTTCCACATTAGCAAATATTTGTTGTCTTCCAAAATAATACATTGAAGTTGACGTCACGGTTATCAATGTAATGATGACAAGAAAAAAACCAATCATTAACTGGTAGAAATACGGGAGTCGCATTTTCATTCAAAATCACCAGTATCATCAAATTTGTAGCCAACACCCCAGACTGTTTGAATGACTTGGGGGCCATTTTTCAATAGTTTTTGTCTTAATTTTTTAATATGCGCATCAACTGTACGCTCATCGCCAAAGTATTCATACTCCCAAACTTGTTCAAGTAGTTGTTCGCGAGAAAAGACTCTTCTTGGACTACTCGCTAACGTATAGAGCAAATCGAATTCTTTTGGCGTTAAATCTTCTAGTGGCTCATCGTATAAACGAATTTCTCTCGTATCTTTATTAATTTTTAAATTGTCTGTCTCGATATCATAGGCACTATCTACTTCTACTAAACCTTCTGCAGGTGTATCCATTCTTCTAGCCGTAGATTTAATACGCGCTACAAGAGTCAATGGACTAAATGGTTTTGTGACATAGTCATCTGCACCAATTTCAAGACCGATAACTTCATCGCTTTCAGTATCCTTAGCTGTCAACATGATGATGGGTACTTGAACATCTACTTTTCTTATCTCACGACAGATCGTAATACCATCCATGTTCGGCAACATGATATCTAAAATAATTAGATCGTATATTGTACGATTTTCTAAATATGTTTCTAATCCTTCTTTACCATCGTGAACGAACGTCACGTCCCAATTTTCTTTTTCAAAAAACATTTGTAGCATTTCACAAACGGATTCATTATCTTCAATCATTAAAATATGCATAGGGCACCTCTCTAGTTTTTGACATGCATCGTTAATCATATACTTACCTTCAATTATATACTATATACCCTAAGTATGAAGATTCTGTAACTTTTTTGTAGAAAATAATAAACTCCACCTCATATTTTGCGAAATGAAGTGGAGTTCTTAGCTATATTAGCTATTTGCTGTTTGAATCTGGTCGATATTTATTTCTTGTTTGTCTTCTCTTCGCTGCTGCAAGAAGTGGACACTTTCAACAACCATTTCAACAATATAAATTGTTTGTTTTTGATCGTTTACATAGGTTCTTGACTGAAACTTTCCGTCTAAGCCGACTAAATCCCCTTTATTGCAGTATTCTTCGATTAATTCGGCTCGTTTACCCCAAGCGACAAAGTTAATAAAATCTGTATCTTGACCATTATCGGTCTTAAAAGTTCTTGGAACGGCGATAGAGTTGTTTAGCACAATACGTCCGTCTCCTACTTCCCTTAACTTCGTGTCCCTTACAATACGTCCAATAATTGATAATCGATTCATTCGATCCCTCCGTTAATAATATTTTTGGGCAAGTCATCTTTTGAAGCTAAAATAACCCCCTATATATATATATGCAAACGAATCGAAAATTCGCGAAATTATTTCAAATTTCTTTAAATATTTTTGATTTTTGTATAAATGTACAAAAAAAAGCAGTGAGAAATAACCAATTTTGGTTATTTCACTGCTCTATCATTTTCTTAATTAAATATAAAATTCAAAATGTGATCCCACAATTCTGGGTTAAAGATTTCCATCGGGTCAGAACCATCACCTAGTATACTGTAACCTAACATTGCTCCAACCACAAAAGCGACCACGATTAACAGTACGACCAATAAAAATCTTAGTAAGAAAAATATCGTACTTTTTAATATATTGGTCCATCTCATTGGCATGCCTTCTTTCTTTATCTTTTATCGACCAAGTCTATGAATATTTTCTAGTAAAATACCTGTTCCTAATGCAACTGAGTCTAGTGGACTTTCTGCTTTGAATACAGGAACTTTTAGTTCTTTAACAAGTAATTGATCGATACCGCGTAGTAAGGCGCCTCCACCTGTTGTGATAATACCACGATCAATAATATCTGCTGATAATTCTGGTGGTGTCTCTTCTAGAACATCTTTAGCTGCTTGAACAATCTCAGCCATTGATTCTTTTGTGGCATTTAGAATTTCTTTAGATGTGATTGTAACGGTTTTTGGCAAACCAGAAATCATATCGCGACCACGAATATCTAACATATCTTCACGTGTCTCATCAAAGACTTCACCGATTTCAACTTTAATGTTTTCTGATGTACGTTCACCAATTAATAAGTTATGCTTCTTCTTAACATACTCTTTAATATCGTTATCCATCGTGTCACCAGCAATTTTAATCGATTTGCTAGTAACAATACCACCCATAGATAATACAGCAATATCTGTCGTTCCGCCACCGATATCGATGACCATGTTTCCACTAGGTTGGTAAATATCCATACCCGCACCAATTGCAGCTACTTTAGGTTCTTCTTCTAAATAAACATTACGGCCACCTGCTTTTTCAGCGACTTCAATAATCGCTTTTTGTTCAATAGCTGTTACATTTGTTGGTGTACAAATAATAATGTTTGGTTTCGATAAGAAACTCTTCACTTTAATTTTATCAATAAAATAAGCTAACATTGCTTCGGTAATATCAAAGTCTGCAATAACGCCTGCTTTTAGTGGACGGATTGCACGGATATTTCCTGGCGTACGACCAACCATTAAATAAGCTTCTTCTCCAACTGCTAAGACTTCATTTGTCTTTGTATCAATAGCAACAACAGATGGCTCGTTAATTACAATACCTTTTCCTTTTATATGGACCAGAACATTCGCAGTTCCTAAATCAATCCCTATATCTTTTGCCATAAAACTTTTTCCTCCTACATATCATCTTAAACAATACTTTCTCGTTACTTGAAGCGATTTTTCTTCATCTTATCCATTTTACTGGATAAAATAGCAAAACACAATATTCAGTTGAAGCATTTTTGACAAAAACAATGACTTAGAAGGAATACACAAAAATAAGGCTTTCTAATCGGTATGATTAGAAAGCCGTTTTCATCTAAGTTATGTTTTTATACTTCTTGTGTTACGCGTGTTTCTTCGTTTGTTTCACTGACACGCTCTACGTTTGCGCCTAGGTTTACTAATTTTTTATGGAATTCGTAGTAACCACGATCTAAGTGACTTAGCTCCGTTACTTTTGTATAACCATTTGAAATAAGTCCTGCTAGGATTAATGATGCAGATGCGCGTAAGTCACTTGAAGCAACTTCTGCGCCTTCTAACTGAACGCCACCTCGAATAACAGCTGATTGGCCATCAATTTGGAAGTCTGCGTTCATTTTGCGCATTTCTTCTAAGTGCATGAAACGATTTTCAAAAACTGTTTCACGGACGATACTTGTACCTTCTGCTTTTAATTGAGCGATTGTAATTTGAGCTTGCATATCTGTTGGGAAGCCTGGGTAAGGTTGCGTTTTAACGTCAACTGGTAATAGATTTTTAGGTCCGATTACGCGTACACCATCATTTTCTTCCTCGATTGTTACGCCCATTTCACGTAATTTTGAAATAAGTGGACGATTATGCTCAGCTACCATGTCTTGAACGAGTATATTTCCTTCAGTGATTGCGGCTGCAACCATGAATGTACCACTTTCGATACGGTCAGGAATGATTGAATGATCTGTTCCTGTTAGTTCTTTTTTACCCTCGATACGGATTTTTTCTGTACCCGCACCAATTACTTCAGCACCCATACGGTTTAAGTAGTTTGCTAAATCGACAATTTCTGGTTCACGTGCTGCGTTTTCGATAACTGTCGTTCCCTCAGCCATTGTTGCGGCCATCATAATGTTTTGTGTTGCACCAACACTTGGGAAGTCTAGGTAAATTTCTGCACCTTTTAATTGATCAACTGTTGCATCTAAGAAGCCATTTCCTTGGTCAATTTTAACGCCCATTGCTTCGAAACCTTTTAGGTGTAAGTCAATTGGACGAGTTCCGATTGAACATCCACCTGGCATCGCTACACGAGCATGACCATTTCTAGCTAATAGTGGTCCCATAACCACAATTGATGCACGCATTTTATTCATAAACTCAAACGGTGTATCACTTTTTAGTGGCATTGTTGCATCCACGTTAATAACTTTTTCTTCTTGATTAAAGTGAACTTCTATATTTAAGTATTTTAATACTTCTTTCATTGTATAAATATCAGATAGTAAAGGAACATTTCCCAATTTACTTGGTTTGTTTTGACCTAAAATACTTGCTGCCAAAATTGGCAACGCCGCATTTTTTGCTCCTTCAATTTCAACTGTACCTTCTAGGCGATTTCCACCTCGAACGATAATTGCGTCCATTTGCAATACCTCCACATATTCTTAATCATCTCTACGACATTATAATCAATTCATCAATTTCATTTTAAGACCCAAATATTCCTCTATATCCTCACTTAAAATGAGCCCTAATATAGTAATACGTATCGGCAATTGAATTACCGGGGTCTAAACTAATTTTTTTCAGTATAACAAAATATTTATTCCAATTTAAAACTATTCGCTCATATGAATGATGAAAAAATCATCATTATTGGAAAAAATACATTAAGTTTTGAGAATGCGATGTGAAATCTAAGAAAAAGTTACTGAGATTATATCCCAATACAATAGCTAAGATAACATAGAATAGTCTCACTTGCTGTACTTTATTTTTCTTAAACAAGTGCTCTATTCGGACACTTTGCAACCCCCAAAAACTCATTCCAATAAAGAAAATGTGTGAAATTAACGTTACGAGTGATTGAAATCGAATATACTCCATCTAAAATCCCTTCTTAAAACATCTAAAGACAAAATGATTTGTAAAAATTATAGCGTACCGAATAAACGGTCACCAGCATCCCCTAAACCAGGGACAATATATGCTTGCTCATTTAATTTCTCGTCTAAGCTTGCTGTGAATATTTCGACATCTGGATGTGCATCCACTAATGTTTTCACGCCTTCTGGTGCAGCGACAAGACAAATGAACTTCATATTTTCAGGTTTTGCGCCACGTTCAATAAGTGAATTGATTGCCGCGACAGCCGAACCACCTGTTGCTAACATTGGGTCGACAATATATAATTGGCGATCTTCTAAATTGTTAGGCATTTTTACAAAATACTCAACTGGTTGCATCGTCTCTTCATCACGGTATAAACCAACATGCCCTACACGTGCTGCTGGGATAAGGTCTAAAATTCCATCAACCATTCCTAAACCAGCTCTTAAAATCGGAACGACGACTACTTTTTTACCCGTTAATGTTTTTTGAATAGATTTCATAATTGGAGTTTCAACTTCAACGTCTTCTAACGGTAAATCACGAGAAACTTCATAAGCAAGTAACCGAGCAATCTCATTAACGATCTCCCTAAAATCCTTCGTACCTGTCGATTTGTCTCTTAGAATTGTCAACTTGTGTTCAATTAAAGGGTGTTTTATAACATGAAATTTTTCCATTTTATTTGCTCCTTCTTATACTGCTTTTTTTCATCCTTACAATACTACACAATCTATCTCATAAAATCTACCTTTTTGCAGATTTAATGTCATAAATCCTCATTTAATATTTATTCATAAGTCTATTATATCATTTTATGACTGGCTGCGTTCTTTAAACGATTCATATAAGGGATACCGATCCCTTCATTTGGATACGGATTCGCTAATATAATCGCAGCTTCTGACTGTTCTAATTCGCGCAAACCTTGGAATATCTTTTTATTCGCCGCCGCAACATCGCCTTTGGCTCCTAGCGAAAAATAGGACTCGACTTTATCTTTGTATAAAGCTATTAAATCATCACTCGCAAGTAAACCAATCTTAATCTGATCATCTTGGAACTTTTGAATAACCTCATTCCAATCCGAAGTCACAATATAAACAGGAACGAGTGGCTCATAATGTTTTTCCGTCTCTTTGGCAGAAGCATCCGTTCTCGATTCCGACATAAAGACTGGCTTTTGGATAATCGCTTCAATGGCTTCTTGTGAAATGTTACCTGGGCGTAGAAGTAGTGGGTGGTCGGGGTTCGAATAGTCTAGAATCGTTGATTCAATCCCATAAGGCGTTTCACCTCCATCAATGATTGCCGATATTTTACCATTTAAGTCATCGATAACGTGTGAAGCAAGTGTCGTACTCGGTCTACCCGATGAATTCGCACTTGGTGTTGCTAAAGGGACCCCACTTTTTTCAATAAAATCTCGTGCTACTTTTAAGTCCGGCATGCGCATCCCTACAGTTTGCTTTCCAGCAGTAATCGGTGAAGCTAATTTGCCTGCGTCTTTTAAAATAATCGTAAATGGTCCTGGCCAAAAAGCTTTCACTAAGGCATAAGCTTCATCTGGGACATCTGTGGCATAATTATAAATATCTTTATGATTTGCTACGAGTACGTTAATTGGACGATTTGTTGGACGACCTTTTGCCCGAAATATATCTTGAACAGCCTCTTCATTCGTAGCATCCGCGGCAAGGCCATAAACCGTATCCGTTGGAAAAGCGACAAGCTCTCCTTTACGAATCAGTTCAGCGGCTGTATCTATTTCATTCACGTTTAGAATTTTTGTATCCATTGTCTTCACACTTTCACTTTAAGTATAAATAGCGATTACACGGTCTAAGCCACTGAAATCTTGCCATAATTCTATTTTAGCAGTTGGCAGTTGCTCTTTAAATATTTTGATAACACTTGTTCCTTGTTTATAACCAATTTCAAAAAAAGCACAACCACCAGAATTTAAATGCTTTTGCAAGTCATTAGCTAGACGGTAATAAATCTCTAAGCCATCTTTTTCAGCAAACAAAGCTAACTCTGGCTCAAAATCTAAAACCGATTGATCCATCACCTTGCGTTCATCTTGGCTAATATAAGGTGGATTTGAAAGAATGACGTCATACTTTTGATTGTTTATAGGTTCAAATAAATCTCCTAGTTTATAGTCAACAGCCGCTGCTAATTGCTCGGCGTTCTTTTGGGCAACAGCTAGCGCTTCTGCACTAATATCCGTTGCTGTCACTATGTCTTGTGGCCGTTCTAGTTTATGCGTAATTCCAATAATCCCTGTTCCCGTACCAATATCTAAAACAGTTAAGGGGTCTTTTGGTAATGTCTCTAAAACCTTATACAACCACTCTTCTGTTTCCGGTCTAGGAATCAATGTCGACGCTTCAACCATAAATTTGCGATCAAAGAACCATTCATGCCCAATAATTTGTTGCACAGGTTTACCCGATAAAAAGGCATCGATATCTTGTTTGAATTGCTTTTGTTGGTCCACTGGCATTTCCTTGCGATAATTCATGACTAAATCTGTTTTAGTCCAAGCCAACCGTTCGCGCAAGAGCCATTCAGCCACCATTGCTTCTAATTTGTTCTCGACCAAAAAAGAAGAAGCCCGTTGTAGGACTTCCTGATAAGTTATTGTTTGCTTTTCTTCAAAAGTCATCTTACAAATGCTCCAATTTACTTGCTTGGTCTTGTAAGGTTAACTCTTCAATGATTTCATCTAAATCGCCGCCTAAGATTTGCTCTAATTTATGCAACGTTAAGTTAATACGGTGATCCGTCACGCGTCCTTGTGGGTAGTTATACGTACGTATACGCTCTGAACGGTCTCCCGTACCGATTGCCGATTTACGCTCAGCATCAATTTCAGCTTGTGCTTCTCTTTCATAAAAGTCGAAGACACGAGCACGAAGGATTTTGATGGCTTTTTCACGGTTTTTTAACTGTGAACGCTCATCCTGCATCGCAACAACAATACCTGTTGGAATATGTGTCATACGAACTGCAGAGTCCGTCATGTTAACGTGCTGTCCACCTGCCCCACTGGCACGATAAATATCCACACGAATATCTGCTTGGTCGATTTCATATTCAATATCTTCCAATTCCGGCATAACAACAACCGTTGAAGTGGATGTATGAACGCGCCCTTGTGATTCTGTTTCTGGTACACGTTGAACACGGTGTGCGCCATTTTCGTATTTTAATTTTCCGTAAACGCCTTTTCCGTTAATTTGGAAAACAATTTCTTTGAAACCACCGACACCTGTAGATGACGACTCAAGTATTTCTGTTTTCCAACCATTGTTATCGGCATATTTTTGATACATTGAAAATAGGTCGGCTGCAAATAGTTGTGCTTCGTCTCCACCTGCTGCACCACGAATTTCCATAATGACGTTTTTATTGTCATTTTCATCTTTAGGTATGAGTAAGATTTTTAATTCTTCTTCTAAAACTTCTTTTTGTTCTTTTAGCTCATCACGTTCCATTTGAGCCAATTCTTTCATTTCAGGGTCTAAATCTTCATTCAGTAATTCTTCTGTACTTTCTAGCTCTTCTTTAATCGCTTTGTACTTTTGAAATTCCTGAACAGTTTCACGAAGATCGCCTTCTTCTTTACTTAATTCGGTTAATTTATTCGAATCTTTCACAATTTCAGGATCACTTAACATCGAATTAATTTCATCATAACGAATTTGTACGTTCTCTAATTGTTCAAATATATCCATATTATTCTCTTCCTTTTTCTATATCAGGGTGAAAATAGTGGTATCTACATACCGGGTAGTAACTTTCATTTCCACCAATTTGGATTTGTTCACCTTCATACACAGGTTTGCCGTCATTTAAGCGCAAGTTCATGATTGCTTTCTTGCCACAGTACCAGCAAATTGTTTTGATTTCTTCAATTTTTTCTGAATAAAGTAATAAGTACTTTGAACCTTCAAATAAATTGTTCATGAAATCATTCTTTAAGCCGAAAGCCATAACAGGAATATCCAGCTCATCCGCAATTTGTGTTAATTGTAGAATATGATTCTTTGTTAAAAATTGCGCTTCATCTACGAGCACACACCAAATTTTTTCATCTGCATTTTTTACTTCTTCAAAGATATTTGATTCTTCTGTGATTGGCGTTGCTTCTCTACTCATACCTGTACGACTAGAGATCATCCCCACACCGTCGCGATTGTCTACGTCACTTGTATAAAGTCTCACTGCTTTATTTTGTTCTTCATAATTATACGCAACTTTTAGAAGTTCGATTGACTTCCCACTATTCATTGCACCGTATCGAAAATATAATTGTGCCATCCTGTTCACCTTTCAACATGCTAATATATATCTTATTTATAATATGCTTAGTCCTTAAAAATTATAACGAATGAATTCAAAAAGTACAAGACAAGCTGTCAAATATAACGAAATGAAACAGTTTTCTATTGATTTTAATCATAATAAAAGCAGCTTTTACTCCTAAAAGTAAAGCTGCTCCTAAATCATCTAAATAAACGCTAACTCATCGGGTTCTGCAAACTGTGCATTATACAAGTCTGCATAGAAGCCGTCTAATTCAATTAACTCGTCATGCGTTCCTGTTTCGATAACTTCTCCTTGGTCCATCACAATAATTTTATCGGCGTCACGAATCGTTGACAATCTGTGCGCAACAACAAAACTTGTACGATTTTCCAAAATGTTTTCCATCGCATTTTGAATAAGGACTTCTGTTCGTGTATCGACTGAAGAAGTCGCCTCATCTAAAATTAGAATTTCCGGATCCGCTAAAAAGGCACGGGCAATCGTAACCAATTGCTTTTGTCCTTGTGAAATATTCGTAGATTCCTCGTTTAAGATCGTATCATAACCTTGTGGCAATCTCCTAACGAATTCATCAACGTGCGCTGCTTTCGATGCGCGTAAAATGTCATTATCTGTTGCATCTGGATTTCCATAAGCAATGTTATCCCATATCGTGCCGTTAAATAACCACGTTTGTTGTAATACCATCGAGATCTTTTCTCTTAACTCATCACGAGTAAAGTCACGGACATCTGTACCTCTATATCGGATACTTCCACCACTTACATCGTAAAAGCGTTCGAGTAAGTTAATCAGTGTAGATTTACCTGCACCCGTTGGGCCTACAACCGCAATCATTTCACCAGGATTTACTTGCAAGTTAAAGTCTGTCATTAATAACTCGTCATCACCATAACCAAACTGAACGTGCTCGAATTCAATAATATATGGAGAGTTCGGCTTTTCTTCAACGTTCGCATTGATTTCTTGCATTTCAGCTTCATCTAATGTTTCAAAGATACGCTCACATGCTGCAATCGTTACTTGAATATTGTTTGATAGCTGTGCAACTTGACGAATGGGTTGTGAGAAACGGTTTACGTATTGTATGAACGCCTGAACGTTTCCTAACGGTACTGTTCCATTTAACACACCAAAACCACCATAAATAGTGATTCCGAAAATTCCCAAGTCACGAGCAAAGTTAACGGCTGGTTGCATAATTCCTGAGAAGAACTGTGCTTTCCAAGAAGCTTCATATAATTCATCACTATGTGCTTTTAAACGACTAATTTCTTCTTCTTCACGGTTATATGTTCGAACAATCGTGTGTCCTGAGTAAACTTCCTCTACACGGTCGTTTAATTTTCCAACTGTTTTTTGTTGAATGGCGAATTGTTTTTGTGCTTTTGGCGCTGTAATTGCGATAAATATCGCACTCAAGCCTACGCTACCAATAACAATAAGTGACATTCGAACATCTAGTGACAGCATCGCGAACAATACGGTAATAAACGTCACAACAGCTAAAATAAACTGCATCAGTGACTGTTGGAGTGTTCCAGAGACTTGCTCTACATCGTTCACGGCACGAGACATAATATCTCCAACTGAATTCGTATCAAAATATTCGATTGGTAGTCGACCTAATTTTTCTTTCAGGTCTTTACGCATATCGTAAACCGTTCTTTGTGCAATAACTCCTGTAACATATCCTTGAACATATCGAAAGACTCCTTGGAGCAAGTAAAGCACGATTAGTAACGAAATGATATTTTGGATTGCTTCAAAATCAATTGGGAAGACCTCAACGATTTCACCTGCTTCTCTAAGAGCCATTCCTTCCACTACACCATCATAGATAATAGTTGTTGCTCGTCCAATAATACTTGGTGTAAAAGCTGAAATTAATGCTGCACCAATTGCAAAAATTATTGTAACAGCCAAAGCCCAAAAACGTGTAGACATATACTTAATTAAGCGTGCTACCGTTCCCCAGAAGTTTTTTGCTTTTCTATTTTTAACTTGAGAAGAATTTTGATTTCTAGCCATTAAATATCTTCTCCTCTCATTTGTGATTCGATAATCTCTTGGTAAACGTCATTTGTTGCTTTTAGTTCTTCGTGAGTACCTTTACCAACGAGTTTCCCATGATCAAGTACTAAAATTTCATCTGCATCAATAACCGAACTAATTCGCTGTGCAATAATTAAGACAGCTTTATCTAATGTTTCAGGTTTTAAAGCTCTTCTTAAGTTTGCATCTGTCTTGAAGTCTAGTGCAGAGAACGAGTCATCAAACACTAATACTTTCGCATCTGTTACTAATGCTCTAGTAATACTTAAACGTTGACGTTGTCCACCAGAGAAGTTTGCCCCACCTTGTTCAACACGAGAGTCTAAGCCACCTGATAATTCAGAGACAAAGTCGTCTCCTTGAGCTATTTTCAGGGCATGCCATAATGCATCATCTGAAGCATCGGCATTTCCATACGTTAAGTTTTCACGGATTGTGCCCGAGAATAATAAAGCTTCTTGTGTCGCAAAACCGATTAACTTACGTAAATGTTCTTGTTTGTAATGGCGAATATCGACATCATTAATACGAATTGAGCCATTTTCAATATCATATAGTCGTAAAATTAATGAAGCCAACGTACTTTTACCAGCACCTGTACCACCAATAATCGCTAGGCGTTCACCTTGTTTCATTGAGAAGTTAATATTTTCTAATGCTAATTTTTCGGCTCCAGGGTAACGGAAATCCACGTTCTCGAACGCTAACGTAATTTCATCTGAATCTTTACCCACTTCGACCGCATGAGCGGGGTTATTGATCTGATTTTTCGTATCAATAATTTCAAAAACACGTTCAATTGCTACTTGTACACGTGGCATCATTGTGATAATTGATGCTAACATCATAACTCCCATTAAAATGTTCATTGCATATGACGTAAAGGCAATTAAGTTCCCTACTTGCATTTCACCTATACTAATATATTGAGAACCAAAATAAATAATCAAAATAGAAGTAGCACTTGTAAGTAAGATCATAAGAGGCATTAACGAGGCCATGTAGACGTGAGCAGCTAATGAAGTATCTTTATAGTCTTCGTTCGCATTATCAAATCGTTCTTCTTCGTAGTCTTCTCGTTTAAATGCACGAATGACTCGAATTCCTGTCAGACCTTCACGGAATACACGGTTAATTCGGTCTGTCTTACGTTGTAATGAACGGAACATTGGACTAACCTTTCTTAAAATAAGAGTCACTAAAACTAATAATATCGGAACCACAATTAAAAAGATAAATGTTAATTGTGGTTCACGCATGTAAGCTAAAATCGCTGCAAATAAAATTCGCAGTGGGTCAATAATCATCATTCTTAAAACAAACATCATAAATTGCTGAATCTGTAACACATCACTTGTTGTACGAGTCATCAGCGTTGATGTTCCATAACGGTCGATTTCTTCGTTTGAAAAATACATAATTTTTTCAAATAAGCCATCTCTCAATTTCGATCCAATTTTTTGCGATTCGGTTGCTGCAAAATAAACGTTTAACAAAGCTGCTATAAAACCAACTATTGCCACACCAACCATTATCGCACCATATTTCACAATATAATCAATATCTCCTAATGCTACTCCGTTATCAATAATGTCAGCAGAAATTGTAGGTATTAACAAAATTGCACCTGCTTGAATCACTAAAAACACGAATAGCCACACAAATCTGCGTGGACTGATTAGTTGAAATATTCTCTTCATCCTATCATCTTCTTCCTTTTTACTTCCTATAAATCATTTTCAATACCATGATACATCCAATCTACTGCTCGGAAACTTCTCTTTTTAATCTGCTCAAGTTCAAGTTCATTAATAAACCCATCAATAATCATATGGTGGATTGTATTTACAATAAAGTAAATATATTCTAATGCTTCCTTCTTTGAGTCTGTTTTTAAGTCATCCATATTAATCAATTTCGTAAATTGGACTTGTTGCTCTTCTCTATCTGAAGAAGGGTTATTCAGACTAAAAATACCATCGATTCCAATCAGATGATGGTTTACATAAAGAAATGTGTTTTTGTAAAACGCAAAATATTTCGAATGGACTATTTCATCGATATAAGAATCATAAAACTCTACGAGGGCCTCATATAATCGCCCAGAATTATCAATTAATATTTGCAGCAAATCTCCTCTATGCTTTAAATATAAATACTGAACTAAATAGCGATATAAATTCTCTTTATTCCCAAAGTATTGGTAGAAACTTCCTCTAGAAATTCCTGCTTTCTTCACAATACTCGTAATAGATGCTTCACTAAAAGCATACATTGAAAACTCCTCTAATGCTGCCTCTATAATAGTCTCTTTCTTTTCAGGTTTTAAATTTTGAAATGTTAATGATACCATTTTATTCCCCCATCTCTATTCAAATTAACAAATCTGTGCATTGTATAATTATAGCCAATGAAAATACTTAAAGCAAACGCCAGGGATTTAAGCCCTGTTTTTTTCGGTGAAATGTTGGTGAGTAATAAAATCGGGTCCGTGTTTAAGTTCCAAATCAGTAACGTTTAAATTAACAGTTAAAAAGAATATTTGGTATACTAAATATGTATAAAAAATTGGGAGGACGATAAAATGACAACGCAATTGTTATTAGGTACGTACACTAGACGTGTAAGTGAAGGTGTATATAGTGTAAATCTAAACACAGAAACGAACAAACTTGAAAACTTAAACTTAGTCGCAAAAGTAGGTAACCCTACTTATGTTACTACGACAGCTGACAAAAAAATTATTTACGCCATCATTAGCGAAAATAATCAAGGTGGTCTAGTCACCTTAGTTAAAAATGATGACAGTGAATATGAGCGTATGGTTACAGTACTTACTGAAGGTGCTGCACCATGTTATGTGGCTTTAGATGAAGAACGTCAATTTGTTTATACTGCAAACTACCATAATGGTGAGGTTTCTGTATATAAAACAGATACAGAAGGAAACTTGAAATTAACAGATACTGTTGCCCACTCTGGAAACTCTGTTCACGAAAACCAAGATGCGCCTCATGCCCACTATAGTGACTTAACACCAGACGGTAAGTATATGGTAGCTTGTGATCTTGGAACAGACAAAGTTTATACTTATGACATTAGTGATGAAGGCGAGCTAACAGAAGTCGCGACATTAGAAGTAGAAGCTGGTACAGGACCACGTCACTTAGTCTTCCACCCTACATTAGATGTTGCTTATTTATTCGGTGAGCTAAGTAGTGAAGTGCTTGTATTAAAATATGATACAGACACGGGGGAGTTTGAAGTCGTTCAAACGCTATCTACTATTCCAGAAGATTTTACAGAAACAAATAGTGGTGCAGCTATTCGTATCTCAGAAGATGGCAATTACGTCTATGCATCAAACCGTGGGCACAATTCCATTGTTGCTTTGAAGACAGACGATGAAGGACAATTATCCGTAGTAAGCCACACGCCTACTGAGGGAGATATCCCTCGTGATTTCAACTTAACACCTGATCAAAAATATTTAGTCGTTGGCCATCAAAATTCAGATAATTTAACGCTATTCGAAAGAGAGCAAACAGATGGTACATTAACACTTTTACAAAAAGATGTTGAAGGTCCAGAAGTTGTTTGTGTCGCACACTTCTAACATAATAACATACAACTCGCTGAGGATTTTCCTTCAGCGAGTTTTTTTGTTTTTATGGCGTTTTGTAGATTTGATCTTATTGTCATGAAAAATGAAATTAGATGACACTAAGAGAAGTTTTCTGCTGTCTAAAGTTATTTGAGGGATAAAAGGAAAAATCAGGTCCCTGATTTTATCGA
>CAZUZA010000010.1:26331-35465 GCA_964624875.1 uncultured Carnobacteriaceae bacterium | reverse complement strand
CAACTAATTCAAGTTGTTTGCCATTTACTCCTCCAGCAGCATTTATTTCTTCTACTGCAAGTTGAACAGCATTTGTCTGAGGTTGTCCGTAAGCTGTATATGCTCCTGAGTTAGCGAATATTGAACCAACTAAAATCGTCTCACGATCATCATAAAGTGCTGCATCTTCTTCCGTATCTCCTGCTCCGCCTTCGTTCCCACACGCTGCTAACAAACTAACTCCTGCTAATAAAAAACTGAATGATTTCTTAAATCCCATTTTGAATCTCCCCTTTATATTTCATATTATTTTTTTAAAAAACAAACCACTCAACTTATTTTCGTATTAAAAAAACAAGCCCGAATATTATTCGGGCTTGTTTAAAACTGTGAGCCCGACTTCACATTAAAGTGGACTCTCCTTTTTAGAAGAATCCTTGGCTACACGATTAAAATAATAATTACATTATGAGTTTGTGAGAAACAAACAGACATAGTCTGCAAATTCGTATTTTGAGCAGTATTCTGTTTAGATACTTTCATTTGTTTTAACATGTCTGTTTCCTCCTCTTTGGTTTGATTTCAATCATTATAGAACCAATTCACATAAAAGGCAACAGTTTTTTAATAATTTTATAATTATTCTCTCATTTAAAGTAATTACTATTATACCTAAGCCATTTTAGTTCATTTATATTTATGTTTTTTCAATTTGTTCTCATATATCACTTAATTATTCGGATCTACTTCATGAACATTAATCGGTACACCGTCCTGTACTTCTATAATAGAGACCGTTTTAACAGGGTCATGTTTGCCGTCAAAAGAAAATGTTCCAGTAATCCCAAAAAAGTTCTCTGTTTTCTCTAGTTCTGCATTAATTTCTTCCTTATCCATGGAATTTGCTCGTTCAATTGCTTCTTTCACAACCATAACAGCATCATATGCTAGACCTGTAAACATATCTGGGTCATTACCAGTAAATTCTTTATAGTTTGCAACGAATTCTTGAATCGCTGGATCATCGCTCTCTACAACAAAGTGAGACGTATAGTAAACATCATTCATATTTTCTGTTCCTGCTAGTTCAAATACTTTTGTATTTCCAAACCCATCTGGACCTAATATTGGTTGGTCGATCCCCATTTCACGAGCTTGTTTTACGATTGGACCGGCTTGCTCATAATATCCAGGTACATATAGAACATCAAAATCCATATTTCGAATATTCGTAAGTGTGGCACTGAAGTCTGTCTGATCTGCCGTAAAGTTTTCGATGGCCACAATTTCACCATCAAAAGCTGCCTCGAAAGTTGCCGTTAACCCCTGAGCATAATCACTCGAATTGTCCCCGAAAATGATTGCTTTTGAAGCATTTAAGGATTCATTCGCAAATTGAGCTAGAGCGCCACCTTGGAATGAGTTCGTAAAACTTGTACGGTATACATAAGGATGAACATTTCCATCTGCATCTTGTAAAACACCGTCATCTGTAGCTGATGGCGAAATCATTGGAACTTTATATTCATTAGATGAAGGAATAGCTGCTTGGAGTGTCCCTGTTAACGCTGGACCAATAATGGCCACAACATCTTCCTCTGTTGCGAGTGCCATAGCTGCTTGCGCTGCCTGTGCTTCATCCGAAGCAATATCACGTTCTACTATTTGAACTTCTTTACCATTAATACCACCCGCTTCATTTATATCGGCCACAGCCATTTTTACAGCGTCGTTCATTGAAATTCCATACTCAGCTGCTGAACCGGTTAACTCAAACATTGATCCAATTCGAATGACGTCTTCAGAGTCTGCATTACCATTCGCTTCATTATTCGAACATCCCACTAAGAGTAAAGCTGTAACCACCGTAAACATTGTTATAATTGCTTTTATATTCTTCTTCATCTTAATTCCCCCTATGATCTTATTATTTTCTAATTTCCTAAACAAAAAAGAGGCGAACCCTATTACGGGCTCCCCTCTTAATCAGTGTGTTACTAGTTAAGTAGGAAAAGCCCTTTTCTTTAACAGAAATAGGACTCTTCCATATAAATGGAACAATCCTACTTAACTAACAAGAGTAATAAATTTTGTTTTTGATTTATAAATGGAGCAGACTTTGTTTGGTCAATAATCTGCATATGATTTTTATTGTTAATATGTGTATACTTAACCATTGTCTTCTCCTCCGTTCGCTTAGATTAAAATTAGATTAAAGACATATTAAGTCATATCCATAATTATTGCAAGTCTTTTTTGAAATAATTTAAAATAAACTCCCTCTTCCCTATGATATATGATAAAATAGCAACATTATGATTAATAGCAACAATATGAAGAAATGAGGAACATCATTACATGATTACAGTTAATAATGTGAGTTTACAATTCTCAGGTCGCAAACTATACGAGGATATCAATTTACAATTCAACCCAGGTAACTGTTATGGCGTTATTGGCGCAAACGGTGCTGGAAAATCGACATTCTTAAAAATACTTTCAGGTGAACTTACACCAACAACGGGTGAAATTTTCACTGAACCTAACAAACGAATCGCTACATTAAGTCAGGACCACTTTGGTTTTGAAGAACACGAAGTTTTAGATACAGTGATTATGGGACACAAAGAATTATACGATGTCCGTAATGAGAAAAACGAAATCTATATGAAAGCTGATTTTTCTGAAGCTGATGGTGTGCGTGCAGGTGAACTAGAAGCACGTTTTGCTGAATTAGATGGTTGGGAAGCTGAATCTGAAGCTGCACAACTATTAGCAGGTTTAGGGATTAAAGCAGACTTACACAACAAAAAAATGAGTGAACTTTTAGAAAAAGATAAAGTACGTGTGTTATTAGCACAAGCTTTATTCGGTTCACCAGATGTCTTATTACTAGATGAGCCGACGAACGGTTTGGACGATTTAACAATCAACTGGTTAAGTGAGTTTATTTTTAACTTCCCAAATACAGTTATTGTTGTTTCCCATGACCGTTACTTCTTGAACACAGTCTGTACACATATCTGTGACGTTGACTTTGGTAAAATCCAATTATTCGTTGGAAACTATGACTTCTGGAAAGAGTCTTCTGAATTAGCTTCGAAGCTTTTAGCTGATCAAAATTCTAAAAAAGAAGAAAAAGTTAAAGAGTTACAAGACTTTATCGCTCGTTTCTCAGCAAACAAATCGAAATCAAAACAAGCAACATCTCGTAAGAAAATGCTTGATAAAATTGATTTAGATGATATTCGTCCTTCTACTCGTAAGTACCCATTCGTAGGCTTCAAACCTGAACGTGAAATGGGGAATGACTTATTAATCGTTAAAAACTTATCAAAAACGATTGATGGGGAAAAAGTATTAGACAATATTAGCTTTAACTTAAATCCAAACGATAAAGTAGCTTTCTTAAGTCGTAATGACTTTGCAACAACAACTTTATACCAAATTTTAATGGGTGAAATGGAACCCGATTCAGGTTCATATAAATGGGGCGTAACGACTTCTCAAACGTATTTACCTCGTGATAACAACGAAGAGTTTAACAATGGTAACTTATCTATTTTAGATTGGTTAAGACAATATACAATTAATGCGGAACAACAAGATAACACATTTCTACGTAGCTTTTTAGGTAGAATGTTATTCTCTGGTGACGACGTGAATAAAAAAGTATCTGTCTTATCTGGTGGGGAAAAAGTTCGCTGTATGCTTTCAAAAATGATGTTATCAAACGCGAACGTATTATTGTTAGACGATCCAACCAACCACTTGGACTTAGAATCTATTACAAGTTTAAACGAAGGTTTGATTTCATTTAAAGGCTCTGTTCTATTCACTTCTCATGACCGTGAGTTTATCGATACAATTGCAAACCGTATCATTCACGTATCAGCTAACGGTGTCGTTGACCGTTTAGACACAACTTATGAAGAATTTTTAGCAGACAAAGCCGTTCAAGCTCGTGTAGATAGCTTATACGAATAAAAACAATCCAATAAATTTAAAAGATGAGACCCGTATTAAACATTTTACGTGTCTCATCTTTTTTGCCTTCACTAAACATATCGCAGCATATTTTCTCTCATGTTGTAGAACCTTAAAAGAGAGGTCCTATCGTTCTATTTCTTTTGGATTTTTACACTATCTTCACCATCCACTTCAGAAACAAATACTTGTACTTGTTCTGATTTAGATGTAGGTATATTCTTCCCGACGATATCGGCACTGATCGGCAATTCTCGGTGACCTCGATCAACTAAAACGACTAAAGAGATACGACTTGCACGACCAACATCCATGACTGCATCCATCGCTGCTCGTATAGTACGTCCCGTAAATAAGACATCATCTACTAAGAAAACATGTTTATTTTCTAAGTCAATGTTGCTTTCGCTAATTGTTTGATTTGAGACTTCTGGAACAATGCCTTTTGCTAAATCATCTCGATATGCACTAATATCTAAGGCTAAGAAAGGCACTTCTATTCCCTCTAAGTCATACAGTCGCTGAACCATTCGCGCACCTAATGATTCACCTCTTGTTTTGATTCCTACAATCACAATATCTTCTGTTCCTTTATTTCGTTCGATGACTTCATAAGTCATACGCGTTAGTGCTCTTTTAATCGCATCCGCGTCCATCAGTATATTTTCCATTCATCCGTCACGTCCTCTCACTATGTATATTCATTATATCATTATTTCATAAAACAAAAACAGCTAGATTTTACTCTAGCTGCATTCTTTTCATTTCATTAAGATTAAAGGGTTTGAACTTTACCAAATGTCACGTAGCGTTTAGTTTGTAAGTTTTGGATACTCATCATTGCTAGGAAGCTGATGATATACAGGCTAGCGATGAATAACATGACTTGTGTGACACCAGCATTATCTAAGATGAAGCCGATAATGACTGATGAGAAACCACCGATTGCGCGTCCAACGTTTAAAATTGTGTTGTTAGCAATTGTACGAATACGGTGTGGGTACAAGCGGCTTACGATTGCACCGTAGCCTGAAAACATGCCGTTTACGAAGAAGCCCATGATTGCGCCTCCGATTAATAATGTTGCCATTGAGTTAACGTATGTGAAAAAGTAAACCGATAGCATGGATGAAATTAAGAAAACACCATAAGCTAAGCGAGGTCCGAACTTATCTAGAACATTTCCAAAGACTAACATACCGATACACATACCAATAATCGTTGTAACCATCCAGATGTTTGAGTTTGTTTGGATGCCTAATGATGTTTGCATCATTGTTGGTAACCAGTTCATTAAGCCAAAGTAGCCTGCAATTTGCACGGTTGTCATAACCATTAAAGCGATTGATTGCTGTGCTAATTGTTTTGTTGCAAACAATTCACGAATTTTTGGTTTGTTGGTTTCGTCAATTTCTTCTTTTTGTAAACCTGCTCCACGGTCTGTGATGCTTTCTTCGTCAATGGCGAAGTGCATCCAAACGACTAAGAGGAGTGGCAGTAATCCGAAGAGGAATAACCCTTTCCAGCCAAACATTGGCGCGATTAAACTAGCTAATAGAGCGGATGTAATCGAACCGACTTGCCCAACGATTCCATTTAACGAACTGATGCGTCCCATTTTTTCAGTAGGTACGATTCCGGCCATGATGGAAATAGCCACACCATACTCGCCACCTACACCGATACCGGCGATAAAGCGCATGAGGTATAAGTATTGAATATTTTCTGTAAAGTAAATTAAACCTGTAGCAATGGAGAAGATAACAACTGTTAGTTTTAAGACGTTGAACTTATTATAGCGATCTGCTAAAACACCAAAAACTAGGCCTCCTAGAAGCATCCCTAAGTTCGTGATGGTTGCAATCCAACCACCCTCGACACCACTTAAACCAAGATGTGCGATAATAGAACTTAACGTGAAAGATAAGAACATGACGTTCAAATCATCTAATCCCGATGCGAAAATCGATGCAAATAGTGCCTTCTTGTTGTTTGCTTGTACTTTATTATTCATTTTTATATTCCCCTTAATGTGTGCTCTCGTCACACTTTATTAATAAATATTTTTATCTTTTTTCTGACCATAATACTGGATCTTTATACCAGTCTTCCAATGTTTCTTTGTATTCTGCTAACTCTGGATTGACAGTCGCTATATCCACTAGTGTTTGGTAGTTCGTTAATGTCACAAGTGAGTAGCCAGCTTCTTTAAAGTTTTTTGTACTTTGTTCCAGTAAGTATGTGAAGATGGCTAAGCAACCTATAACTTCGCCACCAGCATCTTCAACAGCATCCGCTGCTTGAATGACGCTACCACCTGTGCTAATTAAGTCTTCGACCATAACGACTTTTGCACCGGGTTTCAGCGCACCTTCAATCGCATTTCGTTTACCGTGTGCTTTCGCACTTGAACGAACATATATCATCGGGACATTTAATAGATGAGCTATAATTGCAGCATGTGGAATACCTGCTGTAGCCGTTCCTGCGATTACTTCCACCTCATTAAAATGCTCACGGATTGCTTGAACCATTGCATTTTCTACTTTGTTTCTTGCTGCCGGATGACTAACAATTAAGCGATTATCTGTATAAATAGGTGCTTTTAAACCACTGGCCCATGTATATGGTTCTTTCGGATTTAATGTGACTGCTTCAATATGAAGCAGTTCTTTTGCGATATCTTCAGCTATGTTACTCATTATACTCGGACTCCTTCTATTGCCTCTTGCCATTCTTTTGCAATACTTTGGTAAGCTTGTAATGGATTTTCTGCTTTTGTAATTGGTCTTCCAACTACAATATAATCACTACCAATTGCAGCTGCTTTTTCTGGTGTTGTAATTCTTACTTGATCATCATTTACAATCGTATTTTCTTGCAAACGAATACCCGGTGTAACTGTTAAAAAGTTCTTATGGGTAACAGCTTTAACTTTCTCTGCTTCAAGCGGTGAACATACCACGCCATCTAACCCACTACGATCGGTTAGTTGCGCTAGGTTCAAAATACTCTCTTCTTGTGAAACAGCTAACTGTAATTCTTCCTCATTCACACTTGGTGCACGAGACGTTAACTGGGTTACAGCAATCAATAAAGGGGTTGCCTCTCCAATTTCAGTCCCTTTTTCTAACCCTTTTAAAGCAGCTTCCATCATCTCTACTCCACCACTCGCATGAACGTTTACCATTGACACACCCAGTCTTGCTAATTGTGTCATCGTACGTTCTACTGTATTTGGAATGTCGTAACACTTTAAATCTAAAAATATTTTGTGCCCCTTCATAACCACTTCACGGACAAAATCTGGACCAGCACTGTAAAATAACTCCATGCCAATTTTGACATTCAACTGCTCTGTTCCAAATAACGCCAGAAAAGATAAGGCTTCCTCTTTCGATTTAAAATCTAAGGCGACAATCGGTTTCCTTTTTTCCACTTTAGACCTCCTTTTATTCTTAAAAAACAAAAGACCAACAAGCATGTATGTGCCTGTTGGTCGCAAAGAATGTATGAAGATGTTGCCTAAAAATGCCCATAAAAATTCCAATGGGGATAGACTCGTCTGATAACATTCTTCCATGCATCACAGTACACGGTTAAAGAATTTTAAACTGTTGTTAGTATAGACACATTCGAAATCATTGTCAACAAATATTGTCTTTTTCTTTTCTGGTACCTGACGGAATAGTTAATTTGATACTATGAATAGGACCAGACCTTTAGTATCATAAAGATATTATTTCTATAGAAAGTTGCTGATTAAATGAAAAACGTATTAATTATTCAAGATATATCAAGTTTTGGGAAATGCTCAACGACTGTGGCCTTACCCATCATAAGCGCATGCGGTGTAACAGGTTCGATTTTACCCCCTTCGCTTTTATCAACCCATACAGGTCCTGAGTTCCCTGGTTTCACATTCCTTGATTTATTCGAAAACATGAAAGCTACATTAGCACACTGGGAAGAACTAGGGATTAAATTTGACGCCGTTTATACAGGGTATCTCGGTATGATTGAACATGTGGATTTATTAACTGAACATATTCCAAACTTATTAAAAGAAGATGGTAAAATTTTTATCGATCCAGCCTTCGCAGATGAAGGTGTCTATTATCATGGGTTTGATGATGACTATGCGAAAGCTCAACTCCGTTTAGTAGAGATTGCAGATTATGTATTCCCAAACCTAAGCGAAGCCTGCTTAATGCTTGGTAAAGACTATGCGAGCTTTGATCCAAATAATGAAGACGACGTAAATGAAGTGTTAGACGAACTTCTTAAAGTTGGGGCAAAAAATGCTTTAATTACAGGTATACGCGATGGCGATAAAATAGGTGCAACCCTAAAATCAGCCCATGGTGAAATGTACACGAGTGTAGAAACATACATTCCGCAAAGTTTCCATGGTACAGGTGATGTTTTTGCGAGTGTCATTGTAGGTGACTATATGCGTTCGAATGACATTAAAAAAGCAATGGATAAGGCCGTTCATTTTATTCCCGAAGCGATTAAAGCAACGATTGAAGATCCAAACCCAATTACGTATGCCGTGCATTTTGAAAAAGTGTTACATTTGTTAATCAATCATTAAAAGTAAAAAGAGTCCATATACATAATCAAAAATTATGTTGTGGACTCTTTTCATTTATATTATGAATCTATTTCAAGAATGTCGCCAGACACAGCATCAATATCAACGCTATCCACGTTATTATCGGCACCTTCAATATCTATTTCATAATAGGTACGACCATCATCTGTTTCTAATTCCCATTCTTTTACATACCCACTACCAGCTGCTTCTAATGCAAATGACATCGCTTCTTGGGGTGAAATGATATTCCCAAAATCAATCGCAACTTCGTGGTCATCATCGTCATCTGTTGATTGTTCTAAAATATCGCCCGTTTCAGCATCAATGGTCAATTCAAACTCATACCCGGCATTGAAGCCATCCAATTCATATTCAAAACGACCATCATCGACATCAAATTGAACCTTATCAATCCCTTCAGCTTCTGGGAATGTATCCATAAAACGTTGAACGGCATCATCGAGTGACACTTCAAAGTCGACATCTTGAATACCTTTGGTTGATTGTGTAGGCTCTTCATCTGTTTCTACTGGTGTATTCGTGTTCGATTCGTCTGTTTCAACACTTT
>CAZUZA010000010.1:0-26231 GCA_964624875.1 uncultured Carnobacteriaceae bacterium | reverse complement strand
TCTTCATCTGTTTCTACTGGTGTATTCGTGTTCGATTCGTCTGTTTCAACACTTTCTTCAGTTTCTGGTTCTATTGGAGTTAAAGTGGTATCTGTATTTTCACCACATGCTGCTAATAACAACAACGTACTCATGGATAGAACGACTAATTTTACTTTTCTCATCTAATTTTCCCCCTAGTTATTTTTGTTGCCTTCATTAATAGATTACGTAATCTATTTCTTAAAAGTGAGGTCTCATAAGACTTTATACAAGAAATCTTTCGTACTTGCTTCTTCAAGGTAGTAAATCATTTTTCTTAAAGTAAAAAACGACACATGTTTTGTATAATCTAGTTATAATGTTATCGAGCAATAATCATTAATTCAACCGATACGGTTTGTAACTCACAAATAGATATTTTGTTCTAAATACTATTGCTATAGGATTCAGTCAAATCAATTCATTTTTTATGATGAAAAATAGACTCTCAAGCATATTGATTGTACTCTTTTTTTCTTTGTCCTATATTATATTATATTATGTACAAACAAATATTTGGGGAGGAAATACAATGATTAAATTTAAGAATTTCTTACTTTCAGCTTCTGCTCTATTGGTATTAGCTGCTTGTGGAACAACGACTGATGAAGAAGCTCCAACTACAGAAGATCCCGCAGTAGAAGAAGAGGTTAATGATGATGCAGCTGGTAAAACATCTGAAGAAACAGTTTTAGAAGAATTCACTGCAGCTGAATTAAGCGAATATGATGGTCAAGATGGCAATCCAGGTTATGTTGCTGTTGACGGCGTTGTTTACGACGTAACAGGTAACGAAGCTTGGGCTGGTGGAGAACATGCTGGCGAATTAGTTGCTGGAAATGACTATACAGAAGAAATCTTAGAATCACCACATGGTGAAAGTGTTCTAGAAGATTTACCAGTTGTTGGGAATCTAGTAGAATAATTATAACGCATTAAAAACTCCTTATTTGAGGAGTTTTTTTGTTTATCCTCTTACTTTACGGATCAAAAACTGGGTGTCGTCTTCTGCTATAAAGTTGTTAAAACTTGAACATGAGAAAAACCACCTAATTTTTCAACTAGATGGTTTCTTTCGTTCATTCTTTATTTAATTCGACCAGGCTTTTCACCATAACCTAAATATGCATCTTCTAAAATTTCTTCCATGTCCGATACAAGTGCTAATCTTGGATTACATGGTGTACATTGATCTTCAAAGGCTTCATAAGCAATATCTAGTGTTTTCGCGAAGTATTCTGCTTCGTTTACACCTTGACCTTTGAAACTCATCTTAATGCCAATCTTTTCACCTAAATCAAAGACGGCTTTCGCGAATGATGCGACGCCTTCTTCTGGCGTACTTGCTGGTAGACCAAGCACTCTAGCAATTTCTTGATAATGAACATCTGCACGATACGTGTTGTATTTCGGCCAGTTCGATGTCTTAGAAGGACGAGTTCCGTTATAGCGGATGACATATGGTAGCAAAATTGCGTTTGTTCGACCATGAATCGTATGGAAGTGTGCACTGACTTTATGAGCCATTGAGTGTGAAATGCCTAGGAAAGCATTCGCAAAGGCCATTCCAGCCATCGTTGACGCATTATGCATTTTCTCTCGTGATTCAAAGTCCCCTGCTTTAACCGATTGTTCTAAGTTTTCAAAAACAAGTTTAATAGCTTGTAACGCTAAGCCGTCTGTATAATCACTTCCCATAACTGAAACATAAGCTTCAACTGCGTGCGTTAAAACATCCATCCCTGTGTCGGCCGTTACTGAAGCCGGCACGGACATCACTAATGCTGGATCAACAATTGCAACTGTTGGTGTTAGTGAGTAATCCGTTAATGGGTACTTTTTGTTGTTTTCTTTATCTGAAATAACTGCAAATGGTGTAACTTCTGAACCTGTTCCAGATGTTGTTGGGATGGCCACAAATTTTGCTTTCTTACCTAGTTCTGGGAAACGGAATGCACGTTTTCGAATATCTGAGAATTTTTGAACTAGATCTGAAAACTCAACACCAGGTTGTTCATAGAATAACCACATCGCTTTTGCAGCGTCCATTGGTGAGCCTCCACCGAGTGCAATAATCGTATCCGGTTGGAATTCTTGCATAGATACTGTTCCACGATGTACTGTTGTAATATCGGGATCTGATTCTACATCTGTAAATACATGATAAACAACTTTATTACGACGTAAGTGTAATTGCTCAATAATCTTTTGTAGGAAACCTAATTCAACCATTGAATCGTCTGTAATAATCATAACTTTCTCAACATCTTGCATTTTTTGTAAGTACTGAATAGAATCACGTTCAAAATAAATTTTTGATGGGATCTTAAACCATTGCATATTATTTCTACGTCTCCCTACTTTTTTATAATTTAGTAAATGTTGAGCACTTACGTTATCACCTGTTGAGTTTGCCCCATACGAACCACATCCTAAAGTAAAAGATGGCTTAAATGCGTTATACATATCACCAATTCCACCAAAAGTAGAAGGTGAATTCCAGATAATACGCATTGCTTTAACTTCTTCACCAAAACGTTTTGACAAGTCTTCGTCAGCAGTATGAATAGCTGCCGAGTGACCTAGTCCATGGAACTCGACCATTAAACGACTCTTCTCAATTCCGTCTTTTGTTGATTTTGCTTTTAGAACACCTAATACTGGTGATAACTTCTCACGAGACATTGGTTCTGTTTCCCCAACATTTTCAATCTCAACTGCTAAAATCGTTGTTTTATCTGGTACTTTAAAACCAGCTTTTTCAGCAATGAATTTTGCATCCATACCAACAACTTCTGCGTTTAATGAAGCATTCGGTGCTTCTTTCGAATTCGCTTTTGCTCCAAAACAATATTCTTCTAATAAAGCTTTTTCTTTCTTATCAACAAAATAAGTGTGGTAACTTTCCATTTCTTTTTTGAAATCGTCATAAATTTCTTTATCAACAATCGCTGCAGATTCTGATGCACAGATCATGCCATTATCAAAAGATTTACTCATGACAATATCATGAACGGCTTGATTTAAGTTACAAGTTTTTTCAACATATGCTGGTACGTTTCCTGCTCCTACACCTAGAGCTGGTTTCCCACATGAATACGCTGCTTTAACCATTGCATTTCCACCTGTAGCAAGAATGGTCGCAATATCAGCATGATTCATTAATTCGTCCGTTGCTTCTTTCGAAGGTTCTGAAATCCACTGAATACAGTCTTTCGGTGCGCCAGCTTTTACAGCAGCATCATAGACGACCTTTGCAGCAGCTATAGAACAGTTTAAAGCTCCTGGGTGAAATGAAAAGATAATAGGATTTCTTGTTTTTAAACAAATTAAAGCTTTAAATATAGCGGTAGATGTTGGGTTTGTTGTTGGTGTGATTCCACAAATAACACCTAAAGGTTCAGCTATTGTAGCAACTCCATTTACTTCATCTTCATCAATGACTCCAACAGTTTTCATATGACGCATATGATTTGTAACATGCTCACAAGCAAATAAGTTTTTAGTTGCTTTGTCTTCGAAGATACCACGACCGATTTCATCAATCGCTAATTTTGCTAATTTACCGTGCTGATCTAATGCAGCAACGGATGCTTTTGCTACAATATGGTCAATTTCTTCTTGAGAGTAACTTTTAAAGTTGTCGAGAGCTTTCTGTCCTTTTTTAACTAATTTATCAATTTGTACTGAAACGTTATCCACTTGATCCTGAACTTTTTCAACCATTTTTGTCATCTCCTATTTGTATTGTTTGTTAATTCCTTCACATTATAAAACGAATGTTCCGAGATGTAAAGACCTTTGTGAATCTTTTAACAAGTGTAAACGCATTCATTTTACACCTGTATCCTCAATGAATACAAACTTCTTGAATTCTATATACATAACTTAAAATTCATATCAGTTTACTTTGTGAAATATATAACAATTGTAAGCGCATACGATTCTATTCTAATAATATTCTACAAGTAACCCAAAACAGTTTAGTTTGTTCAGCAAAAAAAGACCTCTCATTTATTTGAAAGGTCTAAAGTATTTCATCTATTATTTTACTTTATTTAGATTAATTATTTTGTCGCACCATTTAGAAGCTAACTCTTCATCATGGGTAATGACGATAATTACTGCATTGGATTTTTTCAATTTATTTAACAACAAGCCAAATTTTTCCATGTTCTCATAATCAAGTCCACTGGTTGGTTCGTCAAATACAATCAATTCTTTTCCAGACAATACAGCAGAAGCAATAACTACTCGCTGCTTTTGCCCTTCTGATAGACTCATAGGATGTCTCTCTCTAAATTGTGTTAAATTTAAAGCTTCTAACAGATTTTCTAGATGTTCTGGATGTTTTGCTCCTAAAAGAATTTCATCTTCAACTGAATCGCTAAATAATTGATAATTCATATCTTGCATGACTAAATAACTTTTCTTTATTAAATCATTGGAATGAATCTCATTATTATTCCAGAGAATTTTACCCTTTAATGGCTGCTGTAAGCCTGTTAAGGTATTCGCTAGTGTAGATTTACCTGTCCCATTCGGACCTAGAACCCCGACGATGTCTCCTTGTTCAAATCCAATATTTAACCCTTCTAAAACAGTTTGGTTATGATAGCCTACGGATAAATGTTGTGTTTTTAAAATACCAGTATCAGCTATATCTTTAATATCAACTAGTTTCTCATTGATCAAAGTACGGTGTTCGGTTAAATCCATTGATCGTAAACCGTATTGATGCAATTCTTCATTAGATAATTCGTAAAATGCTTCTTTTGACCATTCTTTCTTAATCTGTCCTTCATTAAACAAGACATAGCGATCAACAATACCCTTTGTCCATGCCAGACGATGTTCCAAAATTAATATTGTCATACCTTTGTTTTTTAAATACGCAACCATTTCACTAATTCGCGTAATCGCTTCTTGATCTAAATTACTCGTCACTTCATCTAACACGAGCACATCTGGTTCAGTCATATTCGCAGCGACAAATGCTATTTGTTGCTTTTCTCCACCAGAAATTTCAAACATATTTCTATCTAATAGATGTGAAATGTTAAAGGCAGCTGCTTTATTTTGGATTGTATTTATAATTTTTTCTGATTCTTCCCCCATATTTTCCATTGGGAAGGCTAACTCGCTAGTCGAATTTACAGTAAAATGTTGTGTCTTAGGATTTTGAAAAACACTACCAACAATTGGAACATACTCTTCTATAGTAGATTCTCCTGTATTTAATCCCATTGTTGAAAGTTTTCCTGAAAATGTTCCTTCTATGTAATCGGGACTAATCCCATTGACTAATCTAGAAAATGTTGATTTACCACTTCCACTAGCCCCACAGATCAAGACACATTCGCCCTTTTTTATATCTAAGTTGATGTCTTTTAAAAAAGATGATTCTGTATTTAGATATTTAAATGATACATCTTCACTTAAAATCGCATGTTTCATAAGAAAGAACCTCCTACTCTAAACAGTAAAGGTATAAATAGCGTCATTAAATATAGCCAGTCATATCGACTCATACTCAACTTCAGAATAGTCGTATGTTTTCCAGGTAGACTTAATCCCTTCGTTAAAGCAGAGACAGTTAAGTCTTCTGCTACTTGAGTCGCATTCATTAAAAGTGGGATTAAAATATATTCTAATGATTGCATTGGATGTTTTAAGAAATCTTTGAAACTTGAACCGATTCCTCGAAAAGCCATCGCTTTTTTTATATGTTGATAGTCTTCTTTAATTGCTGGAAAAAATCGTGCCATTACAGCAATAGGAATCATCAACCAATTCGGAACGTGCCATTTTTTAAAAGCAGCAATCCATTCGCTAATAGTCGTCGTTTTCATAGCATATATACCTGCAATGATGCCCGGTAATAAAAGTCTAAAACCATTTGTCAGAAAGGATACGATATACATTAAAAAAGGTGAATGCAGTCTTGGTAAAAGATAGAGACTCGCTAATATCTGTGTGAAGAATACAAGTAAAAAGCCAACCCAATATTTATGTAAGCCACTTAGTAAAAAAGGAAGGACAAATATTGTAACCAATAACATTTCAAATTTCATTTCAAACTGCAACGTAATATAAAGCGCAGCGAGTAATATCATCAACATCTTCGTTCGTGGATCTAATTTTATTTCCATTAAACAATCCCAGCTTTTTTAAAGTGTTTTTTCATCATTTTTTGACCAAAGAGCCCACCTATCACAGCCGTTATCAAAATAGCTACAATTAAAACAATAAATGTATTTTGAGAAATATTCGCAAATGCACCTTCAATATAAGCTGCATCACGGCGTTGTTTGACTAATTGTTCCATATATAAATTTGGGAATAAAAACATTGGTAACACCGGCCCGATTAAGCTAAATGAAAATACAATATAACTGACTAATAAACCAAATTTACTTTTGTACTTACCAATAAAAGCAAAGCCATCTGCTAATAAAGCCAATAAGATACTCGTAATAAAGGCGCCTGGGAATCTCCCCATAAGTAAGAAAAATATTCCCATTATAGAACCCATTATCGTTATTGAGCCAAATCTTGGAACTTTCGCAGCCATTAACATAAAAATTGTACCTGCTAATAATGCTGAAATGACTGGAATAAATACATATGAATAGCCTGGTAAAATAAAAATAGTCACAACGGCTGAAAATGCTACTATAATAAAATAAAGTGCTGTATAAACCCCTACAGATACTAAATCTTTAATTTGTAGTTTGTTTTTATTTTTTGACAACATCTCTTTATCCTCCTACGTCTTGTCTTAATATCTTAATTCACTCACATATAAAATGCAAAGGAAGTTGAAACTTTTCACAATTTATCCAAAAAACTACTATAGTATACGCCAAAAACGTCTATGGGTCTAGATTAAAATCAAATAACTATCCATTAAAACAAGCCGTTTACTGATTTTTATCGCATATAGTTTATTATTCTTTTTCATTGTGATAAAAGTTACTAACTTACAAAAACAATTCGTCTATTATAGGAAATAAAAAAAGATGGTTTTCTACCACCTTCAGTATATCTTTTGATTCATGTTTTTACGCTAAGTTATCGAGTTCTTTTATAATCGCTTGAGTAAACTCATCTGTGGTAGCTGTACCACCTAAGTCTCTTGTGAACTTTTCAGGTTGACTTAAAACCTTATCCAAAGCTTTTCGAATGTTATCTGCTTCTGATTTTTTACCGATATGATCTAACATGAGACAACCACTTAAGATGATAGCTGTTGGATTCGCTACATTTTTACAGGCAATATCTGGTGCGGAACCATGTACAGGTTCAAAAATAGCCATATCAGTTCCAATATTTGCCCCTGGAATTAAACCTAATCCACCCATTAAACCTGCTGCTAAATCCGATAAAATATCACCATATAGATTTTGTGTCACAATTACATCAAATTGTTTTGGATTCATTACTAACTGCATCGCCATGTTGTCTACAAGTATTTCTTTGAATTCAACTTCTGGATATTCTGAAGCAATTTCTCTGGCTACATCTAAGAATAAACCATCCGTTAATTTCATAATATTCGCTTTTGTAACAACCGTTACGCTATCTCGTTTATGTTCGTGAGCGTATTCAAAAGCTTGGCGTATGATTCGTTCACTACCTTGTCGAGTAATGACTTTAATACTATGCATTTCATCATCTGATATTTTCTTTTCAATACCAGCGTATAAATCTTCGGTATTTTCTCTAAAGAATATTAAATCTAAATCTTTAAATAACGTATCTATTTCACCGATTGATAGAATCGGACGAATATTGGCATATAAGTCATACTTTTTACGTAATGATACATTTGCGCTCCGGAAGCCTGTACCGATTGGCGTTGTCATTGGTCCTTTTAGACCAACTTTATTTTTTTCTAAACTTGCATACACGTCATCTGGTATAAGGGTTCCTGTGTTTTTATAAACTTCTTCTCCTGCGTGGACGATTTCCCACTCTAAGTTTGCTCCTGATGCATCTATTATATCCATAACACTTGAAGCGATTTCTTTTCCGATCCCATCACCGGGTAACATCGTTACTCGCATATATTATCTGTCCCTTCTGTTTCAACTTCATTTATAGATCAATATATATTACTTATTACCAGCCTATCTAAATAAGTATTCTTTCATCTCTTATATTATTTTACAACAAAATATATTAGATTGATATTCAAATTAATTTTTTCTCATAATCAAAATTCAATTCTCTTATATAGAGTTTAAAAAAACCGCCTAAATACTAGACGGTATAAACAATTGCTTCTATATTAAAGCTTCTAATTTCGCCATGAAAATGGATAGAGAAAGTAAATCTGCCGCGCCACCTGGACTTAAGTGCTTTTCAATTAATTCTTGATCAAATGCCATAAAAGCTTCTTTAATCGTTTCGGGTGTCGTTTCAGCATAAATCTTCTGCGCTTGAGCACGTATTGTCTCGTATGCTTCGATTCCACCTCTATGAATTAAATTGGTATCTTCTGATTCACTCATGATTAAGGCCAATGTATGCAGTAAGACACTCTCTAAATCATATTTTTTTGTCGAAAGTGTGTTTCTTAAGTATGGCATAACAAAATCTGTGATGACTGGATAACCATCTTCAGCCACTCCACGAATACCCGTAATGCCATAAGTTAAATACAAGGTTTCACCATAACTTCGTTTTTCTTTTTTTTCGAGATCTTTAAAGTCGAGTGTGACTAAGCCTTTACTCATTTCTGAAACATAAGCAAACAGCCGATCCGTGTCTTCTTTTCTAAACGGAACTCTAGCGCTTTCCGATTTAATTAAATATCCTGTTGCACAAAGAATTAACGCGAATGTGAAATTCGCTCCTTTATGCGTATTAATATGATGAGTTGCAGCCATCATCGCAAGTTCGGCTTCATAACCAACTTTTCGCGATTTTTCAAAAAGTTCTTTAGGCGTGCCTTCATGAGCGTAACCTATTTCTAGATATTGTTTCAAAAACGGGCTTAGTGCTTGTATCGCGTCAATAAAAGTAAAAGTATCCATATCATTATGGGATCCATTATTTAAGCGATCAACTAAACCAGGTTTGGGTGAAATTAGTACTTCATATAATAAAGCTTTGACACTATCTTGTGCCAATTGATCTAATAATTTATTATTCAATTTCTCTCTCTTCCATTTCTTTTAGAATAAATTCAACGGAATCATCTAAATGATTATGAACTACCTCTGTTAAATGCTCCCAATCTCTATGTTTCATCGAATGGAAAATATCCCAGTGTCCTTTTAAAGCTGGGCCAGATCTTTCGTCTGAATGGATAGAGATTAATCGGAAGTAATCCGTATACTCTTTTAGATTCAGAATAATTGTAGTCAATCGAGTCATCTCACATTTATTATATATAAATTGGTTAAAATCACGAAAACTCTTTAACAATTTCTCAGTTTCTTTATTTTCATATAAATGGTTCGCATCCAATAATAAAGATTCTAGCTCTTTAAAGTCTTGCTGCGTCATTTTCTTAGCCGCTTGAATAGTCGCTAATGTATCAAGTGCTTTTCGTATATCAAAAATTTCAATAGCATCAATTAGTGTAATTCCAGTAACAACAACACCACTTCCGTGCTTTCTGACAACTAGTTGCTCATCTTCTAATTTTTCAAGGGCATGACGAATTGGCGTTCGACTAATATTTAGGGCTTCTGATAATTCTTTTTCATTAATTCTTGTTCCAGCTGGGATATCTCCCAAAACAATCGTCTTCTTTAACGCCTCATGTAATGAAGACTTTAATGTCTGATTTTGGTTAATATCTAAGTTTTCTTGTACGACTTTAATAATTGTTTCCATATTACTCCTCCTCGGAAAAATCGTCAATATCTACACATATAAAACACCGCTCTTGATCCACACACTTTATTATATCGTTTTAAAATAGTCGAGTAAAATTTTTCCAAAAATTCTTGGCAATTAAGGGTAAATAAGAAGCCTAACTCTAATATTATTTATTTTCTACTTTATATAAGTACAAACTATTCAAAACCAATGCAAACTTATAATATGTCTTTTTAAGAACAAATAGAATACGTTTCATGGTCTTGCAAGCGCTTCGAATTTATTGTCTTAAGTATTTTAATGCTTTTTTGTGAAATACGAAACGAAATCCACCCAAAAAAGACAATAGAAATACAATAGTCCACTTTTTTACCGTGTTCTTAACTAAAGTACAATAATAGTACAAAGGAACTGTTCACAAACAAATATATTTTCTTTATACTAATTATGCCGTGAAAGCGTTTGACAAAACAGGAAGAAGGAGTGAAATTATGCTACCTACTAAAAGGCTATGGATTCAACGCGATAAGATTGTCCGAGAAAAGTGGATCAACTTATTACATTTAAATGATTTAAATCCAGACGATTTAGTTGATTATACAATTGGTATATTCGATGGTGATCGATTAATTGGTACAGGCTCAACTTATCAGAATATTATAAAATTTGTGGCAATATGTGGCGATTATCAAGATCAAAACTTATTAACTCAAATTATTACCCACCTTTCTGATCATTTATGGGACAACGGTGAAACTCAAGTTTTCTTGTATACGAAGCCAGATAGTTCAAAATTCTTTGCTTCATTAGGATTCAAACAAATTGTCCAATCTAGTTCTGTTTCATTAATGGAACGTGGTTCACCAAATTTTGAAGACTATGCAAAAAAACTTAATGAAGTAAAAGTTAATGAAGACCATAATGGTGCAATCGTTATGAATGCTAACCCATTTACAAAAGGTCATTTATATTTGGTAGAAACTGCCTTAAAACAATGTGATCACTTATTTATATTTGTTTTATCAGATGATTCTTCAGAATTTTCATTTGAAGATCGATTCAGACTTGTCAAAGAAGGAACAGCTCACTTAGAAAATGTTACGGTTATTCCAAGTGGTAAATATCAGGTTTCTCAAGCAACCTTCCCTTCTTATTTCCTAAAAGACCGAGCTGAAGAAGATATCGCAGTTCATCAAGCAGAATTAGATGCTTTATTATTTAAGGATCGTATAGCTCCTATATTAAATATTGACATTCGATTTGTTGGAGAAGAACCATTATCTCCTGTAACAGAGTTATACAATAAAGCAATGTCCAAATCATTTAATGAAGACATTGAATTAGTTGTTATTCCTAGAGCCGAAACAGGTGGAGAAGTCATAAGTGCGACTCGTGTGAGAAAAGCACTTGCTGAAAAGGATTTTGATTTAATCAAAACCCTCACTCCCCCATCTACTTATAAACACTTAGTAGAAAAACATAATAAATAGTAACAATTGCATAAAATGCAACAAAAAATATATTGAGGTGAAAATATAATGGAAATCTTAGAAAAAGCAGTTAGTGGAACAACTGAATCTAGCGACATTTATATTACAGTTGAACCTAACGATCAAGGTGCAATCACAATTGACTTACAGTCTAACGTAGCAAAACAATATGGCGAACGTATTGAGGAAGTAATTACTAACACAGCGAAAGGTCTTGGCGTAGATAGCGTTAAAATCACTGCTGTTGATAGTGGTGCATTAGATTGTACAATTGCTGCAAGAACTTTAAATGCTCTACAAAGAGCACTAGGAAACGAATCATACAATTGGAAGGAGATCGAAACATGGAACGTTTAAGAAGAACTATGATGTTTGTCCCAGGTTCAAATGCTGGAATGTTAAGAGATGCTCCAATTTATGGTGCAGACTCAATTATGTTTGACTTAGAAGACTCAGTATCATTAACTGAGAAAGATTCTGCAAGAACTTTAGTTCACTTTGCATTAAAAACATTTGACTATAGTTCAGTAGAAACAGTTGTCCGTATCAACTCTTTAGAAACAGTTGGTAAACTCGATATTGAAGCAATGGTTTTAGCAGGAATTAACGTTATTCGTTTACCTAAAACTGAAAATGCACAAGACATCCTAGATGTTGAAGCAGTTATTGCTAAAGTTGAAGAAGAAAATGGCATCGAATTAGGAACAACTAAAATGATGGCAGCAATTGAATCTCCAGGTGGAGCTTTCAACGCACGTGAAATCGCACAATCTTCAGATCGCTTAATCGGTATTGCAATTGGTGCTGAAGACTACGTAACAAGTATGAAAACAACTCGTTCTCCAGAAGGAACGGAATTATTATTTGCTCGTAGCATGATTCTACACGCAGCTCGTGAAGCTGGAATTGCTGCTATTGATACAGTTTATTCTGACGTGAACAACGAAGAAGGATTAAGAACTGAAGTTAAACATATTAAACAACTTGGATTTGATGGTAAATCAGTTATTAACCCTCGTCAAATTCCAGTTGTTAACGATGTATATGCTCCAACTGAAAAAGAAATTCAAAATGCTAAAGAAGTTATTTGGGCAATCCGTGAAGCAGAATCTAAAGGTTCTGGTGTAATTGCTTTAAATGGTCAAATGATTGATAAGCCAATTGTTGACCGTGCAGAGCGTGTTATTGCTTTAGCACAAGCAGCGAACTTAATTGGCAAGGAGGAAATTTAACAATGGTATTAAACAATGTAGGTAAAGAAATCCCAGCAGAAATCGCTAAAAAAGGTGTATACGGTGGTCAGTTTACAAACGTTAAGCCTTTTGAAGAAGCTCACCGTAATGTCTCTCCTGTTAAACCAGGTGAAGAAAAATTATTAGGTAGTATTCGTGAAGCAATTGAAAAAGTCGGACTTAAAGACGGTATGACAATCTCTTTCCACCACCACTTCCGTGAAGGTGACTATGTTATGAACATGGTTCTTGAAGAAATTGCAGACATGGGCTTCAAAAATATCTCTATCGCTCCAAGTTCAATTGCAAACGTACATGAGCCATTAATTGAGCACATTAAAAATGGCGTAGTTACAAACATTACTTCAAGTGGTTTACGTGACAAACTAGGTGCAGCTATTTCAGAAGGAATTATGGAAAACCCTGTAGTTATCCGTTCACACGGTGGACGTGCAGCTGCAATTGCAAGTGGTCAAGTTAAAATTGACGTTGCATTCTTAGGTTCTCCAAGTTCAGATGCTTACGGTAACGTAAACGGAACTCGTGGAAAAGCAGTTTGTGGTTCATTAGGTTATGCGATGATCGATGCGAAATATGCAGATAAAGTTGTTGCAATCACAGATACGCTAGTACCATATCCAAACACACCAATCTCAATTCCTCAAACAAACGTAGATTACGTTGTTGAAGTTGATGCAATTGGTGATCCATCAGGTATTGCAAGTGGAGCTACTCGTTTCACGCAAAACCCTAAAGAATTATTAATCGCAGAATATGCTTCAAAAGTTATTACAGCATCACCTTACTTTAAAGACGGTTGGTCATTCCAAACAGGTACGGGTGGATCTTCATTAGCTGTAACTCGTTACTTGCGTGAAGCAATGTTAAAAGATGAAATCACTGCTAGCTTTGCACTTGGTGGAATTACAAATGCAATGGTTGAATTAATGAAAGAAGGTCTAGTTGATAAAATTATTGACGTTCAAGACTTTGATGCCGCTTCAGGTGTTTCATTAGGTGAAAACGAAAACCATTACGAAGTAGATGCAGAATTTTATGCTTCTCCATTCAGTAAAGGTTCAGCAATTAACCAATTAGACGTATGTATTTTATCTGCTTTAGAAATTGATAAAAATTACAACGTAAACGTTCTTACAGGATCAGACGGTGTCATTCGTGGCGCTTCAGGTGGTCACTCAGACACTTCAGCAGCTTCAAAATTAAGCTTAGTCATCTCTCCTCTAGTTCGTGGACGTATTGCTACAATCGTTGATGAAGTTGTTACAGTTGTAACTCCTGGTGATTCAGTTGACGTCGTTGTAACTGAAGTTGGTATTGCAATTAACCCGAATCGTCAAGATTTAGTAGAAGCATTTAAAGACTTAGATGTACCACAATATACAATCGAAGAGTTACGCGATAAAGCTTACGAAATTGTTGGCCAACCAAAACCTTTAGAGTTTGGTGACAAAACAGTTGCGGTTGTTGAATATCGTGATGGTACAGTAATCGACGTAGTAAACAACATTTAATGATGAACAAATATCCAACAATCTTTTCAAGTGGTAAAGAAGTAGATTTACCAGCAATGTTAAACGCTCGTGACGAAAGAGTTCATTTCCAGCGAGCGTTACTTGGTAAAACAACTAAAGAAGACAATTATAGTCTTTTAGTCATGACTATGGCAATTCCCGGACCAATCAAAACAAATGATATATTAAATAAGGCATTTGATTATATGGTCAATCATGTAAAAGAATCTAAGAACGATTTAGCAATTTTACATGAGCTAAAACGAGAGGAATACACGGGTTACGAATATTATATTTTAAGCTCGCTCTCCCCTCGTGAAATGAAAGAATTTGCTGTAGACATAGAGGAAACTCATCCCCTTGGACGTTTATTTGATATTGATGTCTTAAAATTAAATGATAAAAATGAAATTGAAGGAACGAGTCGAACTCAATTAGGCCTTCCTATTAGAAGATGTTTTATTTGTAACGAATCGGCTAAAGATTGTGGCAGAAGTAGACGTCACTCTGTAGAAGAGCTACAAACTGAGATTTCTCAACAAATCCTTTCATATTTTGAATAAAAAGAGTCTGGAACAAAAGTTCTAACTCTACGTAAATAAGAGAAACCACTGACTTCGAATGAAGGTCCAGTGGTTTCTCTTATTTTATTGCTTACATTTAACTGTATAATATTTTGTTTATTTACGTTTTACTCTTCTAGTTATGTTACTTGTACCCGTTTCTATCACTAATTTTCGTTGTTCTAATCTATGATTTACCGTGGCTGATACTAGAGTATAAGCTAATGATACAACTGGAACAGCAACGAGCATACCGATTAGTCCAAATAAGGATCCACCTACTGTTACAACCATCATTACCCAAATGCTTGGTAACCCAACACTGTTACCAACAACTCGTGGGTAAATAAGGTTTCCTTCGATTTGCTGAACAACAACACTAAATAATATGAAGCCTAATGCCTTTGGAAAGCTAACAACAGCAATAAGAATGAAGCCAACGACTCCCCCTAAAAGTGCACCATAAATCGGTATTAGAGCTAGAGCTCCTGTAATAGCAGAAACCGATAAGCGATAAGGGAAATTAAAGAGCCACATACCTAAGTAAACTAATCCACCTAGAATAATAGCTTCTAAAATTTGTCCTCCAACAAAACTTGAGAAAATTTCGTTTGCTTTCTTCCCTACATTTACAAAATAGTTTGCCCATTTTAAAGACCAAGTACTATAGATAAGTTTTTTTACTTGTCTTACCAACATTTCTTTCATTGATAGAATATAGACTGCGAAAATAAGAGCAATAAATATTGTTACAATACTATTAATCGTTGAAATAGCAAAGTTAAAGGTGCCACCGATTATATTTGTAGCAAAACGTTGTATTGTATTGATTGCTTCTTGTTGAATTTGGTTAAGATCTACATCAAGTTGTGAAACAAACTCAACAATCCGTGGATTGTTTTCGATGAATTCATTTACCCAATTAATCATGTTACGAATGGTATCTGGTACAACATTTATAAAGGAAGTTATCGTTTGTTGTAAATCTGGAATAATTAAGAATATAAGTAAATAGAAAAATAAGACTACTAGGAGAAAAGAAAGAGTCATGGCCACAAACCGGAACCATTTTTTGTTTTTTCCAGTATATTTAACAAGTAAGTCTTCTATTATACGCATGGGTATATTTATAATAAAAGCTACACCTGCTCCTATAATAAAAGGCGTAAACGCTGCAACAATAAAATTAAAACCTGCTTGGATACTGGTTAAGTTATTTACCGCCCAATATAATAAAACTACAAGTGAAAGTAAGCCAAACAATCTGGACCAATTTTTTTGAATATCCATTAATTAAAAACCTTCTTTCTTATGTTAATAGATATAAATATTATTAACGTATATCTTATTATAACTTGTAAAATAGAATAAAACTATCCTTTAGTTTATTATTCAAGCAAAAGGACATTTTGTATTCTTTGACAGAATGATAAAAACAGAATAGACTTAGGAAAAGTAAGGAGACGGCTATGAAAAATACTTATACTATTCAAAAAAACGAACTAATAGATGCCTTTGAAGCAGATTCTACTGATTTAACGATTTATAAAAACATTAATGACCAAGATAAAAAAGACTTTCTGGAAACATATGAATTGCCAAATGATGTCTTTTATTTTAATGATATTATTCCTATTGCTCCTAGATATGAAAGGATCGATTCACCTGTACTCGGTGAGACTATAATACTGGTATTATCTAACATTCAACCTTCAAGTGCCTTTGATCATATCGAAAGCCGATTAGAGTCCTTTGTTTTCATTAAGAGTAAGGACCATCTGTTTTGGTTTATCACAAATCCTCACTCTACATTTGATCAAGACTTTATGAATGAAGAATCTTATGACATAAATTCTATTGAGAGTATTATAATGTATGTAGCTCTTCTGTCTTATTCGAATTATGTAAAGGAACTGAGCTACCAAAAAGAACAAATTGAATATTTAAATGAGCAAACGAACCGTTCAACTAGTAATGCCTTATTAAAGTTAGTAACTGGTACAGAACAAAATTTAGTTTTATTAGAACACACAATAAATTCTCAAGAGGAAGCGATTCGTCATTTATTAGAAAATAAAGCTTTCGTAGAAGAGTTGGACAATAGTTTATTAGTGCACGATATTCAATGGTATAACAATTTAGTCAAAAAATTAGTTCATGTATATCGTGATTTAATGGATGCTGTGAGTAGTCTATATTCTGACATTATTGATAATAATTTGAATCAATTAATGCGATACTTAACATCTCTTTCAATTATTATTGCCACAGTGGGAATCGTCGCTGGTCTCTGGGGAATGAATACAGGTGGACTTCCATTTAAAGAACACCCTCTTGGAACGTTTATAACTCTTGGTATTGCTGTTCTAGCAGGTATTCTTATGTCTCTATTCCTCAAACAAAAGGACTTCCATAAGGACTAGTAGTGAAATTCAATAGGTTATATACTAATTATTTTTCCATTTGAAGGCTTATTGCTATAATTTTATTCATATATTTGTTATTCTCAAATTAATAAATGAAACAGGAGTGATGAAAATGCTATGGACAATAATAGGTATATTAGTTGTTTTATGGTTTTTAGGAATGGTTACTGAGTTTGTAGCAGGTGGCCTAATACACGTTCTTCTAGTTATTGCTGTAATACTCTTCATCTTTAACTTAATTACTGGAAGAAAACGAAGATAGCTACTCAACTAAAGGCTGATGTATTTCAGCCTTTTTTATTTTTTAAAATACACAAAAAGCCAACAACACCTTTACATAAGTAGTGTTGTTGGCTTTTTTAGTTTAAATGATCAAATCTACTATTTATTCTTGGTCTAGAAATACTTCTTGTCCATCTAGTTTTCGATACACATCGATGATCTCAGTAGCTAGGTCTTTTACAGTCATAGCTGTCATTAGGTGGTCTTGTCCATGCACCATTAAAAGAGATAATTCGACTGCGTCTCCACTGGCCTCTTTCGTAAGTAAGTTTGTTTGGAATTTATGTGCTTTGGTTAAAGCTTCTTCCGAGTCAGCTAACTTATCTTCAGCCCCATCAAAATCACCCGATTTTGCAGCGTGGATAGCTTCCATTGCACTACTTTTTGCGTCACCACCGTGCATAATTAGACCCATTACTTTTTCTAATATTTCACCGTGTTCGTCTGCCATAAATAAAATCTCCTTTTCTGAATTCAATCTTTGTCGTTATTAAAGATAAAATCGATCTTTCTCTGTCGATTCTATTTTAACATATTTATTCACCTAATAAATCTAAAGCTGCTTGAAGAACCTTCTCGCCATTTACCATACCATAGTCTTGCATGTTAATGACATCAACTGGGATTCCTTTATCCTCAACTTTTTTCTCGAATTGCGTCTTCATAAAACGCACTTGTGGTCCTAAGAGTAATACATCGATATCTTTATTAGCCAAGCTTTCATCCGCTTCATTAGCAGAATTCGCAAAAATTTCAGCATCTAACCCTTTTTCTTTTGCTGATTTTTGCATTTTGGAAACTAATAAGGATGTACTCATCCCTGCAGAACACACTAACATAATTGTTTTTTCTGCCACATTATTCATCCTCCAAAAACAGTTCTATTTTATGGACTATAACACCAAAACTTTGATTTGATAGCGATTACAGCCCATATACATATTCATTATACTTATAATTTTTATTAAAGTCTAGCAATAATCATTCCCTCTATCTACCACTCTCTTTACGAAAGAGCATATACTCATTTCATTCATCAACATATCATTCTAATACAATAATGACATACTCTGGTCGATTATTGATGCGAAATGGAAAACTTGAATTTCCAACACCACTTGATAGAATTAAACGATTGTTTACATGATCTGGATGCATAAATATCCCAAAATCATACGTTGGATTAATGCCTTGACCTGGAGCAAAAAGTCCTCCAATAAAAGGCAATATCACTTGTCCACCATGTGTATGACCGGATAACACTAAATCAGGTCTTACATTTTCATTCTCTAAGTATTTCTCAAAATATTCTGGGCGATGTGCCATTAATATTTTAGGTTCTTTCCTACTATAATCCGTCATCTTTATTTTCGACAAAACATTACTCCTTGACTCAATAGCAGGTCTATCTTCAGAATACCCTATTAACCAAAAGCCATGTCCATCCTCGTTTAATGAAATCCACTTTGCTTCATTTTCTAAGAAGGTTACGCCAGCAATTTTTAGTGCTGTTTTCAATTCTTTCGTATGGTCATTCCCTAAATCATGATTCCCGTAAATAACATAGGTTGGTGCAATATTTCCAACTTGAAAGAAAAAATCTTTTACATATTCAACAACTAAACTAGCAGCACTTGCATGGATCATGTCCCCACCAAATAAAATAATATCTGGCTCTTCTTCTTCCATTTTTTCAATTAACTGCTCATATAAATAATCCGAATTTCGTTCTCTGAAATGCGTATCTGAGAAGAAGAGTATTTTCTTTCCTTTATAACTTGAATGCAATCGATCAATATGTAATTTATATGTACGTTTCTTTATTAAACGATTTTGAATATATAAGTAAAAAATGATTAGTGCTATTAATACTAATATGATTAGATACTTCAAAAACTTTCACCCCATAATTAATCATTAATGAAATAAGTATATCATGAAAGGAGTAGACAAAAGAATGATAATTAAAAAAACCGTCACATAGAGGACGGTTTGAATATATAATAATAAATTAAAATGATGGCAAAATATATGTTTCTGGAACTTCAGTTAGTGCTGCAATCGCAACTCCACCGACTCCAATATGTGCAGCTAATACAGATCCGAACTCAAAAATCATTGTTTGAGCTCCTGGGATTTCTTTTAAAATTATTTCTTCTAATTTTTTTGCGTTTTCTTCATCGCCTACATGGCTAATACAGAATAGTTGATTTGGAAAAGCAGCCGTTTTTTCTTTCATTTGGTTCGCAATTTTCGTATATACACGCTTATTTCCTCTTACCATACTTTCAGAGTGTAGCTTCTCATCATCAACGGTTAAAATTGGCTTAACATTTAATGCTGAGCCAATATATCCTGCGGCTTTTGATAAGCGTCCACCTTTTACTAACCAATCTAATTTATCAACGGTTAGGTAAATTAAAATATTGTCAGCATTCCATTGCGCTTGTTTAACAACATCTTCAAAGCTATGTCCTGCTCTAGCCATTTCAAGAGCTTGAATAGCAATAATCGATTCAGCGACTGAACCACTATTTGAATCTACTATGGCCATATTGAAATCTGGATACTCTTCTCTATAGTCATCTACTGCACTTTTAATTACTTGGTAAGTACCTGAGAAGTTTTTCCAAAGAGTAATAAATATTACTTGGTCATTTTGTAGACGGTACTTTTCTAGCACCTCTCGAACTTGTCCTGGTGATGGCTGTGATGTTGAAGGTAAGGTTCCTTTTTTCATCGTTTCATGTAATTGGTCTAAACTGATTTCTTCTCTATCTAAGAAAGCTTCATTTTCAATAATAACGCTTAATGGTAAAAAATCAAAATCATAGTTTTCTTCAAACCATTTATTTTGATCTACACCAGAGTCAATAATTACTCTAATCATTTTCTCTCCCCTTTTCATTTTAAAATAAACAAGACCCAATAGATAATAGCACATTCTTAAAATAATGTATACCATGTACAAAGTATCATAAACTGTAGCTAGGCTTCCACCCATTCAATCGTTGTTATGTCTATTTCATCTTGAATGTCTAAATGATTGATAACTTTTTGTAAAACTTTTTCTCCTTGTTGCTTGTCGTTTGAAACAACAGCAAAACCAATCGAACCATAATCTAAACTATCCATATATTCTACTTCTGCTGCACTAATTTTATAACGACTTCTCACATGGTCAACTATACTTCTAATAATCCTTCTTTTTTCTTTAAGTGAATCGACAGAATACATATAAAAAATAACTTGAATACCTATTAAATACATTTTCAAAACCTCTTTTTTAGTTTAATTGGTATGTTTCAATATAATTTTCATAAACTTCTTTGATCTCTTCATTGAACACTACAAATATAATCTGCTTAACACTTTCCAACTTATCGAGGTTGTTCTTAATTGTAGATACAGCGATATCCGTTGCTTCTTCTATTGGAAAGCCATATATTCCTGTACTTATTGCAGAAAATGCAATTGATTCTAGCTGATACTCTTCAGCCAATGCTAACGAATTTTCATAACTAGCCTGTAATAAACTTGCTTCATTATGCGTACCGTCTCGATAGATAGGACCAACGGTATGGATAACGTAGTCAGTCGGCAGGTTATAACCTGCTGTTATTTTTGCTTCTCCAGTATTCGCGCCACCTAATTTTTTTGTTGCTTCAAGTAGTTCTGGTCCAGCAGCTTTATGAATGGCTCCATCTACTCCACCACCTCCGAGTAATGAACGATTCGCCGCATTCACAATGGCATCCACCTTAATTGTTGTGATATCCCCTTGAAAAATTGAGACTTCTTTCCTCATAATAACCACCTCTCAACAAAATAACTTGGATACAATTAACGAATAAATTCGCCGATTCTTTCAACTAAGCGATCAGAACTCGTAAGGATTTCCCCTCTTAATTTTACTAAACCAACTGTATATAAGTTAATATATGAGAATTGCGATTCAGCCACGTCATCTAAAGCGGCAATTTTTTGTTGATTGCCATGAGTTCCTTGACGTGTATCTGTATATAAGCCTAAAATTGGACGATCTAACGAATAGAAATATCCTAATTCTGCGGATAGACCACTATCTGGCGTTACCCCATCTAAAACAGCAACCAATAAATCAGCATTTTCTAGGTACTCATTGTCACCTTTGGCAATTGCTATGGAATCTGCGAATCCAGATTTATCATTTATCGCAGCATTTTCTTGTGGCAAATAAATTTCTACCTTATCGCCATATGCTTCGCGAATTTTCCCAACGACATATTCATTATACATTTGTTCCATTTCATTAAAAAGTGGTGCTCCAAAATATATTTTAAAACTCATTACATGACCCCTTATCTAAAGTTCTTTTGTATACAGTCATTTTACTATAAAAACGGACTAAATAAAATTTTAGTTTATAAATACTGCTATTAGGGGAAGGTTTTATGTTTATGTTATAATTTAAGTGGAAATATATTATGAAAAAGGAGCTGATGAACATGGTAAAACATAAAAAACTGTTACTCCTATCAGTTCTATCTACTTTTGTTTTAGCAAGTTGTGGGTATTTTACCAATGACAACGAATCTCCAACAACTACGGACCCTATTGAAGAAGTCGTTGAAACGCCTATAGATGAAACAGACGAAGAAACACCCACTGAAAATCCAGATAACGTTGATGAAGCTGCTGAGGAAGACGCGATTTCACAAGAATTAAGCGCTTGGTTCCCTCGATTAGAGAATGTTGTTTACACTTACGAAGGTACAGGGAATGAATATGCAGCATATAGCTTTAATCCACAATTTAATCAAGAAGATTACTATCAAATAGTGACGAACAATGGTGGGACAGTCTATGCAGAAGTTTTTGAATATCGTGAGAACGAAATCGTTCGAACATTTCAATTGAGCGAAGTTTATTATCGTGATAATTTTACAACAATCGGCACAACTGGTGAAGATTCGTCGGAAGAAGTTCTTTTACAATTACCAATTAAAGTCGGAACAAATTGGACTGGTGAAGAAGCCACTTATGAGATCACAGCAGTTGATCATGAAATAGACGTTCCAGCTGGCACATATGAAACGATTGAAGTAACGATCACTTATCCAGAATCAACAACTAAACGTTATTACGCACAGGACGTTGGTTTAGTTTATGAAATTCATGATATGGGTGACTTTACAGTTGAATCAAGTTTGAGCTCTATTCAAACAGATACGCCTGAATCGTTGCTATTAAGTGTTTACGTTCCGGATGAACAAGCATTAGGTTTAGATGTCGTGAATACAGAACTTGTACTTCCAACGAATGAACCTGCTCGCCTTGCTATTCAAGAAATGCTTTCGGGTGAAAATCAAGCATATCCAAATGTGAATTTACTGCCTGAGGATACCGAGATTAATTACCTCTTTAAGAATGATAACGGGATTGTAGAAGTAGATCTCTCCAGTGAGTTTGTTTCGAATATGAATGCCGGTGCAACGGGAGAAGTTTTTTATCTAACAAGCTTGACCAATACGTTGTTAGAATATTATGGTGCAGAAGAACTGTTATTAACAATCGATGGCGAAAATTATGAAAGTGGCCATATTATCTTAATGGATGGCGAAACCGTTCAATTCGATCACGAACTTGTAAATGACTAATTGAATATAGAATGAAGTAGCGGCTAGGGATAGTCGCTTCTTTTTATTCAGTATTCTATCTCTTATTCCCTTCTAATTCTCCCCTAAATAAAAAGGCGCCGATTTATCGACCACCTTCTTCTGTAATTTTGACTTTATTATTCGCCTCTTAGCTGTTTTTCTATTTCTTCATGTTCTTCCTGACTTCTAGCTATGCCAATTGCTATTAATTCTTTCGCTCCATTTAAACTTTTTTCTATCATGTCCTCGGCATTTTTCTCGGCCTCTAGATTCAGTGTTAGATTATCTGCATCTTGTGGTCTTCTGTAATGCATCGCAAAAGACTCTCCATTATCATTACTGAAAACAAATATAACTAAACACTCTTTAGAATAATCAATATTCATTTTATCATCCACCTTTTTACTAAGTATAACAGCTCTTACCAAAAATATAGAACAAAAACTGTTCTGGAACATGTTAAATCTTAAATTGATAATCGAGTAAGAGACTATTCATTAATTGACTAGTCTCTTCTCATACCACCGTGCCAACGCTTCTGTACACGGCGGTTCAGTATCTTACGTAAGTAGACTCAACCAATTTACTTAATAGTAAGATGTATGTAGGCTGTTTATGATCACTCCCATAAATTTCGTGCTCATTTCCTATTGTTATATTTTTTTAAAAGAAAAATAATTACACTGCCTATCGAAATGACTATAAATATTATTAAAGCTTCTAAATATCGATTTTCTAATTCTATATTCCCTACTAAAAAAAATACTGCTATCATTTGTAATATAATTACCAGTGGTACATACACAATAAGATTTTTTGATTTTTTCTTCATTATAATTACTCCTCTCGAAGATAGAATAATTGACTACATATTTTTCATAGTTATATGTAGTCAACTACACAATCAATCACCATAAAATGTTCTTATATATGTTTTTGAATTTACAAGTTTTTTCATTGCTTTTTCAGAATAAAAATAACTGTTTGTTTTCACAGCGAATTCAGGTCTACGTCTAGCATATCTGTAACTCCTAAAATACAAAGTGTCTACTTCTGTCGTAACCCAGGTTGGGCGCACCTATAAGAAAACAACGACCTCGAAGGCCGTTGTTGTATTATGTCTATTTGACTAGTTCATAAATCGATTCTGCATAAATTGCCATTGCTCTCATCAGGTCATCTAATGCCATGAATTCGTTCGCTTGGTGCATTGTATCGATACTATCTGGGAACATTGCCCCAAATGCTACTCCACGTTCAAGTAAGCGTCCGTATGTTCCACCACCAATAATCATTTCATGTGCTTCTAAACCAGTTTGTTTGTGATAAACATTTAATAATGTTTCAACTAATGGATCATCCGCTGGTACATAGTGAGGTTCTTTTGAAAGCCCTACAATTTCAGCTTTTACATCCTCATCTTTTAGCGTTTCTTGGAACTGGCTTAAGACTGTATCGCCGTCTGTTCCTTGTGGGAAGCGCATATTTGCATTCACAAAGTTGTCTTCGCCATCTACAAATTTAAAGATACCGTAGTTTGCAGTTAACTCACCCATTAACTCATCTGTATAATCAATACCTAATTTCTTACCGTCTGAGTTTTCATGTAAGTATGTTGCCGTTACATTTAAGAATGCTTTTGCATCGCCTTCAAAGTCAGAATCATTTAAGAAATCTGCTAAATAAGTTGCCGCATTAATTCCATTAGCTGGCATTGCACCATGTGATGCTTTACCGATTACTGTTAACGTAACCACATTGCCATCTACTTTAGATGCACCTGTTACCGGTTGGTCTTTTAAGTATGTCTCAAAAGCTTCTACTAGCGCACTTGCATCTGCAACTTCAACGATTGCTTCGGCATCTTGTGGGACCATATTTGGACGTAGACCTGAGTCAAAAGATACTAAACGTGTTGTCTCACCGTTTGTTCCACCAAAGTTTAGCTGAACGCTAACGTTTCCTTTTTCACCGTTAATAATTGGAAAGTTTGCATCTGGTGAAAAACCAAAATCAGGTGTCTCGGCTACTTTTAGGTAGTGATCCATACAACCCCAACCTGACTCTTCATCCGTTCCGATAATGACACGAATACGTTTTGAAACTGGAAGTTTCAAGTCACGAATCATTTTCAGTGCATAATAAGCAGCCATAGTAGGTCCTTTATCATCACTTGATCCACGAGCATAAATGTTTCCATCTTTTAATACGGGTTCAAACGGATCGGTTTCCCAACCTGTTCCAACAGGGACAACGTCAACGTGTCCTAAAACACCCATTAACTCGTCGCCTTCACCATATTCTATGTGTCCAGCCCAGTTGTCAAAGTTCTCTGTTTCAAAGCCGTCACGCTTTCCAATTTCTAAAAACGCTTCAAGTGCTTCTACCGGTCCTGGTCCTACTGGAAATTCATCCGTCGCAGCCTCATCGTCACGAACCGAATCAATTTTTAATAACGTAAATAGATCTGTTAGAAAATCTTCTTTATAATCATTTACTAATTCTTGCCAATTTATCTCTGTCATACATATCCTCCTACAAATTCTTCAGTACCTTTATGATAACACTTTTTACATTATTTCAAAATAAATTTAAACAATCATTCATTTTCCCTTAGTAAGGTCTGTTCTTTATATTCTTTCATTAAAAACAAAAGATTCATCCATTTTTCATGAATTATTCTGTTAAATAGCTTATGATAGTAGAGGTAGCTCATTAGAGACAATAATTAAAGAAAGAGTGTTCGAATTAAAATGAACAAAAAAACAATCTTATTTAGTTTTATATCCTTTTTCATCGGCTTACTGCTAATGGAATATGCAACACGTATCTTTTTTGTAGGCATGTTTATTCTTTTCGTTCTCATTGCCTTTCAAACCCCGTCGACTAAACCCGATCCTACAGGAGAATCGAATGATGCCAGCATCCGTCTTTTAAGATTAACTGGACTCAATGCTATACTTTATTTAGTTGGTGGATACTTCTCCGCAATCTTTTTGTAGAACCTATGTGAAATAGTAAACCTCACATCTTAATGACGTGAGGTTTTTATTTTGCAATTATATCCGTATCTTTCAATGAATTCTTTTTCATAAAATATTTATCTTATTTATTCCATACTAGTTTATTATGTAAAAAAATTAAAAGTCTTATAATCATCTTCATGGAATGCCATATTTCCAATATGAGTATCTGTGAATTGCATAATTCTA
>CAZUZA010000009.1:26315-37640 GCA_964624875.1 uncultured Carnobacteriaceae bacterium | reverse complement strand
ACGGTGGAGAAGCAGTTGGTTTATACCGTACAGAATTCCTATACATGGATTCTGAAGAGCTTCCTACTGAAGACGAACAATTTGAAGCATACAAAGCTGTGCTTGAAGGCATGGGTGACCACCCAGTTGTTGTTCGTACAATGGATATCGGTGGAGACAAAGAATTACCTTACCTAGAATTGCCACATGAAATGAACCCGTTCTTAGGTTACCGTGCAATTCGTATTAGTTTAGATCAAGATGAGATTTTTAGAACTCAATTAAGAGCCTTATTACGTGCTTCTGTTTACGGAAACTTACGTATTATGTTCCCAATGATCGCAACGTTACAAGAATTCCGCGCGGCAAAAGCTATTTATACAGAAGAAAAAGAAAAACTTGAAACAGAAGGTGTTGAAGTTTCAGACACGATCCAAGTTGGTATCATGGTTGAAATTCCAGCAGCAGCAGTTTTAGCTGACCAATTTGCTAAGGAAGTTGATTTCTTCAGTATTGGTACAAATGATTTAATCCAATACACAATGGCTGCAGACCGTATGAACGAACAAGTTTCATACTTATACCAACCATATAACCCATCAATTTTACGTTTAGTTAAAAATGTTATTGATGCAGCTCACGCTGAAGGTAAATGGGCAGGTATGTGTGGTGAAATGGCGGGAGATCAAATAGCTGTACCATTACTAGTTGGTATGGGATTAGATGAATTCTCAATGAGTGCAACAAGCATCTTGAAGACGCGTAGTTTGATGAAACGTCTAGACTCTGCAAAAATGGCAGAAATGGTAGACAAAGCCTTAAACGAAGCAACTACAAACGATGAAGTTATCGCATTAGTTGAAGAGTACACAAAATAATTTAAAGATTTTGAGGAGGAGCTGGGAATCTAGCTCCTTTTTTGTTAATTAAAATAGAAGAGACGAAACGGAATTCATGAAAGTGAGGAGAATTGTATGATTGAAAATCTTGAGCAACTCGCACAAGTCAATTTATCAGGTAGCCCATTTTTATTTGCTTATGGGGTGACCTGGATCATTTGTGGTATTCTATGGAAAAAAGTGAAGGAATCTTATGCGTCACTGGCGACTTTGTTTCAAGGAATGATCGCCTTACCGGCAGCGTTATTTTTGATGAATTTCATTGGTGCCTTTGAAAATCGACCAGCTGTCGCAGAATTGAATAGCCTTACGATTATTATAGCAATGAGTCAGCTGCTAGTTTTACCTTTATTAATCGCCATGTTCACAAAGAAACATTTTACACTGATTCCATTTGTGTTTAGTGTGGCGGCTGCCATTCATTTTCTCATGTACACTTGGTTGTACCAAACTTATGCCTACACAATCATGGCCGTTTCAATTGCGGTTGCCTTAGCGATTATTTATGGTAAGGGTGGAGAAGAAACGGAAATAACAACGACATCTGCAGCTCAAGCCTGTTTATCGACAGGTGTCATTTTACTACTCACAGCCAGCTATTTTATTTTGACGACTTAAAATGAACGGAATTATATAGGAGGAAGCGACGAATGAAAATTGGATTTATTGGAACTGGAGTTATGGGTTCATCTATGGTGAGGCATTTATTGAATGCAGGCTATGATGTGAATGTTTATAATCGTACAAAAGAAAAGGCGATGCCACTCACTGAAGAAGGTGCTGTCTGGCAAGATACCCCAGCGGATATTGCGCGCACGTCAGATATTATTTTGACGATTGTTGGTTATCCAAGCGATGTAGAGAGTGTCTACTTTGATCGAGATGGTGTGTTTGAGGGCTTAGCTGAAGGTAAGATCATTATTGATATGACGACAAGTACGCCTGCATTAGCCATCAAGCTTGCTGAAGAGTCTGAAAAGATTGGCGTTCAATCATTAGACGCGCCTGTTTCAGGAGGCGATTTAGGGGCAAAAAATGGGACGCTGACCGTTATGGTTGGTGGAAAAAAAGAAGCATTTGACAAGGTGCATCCAATATTAGATACTTTCTCTGCAGCTCTTCGTTTATTTGGTGAAGCCGGTAGTGGGCAACACACAAAAATGGTTAATCAAATAATGGTAGCTGGTACAATGACAGGTCTGACTGAAATGCTTGTTTATGCAAAAGCAGCTGGACTAAATTTAGATGAAGTTGTTAAAACAGTGAGTGGTGGCGCGGCTCAAAACTGGTCATTAAGTAATTATGCACCACGTATTATAGCCGATGATTATTCACCAGGATTTTTTGTGAAACACTTCTTGAAGGACTTGAAGATTGCTTTAGACGAAGCTGAGAAAATGGATTTAGAGTTACCAGCAACGAAGCAAGCTTATGCCTTATATGAAAAGTTAGAACAAAATGGTCATGGTGATGAAGGAACTCAAGCCTTAATCAAGTTATGGTGGGAGTAAGTCACATCACTTAATTTAATCGATAGCAAAGGGAGAGTGCTGATTAATTGTCAGCACTTTTCTGCATTTTTAACTTTCATCACAAAACTTATGTGAAGGAACAGACTCGACCTCTTCAATAGAAGACTTATCATTTTACCAAGAATAAAATAAAGCGAACGAATTCAATGTATTTTAGTGTGAAATTTGGTAAAATAAAAGGTAAGAATGGCATTATAATGCACAGAGAGGTTGAAAACGAATGAAAGAATCAAAATTAAGATCGATTATTACGCGTTTAGAGGCAATGATGGCGGATGAGACGAAGGAACTTCAGGTTCGTCGCTTTACTGTTGACGGTGTGGACCGTGTTGAAGTGACTTATGATCATAATCGTGATTTATTTATTTTGAACGATTTTACGATTGAAGTGGATATTCAAGAGTATGATAATATTGATTTTGTTGCTATGGAGATTTATGAGTTAATTCAGCCGGTTCTTCCTGAAAGAGAATAAGAGGAATCATTTATTTAGAAAAACGAAAAGGAATTTGATTATGTTAAAATGGTTTAAACCAACTTGGATGGTGCATTCGATTTACTCGATTACACCGGAACAATTAGAGAAAAATAATATTAAGGCCGTTTTAACGGACTTGGATAATACGTTGATTGCTTGGGATCACCCGGAGGCAACGGAAGAATCTATTTTATGGATTGAGCGCATGGAAGCTGCGGGCATTCCGGTTGTTATATTGTCAAATAATTCAGGGGATCGTGTACAGAAAGTGGCGGATTATTTATCGTTAGAATATATCCCTCGTGGTTTGAAGCCTTCAAGACGAGGATTCCGTAAAGCAGAGGAAATCTTAAATCTTCCGAAAGAGCAAGTGGTTATGGTAGGAGATCAAGTATTGACCGATGTTTTAGGGGCGAATCGTTTTGGGATGCGTAATGTATTAGTAAAACCAATTATGGAGTCTGATGCATGGAATACAAAGTTTAATCGATTTGTCGAATTGCGCGTGATGCGTGCATTAATGAAATCAGATCCAAATATGAAGTGGGGGGATTCACTAGATGAGCGAATCAATGAATAATGAGAGTGTATTTTGTATCGGTTGTGGGGCTGAACTACAATCGAATACAGAGGATAAGGCGGGTTTTGTGCCGTCGTCTGTATTAAATAAACCAGCAGAAGAATTGCAAGATGTGTACTGTAAGAGATGTTTCCGATTACGTCATTATAATGAAGTATCTGAAGTTGAATTAACAGATGATGACTTCTTAACGATGTTAAATGACATTAGCTCGAAAGATGCGTTAGTTGTTAACGTTATCGATGTGTTTGATTTTAATGGGAGCCTTATTAACGGTATGCAACGTTTTGCTGGAAATAATCCATTAATTATCGTGGGGAATAAAGTGGACTTGTTACCAAAATCTTTAGGTGAAGGTAACATGCGCCAGTGGGTTACGGAGCGTGTACAAGAAGTTGGGATTCGTCCTGTAGAAGTCGTTATGACAAGTGCTTTGAAAAAAGATAGTGTTCGTGAATTAATGAAGACAATCGATAAAGTACGTAAAGGTCGCGATGTCTATATTGTTGGTGCGACAAACGTTGGTAAATCGACGTTAATTAACCAAATCATTAATATAGCTACGGATTCACCAGATGTCATTACAACATCTTATTTCCCAGGGACGACTTTGGGAAGTATTGAAATTCCTTTAGAAGATGGTAAAAACTTAATTGATACGCCAGGAATTATTTTACGTTCAAACATGACGAATCATTTAAATCGTGATGCATTAAAGACGATTATTCCACGACGTGAAATTAAACCGATCGTCTATCAATTAAATGAAGAACAATCTGTATTTTTTGGTGGTTTAGCACGATTTGATTATGAAAAAGGAAATGGGAAATTACCGTTTGTTTTTTATAAATCAAATGACGTGAAACTACACCGTACGAAATTAGAAAATGCAGATGAACTATATGAAAATCATGTAGGTGAATTATTAACGCCTCCTGCAATGAAAAATGTAGCTGATTTTCCAAAATTAAAGAAACATTCCTTTACGGTGAAATCACCATCAGATATCGTTGTATCTGGTTTAGGCTGGGTAGATATTCAGGAACCGAATACGAAAGTATCAATGTGGGCTCCAGAAGGTATCGAAGTCTTTATTCGTAAAGCACTTATTTAACAAATTTGAGTCATATAAGAGGAGATTTTTAATGGTTAAATTAACCGGAAAACAAAAGAGATTTTTACGTGCAGAAGCACACCATATGTCACCAGTTTTTCAAATTGGTAAAAATGATATATCAGAAGATATTGTTTCAGAATATGAAGAAGCACTTTCTAAGCGTGAATTAATGAAAGTTCAACTTCTTCAAAATGCGAGTGTGACAGCAAAAGAAGCAGCAGCTTTTATTGAAGAACATTCGGATATTACAGTTGTACAAGTGATTGGAAAAGTGTTGGTCTTATATTTACCAGCACAAGAAGAAAAATACCAACAGTATTCTACAGAATTACCTAAATAATTTTTAACATGGCTGATACTTTAGAATTGGGGGATTGTCGATGAAAGAAATACGTTATAGTGAAGATTTTTATGTCAATGCATTTCCAAATAAAGGTGAAGAGTATGCGAAAAAACATATTGAAGCTTTTATGAGAAAGTTACCAAATAACTTGGCAACTTACTTGGAAAATCAGAATAACTTTGGCCAAACAGAGCCAGAGTTTCAAGCTATGATAATTGGGGAGCCCAAAATTAGTATGTTTGGGAAATCTCAAGTAGCTGTTGTGATGGTGCATTCGGCATTTATTGCTTATACGACGGCTTCTGACTATGGCTCTCCCGTGAATCGAACGTACGGCTATGCAACATTTGACAACGAGGTATCTGTTGAAAAAGCATACGATCATCTTGAAATGCACTTTGCTTATGAGACGTTAGCGATTGGGGTGGGCACAGAGTCTTTAGAAGAAGACTTCGGTGTGTTGACTGCTATAGTGAAAGAAAATAGAGAAGCTGTGCAAGTATACTTTGAACAATTAGAGTCAGAGGAAGATGAGAATCATATTCCAGCTGAAGAAAGTACGCAAGTTCTTGATGAAACAGCCGACTTAACTGAAGAAGAGGACGCTATTTCAGACGATACAGAAGGTCCGGCTGAAATAGAAGAAGCTCTATTTGAAGAAGAAGTCATTATTTTCCCAGTCACAGTGGATGAAGATACCGATGACGAAGAAAGATTGGTCATCGATGAACCGACTGAAGAAGAGCCAATTGAAGTTGAAGAGGCGGATCAGGAAGACCTAGTATATGAAGAAACTTTTCCAGAAGTGGATGAAGAGACCTTAGACGAACCATATGAAGCAAGATTCGATGAGGAGGATACAAAACCTATGCAAAAAAATGAAGCACAAGACTTAGATGAAAGAGAAGACTCGATTGAAGAAGACGTGTTTGATGAACCGGATTTAGAATCAGAAGAAGACTTTCACTTTGTTCCTTTTGATGAACGAAAAGGCACTGTTAAACCAAATGTATTAGATGCTCGTTTTGATGCAGAGTCGATGATTATTAGTAATAATACGATTCCAAGAGGGTTTGTCTATACTCGTCCAGTTGTTTATGCGCATAGTTTACGACCAGGTATTTTCAGGTCAACAACGCCTAGAGAAGGCTATATAAATGCATACAACAAGTGTCTTGATTCGATTCGTAATGATATCCGTGAAGGAAAATTCGATGCAGTTTTCAACGTACAATTTTCAGCACAAAGTGTTGAGAATTATTATGAAGTTGTCTTAACAGGCGATGCAGTATATTTTGCAAAAGAGTAAAGAAAAGAATCGTTAGAAGGGGTCGAAGGAAACTTGAGTGAGAAAGCTATTGTGGTAGAACCAGAAATTTTAATTGAAGAGATTAGAACGAGTGAACGCATGAAAGTGGGTATTTTGGGTGGAACGTTTAATCCACCACACACAGGGCATTTGATTATGGCTGAGCAAATTAAAGATCAGCTTGATTTAGATAAGATATTTTTTATGCCTACAGCAGAACCACCCCATTCATCTGTGAACAAGAAGACGATTTCTTCAGATAAACGTGTGCATATGTTAGAACTTGCGACTCAAGAGAATGAAGATTTTGAAATTGAACGTTTCGAAGTCGACCGTGGTGGCAAAAACTATACGTATGACACAATGAAAGCACTCATCGAACTTTATCCTACAATTGATTTTTATTTTATTATTGGGGGCGATATGATTGTTGATTTACCAACCTGGCATCGAATTGACGAGCTGATTGAGCTCGTTCAGTTTGTTGGAGTCAAACGACCAGGGTATAGTGTCGAGACAGATTATCCTATTATTCTAGTAGATATCCCAACAATCGACTTAAGCTCAACAACGATTCGCCAAAAAGTAGGCATAGGGTGCTCAATTAAATATTTAGTGCCAGAAGCAGTAGAACATTACATTGCCTTGGAAGGATTGTATCAGGATGACGAATAAGCAACCCATTGAGTATTCAGGAGTATTCACACCTTTTTCACGTGAGGAATTGATTACTGAAGTCAAAAAAAGATTATCAACAAAACGCTTTGAGCATGTTTTACGTGTTGAACAAATAGCGCTCGAACTAGCTGAAAAATATGAAGTACATCTAGAAAAAGTGAGTATTGCTGCATTGCTCCATGATGTCGCTAAAGATGAGCCGGATACTGAAATGATGGATCTAGTTATAAGTGAAAACTTAGACTTGGATTTATTACAGTATGGTAGCGCAATTTGGCATGCTGCAACAGGTACAGTAAAAGCGATACGAGATTTCAATATCGAAGATGAAGAAATTCTAAATGCGATTAATTACCATACGGTTGGTGCACCTGAAATGAGTTTGGTGGAACAAGTCGTATTTATCGCGGATTATATTGAGCCTGGTCGTGATTTTGAAGGCGTAGAAGAGGCTAGAAAATTAGCCAAAGAATCGCTAGAAAAAGCAGTGAAGTTTAAACTTAAAGAAACAATAATTGATTTAGTTCATCGTAAAAGAAAAATCTATCCAAGAATCATTGATAGTTATAATGCTTGGGTAGCTAAATAATTGGAGGAAAGTAATTAATGACAAAAACACCAGAAGAATTATTAGAAGTAGTTGTACGTGCAGCAGATAACTTGCGCGCACAAGATATTATCGCAGTTGATATGCGAGGCATTTCCGTTTTAACAGATTTTAACGTAATCACACACGCATCAAACAGCCGTTTGATTAACGCGATTGCAGATGCAGTTGTCGATGCGGCTGAAAAAGCAGGCGTTCATGCAAAAAATATCGAAGGAAAACAAGGTGGAAACTGGACGCTTATCGATTTAGGCGACGTCATTTTCCACGTATTTGATGAAGATGAGCGTAGTCACTACAAACTTGAAAAATTATGGGCAGAAGCACCAACTGTGGATGTCTCAAACTGGATTGTTGAGGAATGAATTACGGAATTTTCGCCCACGTCTACAATGAGTTAATGGATGAAGAAACATTTGAACAGTGGCGAGACTATGTAAAAGAACATTTGAAGCCAAAATCTTCTATATTAGAGCTTGGTTGTGGAAATGGCCAACTTGGAATATTACTAAAAGAAGATGGTTATGACATCACAGGTCTCGACTTATCGGAAGAAATGCTTTCACTAGCACAAATTCGCCAAGAAGAAGCGAAGATTCAGTTTCCTTTAATTCAAGGCGACATGCGTGACTTAGCAGGATTTTCAAAGTACGATGCGATCGTAAGCTTTTGCGATTCACTTTGTTATTTACCAACAAAAGAAGATTTAGAAAAGACTTTTCTTGAAGTCTATGACCATTTGAAAGAAGAGGGTTCATTCTTATTTGACGTGTTCACAACCGAACATATTGAAAAATTGGATGGCTATTCTTATCATGATGAATTGCCAGGGATTGTTTTTACATGGGATAGCTTTACTGGTGAACAACCACATTCCATCGAACATGACCTGTCTTTTTTTGTCGAACAACCAAATGGCGCATACGAACGTCAAGAAGAATTGCATCAAGAACGCACGTATCCGATTGCGGAGTATCGAAATATGCTTGAGCAGGTCGGCTTTAAGAACATTGAAGTCACAGCCGATTTTGATCAAGAAATATCAGGGAACAACACTCGGTGGTTTTTCAAGGCACAAAAGTAAGGACTGGATGAAATGAAAAGTTGTGGCATAGTAGCAGAATATAATCCATTCCATAATGGGCATAAATATCAAGTGGAGCAAGTTCGGCGTGCAATGAAACCAGATGTGGTCATTGCCGTAATGAGTGGGAACTTTTTACAACGTGGTGAACCAGCACTAATTGATAAATGGACAAGAACAAAAATGGCACTTGCAGGTGGAGTAGACTTAGTCATCGAACTACCTGCCGTTTTTGCTGTTCAGCCTGCAGATTACTTTGCTAAAGGAGCCATCCAAATCATGGATGAGTTAGCTGTGGGCGCCATTAGTTTTGGCGTTGAAAATGGTACAGCTGCTGAATTTTTAGCTGGTGCCAAATGGATGGTAGAAAATGATGAGTGCTTGACGGAAGTGATCAAGTCAGATAAATATTCATCGGTTCCTTATGCGAAGCAAGTGGAAGAGAGCATAAAGGAGTTAGCACCTGATTTTCCACTTCATTTAAACTCACCGAATAACCAACTTGCTTTTGCTTATACAAAAGAAGTGGTTAAACAAGGTTTGGAACAACAAATTGAATTGCTGCCTTTACAAAGGTATCAAGCAGCTTATAATGAAGAACAACTGAATGAGGAAAGTACGATTGCTAGTGCAAAGGCTATTCGTAAGGCTTTGCAACAGAGTCAGTCTGTGCAATCTTATATTCCAGAAGCTTCTTATCCTTATTTAGACACTGCTAGTAAGCAGTATGTTAGCTGGGATGACTATTACCACTTACTGAAGTATCAAATGACGATTCAGTCGGAAGAAAAATTGCGAAAGATCTACCAAATGACAGAGGGCCTTGAGAATCGTTTAAAATCTTCTCTTCGCGAGCAACATCATTTCACCCGGTTCATGAATGAACTTAAAACAAAACGATATACGCAGACAAGACTGCAGCGATTACTGACGTATGTGCTGTTGCAATGGGAGAATGAAGCGGTGCTGAATGCATTGGATGAGAAGCCGGCGCTACGTGTGCTTGGTTTTTCGAAGATGGGCCGTGAGTATTTGAGTTATATAAAGCGTGATTTGTCGGTGCCCTTATTGGCAAATGTGAATCAGAGTACGAAGAAATGGATCCCTTTTGATATCTCAGCAGGTGAAATTTATCGTTTAGGGCGTGAGGAAGTTATTTCTGAGCAAGACTTCACACAAAAGCCTGTAAAAATTGATTGACATAGGAGTTTGAGAAGGGTATAATAACTGATGTTGTCTATTCGAAATGAATACAATCTGAGGTCAAGATTGAGGTGACGAAGATGAAATTAAAATGGTCTTTAGCAGAACTTCAAAAGAATCAAAACGGGATTTATCCGGTTAGTGGTCAAGCAGATTTATCAGACTCTCTAAAGAGTCGAAATCGCGAATTATTAAATGTTAGTTTAATTGATATTGCTGGCAGTATCAGTATTGAGGGTAAGAGACGGTACTATGTTGATTTAACATTAGATGTTGATTTAACAATGCCTTCTTCTCGATCGTTAGAGCCAGTCGTTTTAGACTTAACGATTCCATTTAATGAAATTTACTTAGCGCCAAGTGTGCGAGTAACAGATTTTGAAGATTTAGATGAAGATGATGTATTTTCTCTTGAAATGGATATCCTTGACCTACACAAACCGATTGAAGACACAATTTTAGCAGCGATTCCCTTGAAGATTCTCTCGAAAGAGGAAGAAGAGTCCAATGATTTACCAACTGGACATGATTGGGCGTTTATGCTGGAAGATGATGTAGCTTCTCCATCAACTGATGAAGAAATTACTAGTTCTAAGCCTTCACCTTTTGACGTTCTAAAAGATTTACAATTGTTTGAAGATGCAGAAGAAGATGAAGAATAAGAATATTACTTATATGAATTGATTTGAAAATTTTTAAGGAGGTGTTTTGAACATGGCAGTACCAAAAAGAAGAACATCAAAAACTCGTAAATTAAAACGTCGTACACATCAAAAATTATCTTTGCCTAACTTAAGCGAATGTTCAAACTGTGGTGAAATGAGAAAAAGTCATCATGTTTGCCCATCTTGTGGACAGTATGATGGAAAAGAAGTTGTCGAAGCATAATAATGTTATAATTCGTCAATATTAAAAAAACGTCTTTTGAAACTACTCAAGAGGCGTTTTTTTTGTTATTATTAAACAACAAGAAAAATTATATAAAGGAGTGGTGGGTAGTGAATGAAACGTTAGATCAAGTTATTTACATATTTTTCTATGTTTTCCCGCTTCTGATGTTAATTATGGGACGTAGATTTCAACCGAATCTTGCGATTTTCCCAGTGCCATTAAAAACGGTTGATTTGCTGACACCATACTTACTGCTCTCAGCAAGTATCCAAACAAATTTAGCTGGGCTAACGCCAGCACATTTATATTTTTATATTATCTTAAGTCTATTTGGCATCGCGTATGCTTCGTATTTAGCTTTTGGTAAAAAGATGCTGCTAATCGGCAAGTTTTTCCGTACATGGTGGCGCTATGTATTTATATTCTCTCTACTGTATCATTTAGTTGTTGGGGGATACGGCATAGTCACCAATATTTTCTAAACCAATTTAAAAAGCCACGAACTTTGAAGGGATACTCATTCCTTCTGAGTTTGTGGTTTTTGTTTTTTATAATGAACAACCTTTTTGTGAAAAGGTTGGACTGTATAGGTGTGGTTGAGTTATTAGTAGTTGCCGATTAGCTT
>CAZUZA010000009.1:24933-26215 GCA_964624875.1 uncultured Carnobacteriaceae bacterium | reverse complement strand
CTGAAAGCCGGCGTATTGCGTCGTATCCGGGCATCGATACAGCTGAAAGCCACTATATTCTGTAATTCTCGACGATCTATACTACTGATAAACAAATTAGTGCTTACACTTTATGCAAGTGAATGGCATTGAACTATGGTTAGTGTCTCCTTAGTTTATTAAAAATTTAGTGGCTCGGCTATTTCCTATTCTCTCGAAGTTTTTATTTAGATACTTCAAAATAGTCCGATCACTTAATATTTGATTAATAAAAACTTTAATTTCTTTTGTAGTAAAATATTTTTTCCCGTATATCACACCATATTCATTTACAGTGCGAACCAGTGCTTCCTCAATAAGTTCATGGTATCCACATTCATAATACATATACATTTTACCGTTGAATGTCGCGAGAGAACTACATTCGGGACACAATAACCCAGTCTTTAATCTATTCAATATTTCACCAGGAATTGGCTCATGAAATTGTGGACTGGCCACCTTATACTTATTTAAAATTTCTATTACAGATTGTTGATTTACCGTGGTTCTTAAAGTACTCTGCTCATATTCTCGAATTTTTCGAATATAATCCCGGAGTTGGTGACGCATGATAATATCTAAATCCTGAACATCATCTTTGATATCCACCTGACAAAATTCTCCAGTGAAGACCAATACATTCTTCGTTTTTATATTTATATTTTCTTGCTGCAGAATAGTTTGTAAATTTATTGACGACTTCTGTGCCTGGCTAATTGCGTTATGACCAATTAATTTTCCGTCTAAAAAGCACTGGTTATTCCGGTATTTGAAATTCCCATTATAGTGCTTAATCTCAAAAGTATAATTCATATTCTCAGTTGTCAAAAACACATCACACTCGAACTTTCCGAATAATTCCAACCATAAGTTTTGCACAACTGCCCAGTGATCCATTCCGAACTCCTTCAAACAATCAAAAACAAACTGTTCACCTAACGCACCTTGATTAAGTCGGTACAGTTCGCTTTTTAAATCATTATCTAAAGCACCACGCCTATTCAAAGCTCTTAAAGTATCGATTCGACGGGGCATCACAAAATCTTCAGTTAATAAACCTCGCATATAAATCCCTCCTATATTATATATCTGCAAAAGAACCCAAATTTCGCGAAAAAATCAAATTTTTTTGGTGAAATGAAGAATTATGTAGAAAAATGCGGAATGAAAATAGTAATTAAATAGAGAGAGTATATAGTTTGCAGGGGATTGCGTCGTATCCAGGCAGCGATACAACTGAAAGCTGCTCTATTGCGTCGTA
>CAZUZA010000009.1:0-24833 GCA_964624875.1 uncultured Carnobacteriaceae bacterium | reverse complement strand
AAAAATCCCCCACCACCGCTCCACTTTTCAAAAACAGCCAAATATTCATAAAGTTATCAAAAATCACTCGAAAAGCGCATATTTAGTGAGTTATCCGAACGCGTGTTGGGCTTACAATATAACAAATATTACAATTGTGAAAAAAGGGGAGAAAAAACCAAATGAAGTGGTTCGAAGTGGGGGGTTGTGGTAGAATAGGGTCGTATTAAAGTTGGGGATATTATCAGAAAGGGGGGCAATAAAATGTTACTCGGAGAATTCAAGCATTCGATTGATGCAAAAGGACGACTGATCGTACCGGCAAAATTTAGAGGCGATTTAGGCGAGCGTTTTATTGTCACTCGTGGATTAGACGGTTGTCTCTTTGGATATCCAGCGCATGAATGGGAAAAAATTGAAGAAAAACTAGGGCAATTGCCGTTAGCAAAACGAGATGCTCGTAAATTTACTCGTTTTTTCTATTCAGCAGCTACAGAATGTACGATTGATAAACAAGGTCGTATTAACCTGCCACAGAATTTAATTGATTATGCGAAGATTGAAAAGAATTGTTACCTCATAGGTGTTTCTGATCGCTTTGAAATTTGGAGTGAAGAAAATTGGGAAGACTTTACAGAAGAGGCTGAAGGAACATTTGAAGATATCGCTGAAGATATGATTGACTTTGGATTTTAAACAAACACTTTAAACATGAAAAATAAACTAAAGAATGAATGGAGGCTAAGTGTGGAATTTCAACATGAGACAGTATTATTAGAAGAAGCTGTAGAGGGCTTAAACATTAAGCCAGATGGGATTTACGTAGACTGTACACTTGGTGGTGCTGGTCATTCATTAAGAATATTGGAAGAATTGACTGAAGATGGCCATTTATACGCATTTGACCAGGATGATTTTGCGATTGAACAAGCTGAAATCACGCTAAAAGAGTACATAGATAAAGGTCAAGTTACGATTGTTAAAAGTAATTTTAGAAACTTAGAAGCAGCCCTAGGTGAATTAGGGGTACATAGAGTCGATGGTGTTTTATATGACTTAGGTGTATCGTCGCCACAATTGGATGATGGAGAACGTGGCTTTAGTTATAACTACGATGCGTCATTAGATATGCGTATGAACCAATCACAGAAATTAACGGCTTATGAAATTGTAAATGACTGGGAGTTTAATGATTTAGTTCGTATCTTATTCCAATACGGGGAAGAGAAATTTTCCAAACAAATTGTTCGTCGAATTGAGCAACACAGAGAAGTGAAGCCAATTGAAACGACATTTGAATTAGTCGAAATTATTAAAGAGGGTATTCCAGCTCCAGCGAGAAGAACAGGTGGACATCCTGCGAAACGAACATTCCAAGCAATCCGTATTGCAGTGAATGACGAGCTGAATGCGGTAAGTGAATCGGTCGAGCAAGCGATTAAAATGATCAACATCGATGGACGAGTCAGTGTGATTACGTTCCATTCGTTAGAAGATCGGATCGTTAAGAATATTTTTAAAGAGTATTCGACTGCAGAAGAACCGCCAAAAAATATGCCGATTTTACCAAGTCAAATTAAAAAAGCACCACTGAAATTGATTAACCGTAAAGTGATTTTGCCGACGGAAGAAGAAGTAGAGCGTAACAAGCGTTCACGAAGTGCAAAATTGCGAATTGCTGAAAAGCAAACGGAACTATAAAAGAATTTAATTAGAAGTTGTTTTCCGTATTGAGGGGGAGTTACACAATGCAAGATAATTTAGCAAGAGAGTTAGAAGCAGACATAGAAGAGCAAACGGTTGCGATGCAACAACCATATCGCCAAGTCACACAAGCCATTGAACCAATCCCACAAGCCGTCCCGATTTCAAAAGGGTTATCGAAATTTGAAATCTTTTTAATCACAGCGCTGGGAATGATTGTCTTTGGGTTGGTTTTGATGAATATTCATTCGAGTTTAGAAATGACAAACTCGAGTCGAATGGTCCAAGATGTGGACTCAAGCATTGCGCAAACACAAATAGAAATCGAAAATCTAAACCAGCAATCCCATGAATTGTCTAGATATGATCGTATTTATGCTATTGCACAAAAATATGGTTTAGAGCTGCATGAAGAGAACATCCGAAATATTGCGCCAGTGGAGTAGGTGAGATGAGTGAATTCAACTAGAAATCGTCAGAATCTCTCGTCCTTATTCTTCATTGTCACGGTATTTGCTTTTGGCTTAATTTTTATGCGTTTTTCTCAAATAATGGTTCATGGTGAAATCGATGGAGAAGATTTAGAAGAAAATGTTGAGCGTCTTTATACCGATAACTCAACCTTACAAGCCTATCGCGGAACTATTTATGACCGACATGGAAATCCGTTAGCAATTGATGCGACCTCATATAAATTAATTGCTGTTTTAACAGATAAATGGTCCTCTCCAGAAAGACCACAACACGTTGAGGATGCACAAGCAATTGCCCAAGTGCTTTCAAATTATATTAATTTATCTTCTGAAGATATTTTGAGATTTTTGAATCAAGATGTTGACCAAGTCGAATTCGGTTCAGCAGGGAATAATTTGTCTTATCATACGGCAAGTCATATCAAAGCAGAATTAGAAGCGAAAGACTTAACGGGTATCATTTTCGAAGAAAAACAAAAACGACTTTATCCAAATGGGGTATTTGCTTCGCATACGATTGGGTTAGCGCAATACTTAGCACAAGATGATGATGCACCTACAAAGAAACAATTGATTGGTCAAATGGGCTTAGAACAATCCTTTAATGATCTACTAACAGGTCAAAATGGAGAGCGTACGATTCAAAAAGACAGTTTAGGTTATGTTGTGCCGAAGCTGAAAAATGAAGTCGTCGAACCGATTGATGGGAATGATTTATACTTAACCCTAGACCATAAATTACAAGTTCATTTAGAAAGTATTTTAACTGAAGTAGAAGAAGACCATAATCCAAAATACATGACAGCAACAGTCATGAGTGCGGAAAATGGGGAAATTCTTGCGACGTCACAAAGACCTTCGTTTAATGCGACGACTTTAGAAAACATTGATGCTTCTTGGCAAAACTTATTGACTGAATATACGTTTGAGCCAGGATCAACGATGAAAATTTTAACGTTAGCCGCAGCCGTTGAAGAAGGTGTCTTTAAACCAAATAACTACTTTGAGTCTGGTACGATTCGTGCCCATGGCCGAACGGTTAGTGACTATATTCCAAAAGGTTGGGGTTGGATCTCACAACTCGAAGGAATTGCTCGTTCAAGTAACGTGTTAATGGTTCATTTAATTGATGAAATGGGTCATGATGTTTGGAAAGAGTATCTTGATGCCTTTGGATTTGGCGAAATAACAGGTGTTAGCTTGCCAAGTGAGCAAGCTGGGATTAATCCGTATACAACACCGATTCAGGCCGTAAATACTGGGTTTGGACAAGGGATATCCGTAACACCAATTCAAATGTTACAAGCCTTCTCAGCAATCGCAAATGAAGGTGAAATGTTCAAACCAAAATTATTAGGTAAAACAGTTGCAGCAGGTACTGGTGAAGAGAGTCTATTCGAGCCTTCTGGGCGACAAAGTCCCATTTCACCAGAAACAGCTAGACAAACGCTGAGCTATTTAAAAGAAGCGATTTCGATTGAAGGCGCCGTAGCTGCAAGTTATCAAAAAGAAGATTATTCAATTGTTGCTAAAACAGGAACAGCTCAAGTTTATGACCCGGAAAAGTTGACGTATTCGACAACTGATTTTATTTACTCGGTTGCAGCAATGTTCCCAGCTGAAGATCCCAAATACATTGTGTATATCACGGTTCAAGATCCTGATTATACACCAGAGGCTGGCTTTGGTAGTGCCGTTGTTCAGAGAGTTTATCATCCGCTCGTTGATCGTATCATCGATTTCAATGAGAAAACGTATGATGACGCTACGAATGGCAATATCCATTATATTGACACACCATCCTTATTAGATATGAGTGTGGCTGAAGCGTCAAAAGCCTTGACTGAAAATGAGCGTGAGTTTACATTAATTGGTTCAGGAGCAAGTATTGTCCAACAACTTCCGTATCCTGAAACACCATTATTTGATGAACAGCAACTCATTTTAATGACAAATGGAGCAGCAACAATGCCTGATTTAACCAATTGGTCTCGTAACGATGTATTAAAAGTTGCTGAATTAACAGGCGTAAATATTCTGTTTAGTGGCGAAGGTTATGTCGTCGAGCAAAGTTTAGCACCTGGAGCTTATATGGATCCAGAGGTTGACATTCATATAACACTTTCTGAAGATGCAAATGGTGTGATGGATATTGATACGCCAGAATCTTCAGAAGTAGAATAAAGGCACAAATAAAGTGGGAGCTGGACCAATAATCCACTTCCACTTTTTCTGTTTTACAAAGATTGAAATATATTGAGTTTAAATATACGCAAACTTGAAACAAAAGGTATTGAGTAGGCAATCACCAAGCTATATAATAGAAGCTATCTTTCTATTATTTTATTTATAAAAATTAAGTTATTTCAAAGGAGAAAAGAATGGAATTTATGCATGTAACAATATGGCCATTAGTCATAAGTTTCTTAATTGTAGTTGTACTCATGCCGTTTATTATTCGCTATTTTAGAGAAAAACAATTAGGACAAGTCACAAGAGAAGAAGGCCCTACTTGGCACGAAGAGAAAAGTGGAACACCAACAATGGGTGGCGTTGCTTTTATTTTATCGGTCATTTTAACAACAGGAATTACGTCACTATTTAATTTAACAGCTGGTTTAAATCTATGGCTGTTACTCGGAGTTCTTGTATTATACGGCTTAATTGGTTTTATTGATGACTTTATTATTTTAATCAAAAAACAAAACGAAGGCTTAACAAGTCGTCAAAAATTCTTAGCCCAAGTCGTGATTGGTATTTTATTCTACATTGTGATTTTATCAAATGGTTTTGATAACCAGTTAAATGTTGGCTTTATCGAAAACTTAAACCTCGGTTATCTATACGGTATTTTTGCGGTATTTTGGCTGGTGGGTTTCTCAAATGCGACGAACTTAACAGACGGCATTGATGGCTTAATGGCAACAACCGGTTCAATCGCTTATGCAGCTTACGCTTATATCGCCTATACGCAAGAACAATGGGGCGTCTTAGCTTTTGCCGTGAGCGTCTTAGGTGGCTTGCTTGGTTTCTTTGTCTTTAATAAAAAGCCCGCGAAAATTTTCATGGGAGATGTGGGTTCATTAGCGTTAGGTGCTGGACTTGCAGCGATGTCGATTCTCTTAAACATAGAATGGACAATTCTCTTTATCGGAATTATTTTTGTTATCGAAACAGCCAGTGTCATGCTTCAAGTGACATCATTCAAATTAACAGGAAAACGAATCTTTAAAATGAGTCCAATCCATCATCATTTTGAAATGATCGGTTGGTCTGAGTGGAAAATTGTCGGAGTTTTCGGAGCGATTACATTAATCGGTTCACTACTCGCAATCACATTGCTTTAAGAATATATTGACGAGGTGTCCTTTATGGTAAAAACAGACAAATATCAAAATAAAAATATATTAGTATTGGGTCTAGCGAAAAGTGGTTACTATGCAGCAAAACTCATGCTGGAACTCGGTGCGCAAGTTACTGTAAACGATGCAAAAGATTTAGCAGGTGACGCAGACGCAAAAGAACTCGAAGACGCAGGAGTCGTGGTCATATCAGGCAGTCATCCAGATAATCTCTTAGAAGCAGACTTTGATCTAATCATAAAAAATCCCGGCATTCCGTACCACAATCCGGTCCTAAAAGCCGCGCAGAAACAAAACATTCCGATCATCACAGAAATAGAAGTTGCAACGGCCATCATGGACGCCTATTTAATAGGGATCACCGGTACAAACGGAAAAACAACCACAACATCCATCATTTATGAAATGCTTAGTCTTGGACGAAAACAAGGTTCAGCTTATGCCATAGGAAATATCGGCGTACCAGGAAGTAAAGTAGCTTTAGAATTGACCGATGCAGATGATGCGATTATGGAATTGTCTAGTTTCCAATTAATGGGAACCCCCACAATTAAACCAGAAATTGCTGTCCTTACCAATTTATATTCAGCGCATTTAGATTATCATGGCTCTCAAGAAGGCTATGAAGAAGCAAAAATGAATTTAATCGCCAATCAAACAGCTACGGACTATGTGATTTATAACAAGGATCAGCCTCATCTAGAAGAATGGGTTTTAAAATTGGCTAAAGCGAAGAAACTACCTTTTTCAAGATTAGAGTTCTTAGAAGAAGGCGTTTGTGCAGTGAATGGAAAAGTCTATTTTAAAGGCGAAGAAGTAGCCGAAGTATCGGATATATTCTTAAAAGGCCTACATAATTTAGAGAATTTCCTAGCAGCTGTTGCTGTAGCAAAATTAAAAGGTGTATCGAATGAAATTATCCAACAAGTTATGCGACAATTTCAAGGCGTTAAACACCGTACCCAATATGTTGGAGAATACGAAGGTCGTATTTTTTACAATGATTCAAAAGCAACCAATATTGAAGCGGCTGAGAATGCCCTGAAGGGTTTCAATCAACCAATCGTTCTCTTAGCAGGAGGGTTAGATCGAGGCAATACATTTACCGATTTAGTTCCGGCTTTAAAACAAAACGTAAAAGCTTTAGTCACTTTCGGTGAGACAGCCGATTTGATGATTGAAGCGGCGAAAGAAGCCGGTATTTCACAAATCGAAAAAGTGGCGAATGTCGAAGCGGCCGTTCCAAAAGCGTATGCTTTAAGTTCACCAGGTGATGTGATTTTACTATCGCCAGCTGCAGCAAGTTGGGATCAATACGCGAACTTTGAAGTTCGAGGCGATCGTTTTATTGAAGCAGTCGAACAACTAACGAAGTAAAGGAAGCACGAAAAGGAGCAGGGATATATGAGAGTACTACTTACTGGAGGCGGGACAGGCGGACATATTTATCCAGCACTAGCCGTTGCCCGACGCTTAAAAGAGATGGATGCCAATGTTTCTTTATTATACGTAGGAACAGAAAGAGGGCTAGAAAGCCGCATTGTACCAAGTGAAGGGATTCCTTTTAAGGCGATAGAAATCGAAGGCTTTAAACGCAGTTTTAATTTAGAAGGTTTGAAATACAATCTGAAAAGTGTTGGCTTGTTCTTAAAAAGTATTCAAGAATCTAAAAAAATTATCGAAGAGTTTAAACCAGATGTGGTCTTGGGAACAGGTGGCTATGTAAGTGCACCAATTTGCTACGCGGCGGCGAAAGCAGGGATCGCAACAGTGGTTCACGAGCAAAATAGTTTCCTAGGCTTAACCAATAAGTTTTTAATTCGCTCAATCGATGCCTTAGCGATTAGTTTTGATGATATCTTAACGCAAGTCGACGGCTATGAAGAGAAAGTTGTTTTCACAGGGAACCCACGTGCACAAGAAGTGGCCTCTGCTGAAATGCCGATGGTAGACTCTGTATACGGTTTAGATGTTACGAAAGACATCTTGCTTATCTTTGGTGGAAGTCGTGGTGCAGCTAGAATTAACCAGTCTGTGGTGGATGCCTACCTCACACTATTAAGTCGTAATTACCAAGTTATTTTTGTAACCGGTGAAAACCAATATGATGAGATAAAAGAGAAATTAGATGCGATTACTTTACTAAAACGCAATCCTCAATTCGTTGTAAAACCTTATATTAACGATATGATTGAAGTATTAAGACATACGTCAGCTATTGTTAGCCGAAGTGGTGCGACAACGATTGCTGAGATCACTGTTTTAGGGATTCCAAGTATTTTAATACCGTCACCGAATGTAACGGATGATCATCAAACAAAAAATGCGATGAGTTTAGTCAAACATAATGCAGCCATTTTATTAAATGAAGAAGCACTAAGTGGTGAAACATTAGCAGCAGAAGTTGATGCTCTTATGAGCAATCCCTCTGCTAGAAAAGCAATGAGTGAACGTGCCTCACAATTAGGCGAGCCTTATGCAACAGATCAACTCATTAAAGTCATGTTAGACGAAGTTAAAAAGAAACAACAATAATGTTGAAGAAAGGAGAAGTACCTAAATGGAAAATATAGATGAAGCCTATCAAAGTGTTGAACAAGTTCCAGATACACCAGAAATGCCTTTTTACAAAGTGCTCCAGCGTTATATTCCTATAGTTGTCATTAACTTACTATTTATCGCTGTGATGGTATACTTTATTAGTCCTTGGAGTAAAGTAGGTACCATCTCCGTTGAAGGGAATCTAGCGGTTTATGATCAAACCGTTATCGAGGAAAGTGCCATTAAAGGCGGCGACTCGTTACTGGATACACTCAAGATTAGTGAAACATCTGCCAGTCAGATTACAGAGGCGATTCCACAAATTTCTGAAACACAAGTCACACGATCTGGACTAAACGATATTGTGATTCAAGTGAAAGAGTTTGGAACGGTGGCCTACATTGCACAAGAAGGCTCTTACTTACGTGTTTTGGAAAATGGGGCCGTTTTAGATGATGCCTACAGAGTATCTTTAGGGAATCAACCCGTCTTATCCAATTTCAAACAAGGATCTGAATTGAATTTAATGATTGAAGAAATAAGCAAATTAGATTCTTCAATTTTGAATTTGATTTCAGAAATAGAGTTGTTGGAAGATCGAGCCAATCCATTATTTATTCAAGTGTTTATGAATAATGGCAACCGAGTTTTATCGTCCATACCAACCTTTGCTGAAAAAATTCCATACTATCCTCAAATGGTTGCTGCCGTTTCAGGCGCTAAAGGGGTTTTTGATATGGAAGTCGGCGTGTACTTTACACCTTTTGTAGAAGGTCAATCCATTGATCAAAATACAGAAATTGATGAGTCAAATCGCCAAGATTTAGATGAATTTAACGGTTAAAAAAGGCAGTAAAACCTGTCTTTTTTAGCAATTTTAAACATATTAACTATTCAACAGACAATTCATAATGAATTTGAAACGAATTTTTATTTAATATTCGTCATTTTACCGGAGAAAACTTAAAAGTAAATGTTCGACTTTCTTCAACTCTAATTGTTATTTGTGGTAGAATTACGATTGTGAACAACTATGTTTTCGAAATGATAAAATGAAAATAAAAATGATAAAATAAATTATAAATGGAGGTTTCAATCTTAAAATGAAAAGCGGTATATATGCAAGTTTAGATATTGGAACCACTTCAATTAAAGTTATAGTAGCAGAAGTGCTTAATGGACAAATGAACGTTATTGGAGTTGGCAATGAACGTGCGAACGGATTAAGTCGAGGGATGATTGTAGATATTGATTTAGCAGCTTCGTCTATTAAAAATGCAATTAAACAAGCTGAAGATAAAGCAGATGTCGTCATTAATGAATTAGTCGTAGGGATTCCTGCGAATGATGTACAGATGAATACTTGCTATGGTGGGGTTTCACTGAACCAAAACCAGCAAGAAATTACAGATGAAGACGTTCGAAAAGTGGTACAAAAAGCGATAGAGGGTAGCTTAAATCAAGATCGTGAAGTCGTCGGTATTTCTCTAGATGAGTTTACGGTAGATGGTTTTGACGGAATTAAGGACCCGAGAGGGATGATTGGAAATCGTCTAGAATTTAGAGGCGTTATTGCATCATCACCAAAATCAATTGTACATAACATTCGTAAAGCTGTTGAAAGAGCCGGGTATCACATCCGAAATATTGTGTTAATCCCTGAAGCAATGGGACAAGTAGCCTTTACAGAAGACGAAAGAAACTTTGGTGGGATTTTAATTGATTTAGGTGGCGGACAAACGAGTGTTTCAGTCATTCATGAAAATCGATTAAAGAATACAAAAGTTATTCAAGAAGGTGGCGAGTACGTCACGAAAGATATCTCAATTGTTTTAAACACTTCGATTAAGAATGCAGAGAAATTAAAACGAGACGTTGGAAATGCTTTTTATCCAGATGCGAATCCTGACCGAACTGTTGCGGTTGATGTCGTAGGCCAAAAAGAATTAGTAACCGTTAAAGAATCGTATATTGCTGAAATTATTGAAGCACGTGTGGCTCAAATATTTGAACAATTGAAATTCCAATTAGATAACATTGGTGCTTTACAAATGCCAGCCGGTATTACGATTAGTGGGGGAGCATCCTCATTACCAGGTATGGATCACTTAGCAGAAGATATTTTCAATGTACCGGTACGTATCTATGTACCTGACTTTATGAGTGTCCGTTATCCAACATTTACAAATGCGATTGGTTTAGTAGTAACAGAAACGAACCTTTCAGAAGTAGAAGAGTTAATGTTAGAAACTGTCCTTGAAAAGACAGTTAGTAATGAAAATGTCCGAGCAAATCATCAAGCGCCTGTGAGAGAAGTCAATCCTTCACAGTCTGATGAAACAACAGAAGTTTACGAAACGACTGAAATGGAAAACAAAGAACCATTTGGAGAACGTATGAAAAACTTTTTCTCTAGCTTCTTTGATTAAATATTTCTTAAAATCGTTATAAAAGTTTAGAAATTAATAATAAAAAAAGCCAATTAATGATAGAATAGAGAAGTAATGCGTTTTCAATGATGTTCTATCACATAAAAAACAAAATGAAAAGTAACGGATTGTCCTACAGGAGGAAAATAAATGGAATTAGAATTTGACAACACTCTACCAGTTGGTGCAGTTATTAAAGTTATTGGTGTCGGTGGTGCGGGTGGTAACGCAGTAAACCGAATGATTGAAGAAGGCGTATCAGGCGTTGAATTTATCGTTGCGAATACGGATGTTCAAGCTTTAAACTTAATGAATGCTGAAACAAAAATCCAATTAGGTCCAAAGTTAACACGTGGATTAGGAGCAGGATCAACTCCAGAAGTTGGAAAGAAATCTGCTGAAGAAAGTGAAGAAGCAATTGCTGAAGCACTTAAAGGCTCAGACATGGTCTTTGTTACTGCAGGAATGGGAGGCGGTACAGGTACAGGTGCTGCTGGAATCGTTTCACGTATTGCTAAAGAGCAAGGTGCATTAACAGTAGGTGTTATTACACGACCATTCTCATTTGAAGGACCAAAGAAAGCTCGTTTCGCTGAAGATGGTATCGCAGCAATGAAAGAACACGTTGATACTTTAGTATCCATTTCAAACAACCGTTTATTAGAAATTGTAGACAAGAAAACACCAATCCTTGAAGCATTCCGCGAAGCAGATAACGTTCTTCGTCAAGGTGTACAAGGTATTTCAGATATTATTACAAACCCAGGATTTGTTAACTTAGACTTTGCAGACGTTAAAACAGTTATGCAAGATCAAGGTTCAGCGTTAATGGGTATCGGTTCAGCAACAGGTGAAAACCGTACGGCTGAAGCAACCCAAAAAGCTATATCATCACCATTATTAGAAGTTTCGATTGAAGGTGCACAAAACGTACTATTAAACATCGCAGGTGGCTATGACTTAACATTATTTGAAGCACAAGACGCTGCAGATATTGTATCAGCGGCATCTACAAGTGATGTGAATATTATCTTTGGTACAACAATTAACGAAAACTTAGGTGACGAAGTTGTGGTTACAGTTATTGCAACGGGAATTAAAGAAAGAGAATTGCAGGGAAATCGTCAAGCAAACTTGCGTGAAGATCGTCCAGCACAACAATCTCGTCCAGCACCACAGCAACAACCACAACAACAAAATACAGAAGCAAATGAATCACAAGCAAACAAGAATAATGATCCATTTGGTGACTGGGATATTCGTAAAGAAACAAATTTACGTGACCGCCACAATAGAGACTTAGATGATGAGTTTGAAAAAGACTCTAATCGTGGAAGTGACATTTTTAGCCGTAACAACGAAGATGAAGTCGCTAAAGAAAATGATGAATTAGATACACCACCATTCTTTAGACGTCGTAATAGATAAGTAGTGGCTGCATAGTTCACTAGGGAGAGATTATAAATGAATAACTTTAAAGATAAGCTAAATAGTTTCTTCTTTTTAACAGAAGAGGAGGCAGCTCAGGAAATGGCGCTTGCGAAGCAACAAGAAGCAAGCGCTCCGAAACAACCAAAAGCTGCGCCTCAACCAGCCAAAAAAGAAGTAAACAAACCAGTTGCTGAAAACAGAATACTTAGAAAGTCTGGAGGCGAGAATGTCGTGGCAATTAATCAAAAACAAGCAATTCAGAAACCACAAATTTCAATTATAGAACCTAGACTGTATTCAGAAGTTCAGGAAGTGGCTGATTACGTTTTATCGAATCAAACAGTCATTGTGAACTTCCGCCGTATGGATCATGAACAAGCCACTAAGATGATTGATTTCTTAATGGGGGTAACTTACGCCATTAATGGAGACATTCAACGCTTGGACGAAGAAATATTTATCTGTACTCCTCAAAGTGTAACGATAAACGGTTCTGAGTTATCTGAATTTACAAATTCTTTATTGTAATTTATTGAGGAGAAGATTTTAAAATATGATATATTTAATCGCACAATTAGGGCGACTACTTTTAACAGCACTTGATATTTATAGTATCCTGTTAGTCGTGTACTTTTTAATGTCATGGCTACCTGGTGCATATGATTCAACCTTAGGACAAATTTTAACGAAAATTTGTGAGCCGTATGTTGGTTTCTTTAGACGATTTGTACCACCTATTGGTTTTATCAGTATCGCTGGATTAGTTGCTTTATTCTCGTTAAGACTTATTGAAACGGGCTTAATTACCATTATCAATTTCCTAATACGACTTCTTGCTTAAAGGAGCAACCTGTCATGATGAATATATACCAACACTTTCGAGATGACGAACAAGAATTTATTGATCAAGTCCTCGATTGGATTGCACAAGTAGAAAATATGTACGCACCATACCTCACACCATTCTTAAATCCACGTCAACTTTTTATTGTTCAGTCAATTGCTGGACAATATGATGAAGTTGTCTTGTCGATGTCTGGAGGGTATGAAGATGCAGAACAGCAACGTGTGTTTATCCATCCGCCATATTTTGAACCAACAATTGACGATTTTGAAATTTCGTTCATTGAAATTAACTACCCCAAAAAGTTTGCTGAATTATCTCATGGGCAAATTATGGGTTCAATTTTAGGAGCTGGAATTGTTCGTGAAACGTTAGGGGATATTTTGACAGATGGAGAACGCTGGCAATTTTTAATCGATGAAAAAATGGAAGCTTTTTTGTTTATGCACTTGGAACGAGTTGGACGGACCAATGTCCAATTGGAAAAAGTAACGCAAGATGAATTAATTCATAAAATCGATGTTTGGGAAATTGATGAAATTATCGTCAGCTCCCTTCGATTAGATGTTGTTTTAGCTGGTGCTTTAAACGTTTCAAGAAACCGAGCAAAATCAATGATCAACGAGAAAAAAATAAAATTAAATTGGGTAGAGACGGAACGAGTCGATTTAGAAGTCGAAGAATATGATTTATTATCGATTCGTGGCTACGGTCGAATTCAAGTTCGAAAAAAGCTAGGAACTACTCGTAAAGACAATCTTGTTATAGAGATTGGTAGAATTGATCGAAACAAATAACGCTTAAAATATTATTGTGAAATATTGGAAGGGGATATTTATGGCATTAACACCACTCGAAATACACAACAAAGAATTTCCTACAAGAATGCGTGGGTATGATCAAGACGAAGTAAACGAATTTCTAGACCAAATCATTCGTGATTATGAAATACTTATTCGTGACAACAAAGAATTAAAAGAAAATTTAGAGTTAACGAATAAAAAACTTGCGAATTATGAAGAAATGCAAGAATCATTAAATAAATCGATCTTGGTCGCACAAGATGCAGCTGACCGTCTACGTGAAAATACAGATAAAGAAATTGAAGTCATCAAACTAGAAGCAAACAGTTTTGTTGAATCATTACGTCAAGAAGCAGAAAACTATTCTCAAGAAGTCAGAAAAGAAGCGGACACTTACGTGGAAGATACGCGTAAAGAAGTGGATACTTATGCCAAAGAGGTTCATAAGGAAGCTGACGATAATGCAGATGCACTACTTGAAGAAGCTGTATTAAAAGCACGTAAGATTGAAGAAGAAACAGAGGCTTTAAGAAAGCAAAGTCGTGTTTTTAGACAACGTCTACAACTACTTATTGAATCGCAATTAGATCTTTTAACGAAAGAAGATTGGGACAATTTACTTGTAGGCAAGCCAATCGAATATCCAGATACAGAAACGATTGCTGAAGTTGAAAAAGAACTTGAGGAAAAAGTCGAAGTTGAAGATTACGAAGAAGCAGAAGACAATGTCTATGAGGAATCAGAAGATGTCGTTGCTTTTGAAGAAACAGAGACAGAAGATGTTGCAATCGCTGAAGATGACCATTATAATAGTGAAGATTCAGAAAGTGAAGACTACGAAGAAGGCACAATGCCTGCAGTTGAATTACCACAGTCAGCAACTGAATAATTAAATAACTTTAAGGAACAAAATAGTGTAAACCCCTTGGGAGCTTTCTTATAAGAAAGCAGCAGAGAGTCAACGGTTGGTGCGAGTTGAACAATGTTTATTCTATTATCATCCGTTTTTTATCAGTGAACATGTCATCCATCATTAGCTGATAATGTTACTCTGCATTAAAGAGATTTGAGTAGAACAAGTATAAAGGTGTCACTTCTTGTTCAAAAAAGGTGGTACCACGAGATTTCGTCCTTTTAGGATGGGATCTTTTTTTATTTTCAGGTGTCATTTATCGCTTGAAACAAGGTGATTAATGAAACGCTGAGTAGTGAATTTTCTGTAATAGAAAAAATATAATTGGAGTTGAAGATTTTGGAAATCAAAGATACATTAAATTTATTGAAAACAGATTTCCCAATGCGTGCTGGTTTAGCAAACAAAGAACCATTACGTCAAAAAGAATGGGAAGAAAATAATCTATATGAACAAAGACGCAAATTAAACGAAGGAAAACCTAAATTTATTTTACATGATGGCCCTCCATTTGCAAATGGCCCAATCCATATGGGACATGCTCTAAACAAAGTGACAAAAGACTTCATCGTACGTTACCACTCAATGTCTGGTTTCTACGCTCCTTTTGTACACGGTTGGGATACACATGGTTTACCTGTTGAACAAGCTTTAACAAACCAAGGTGTTGATCGTAAATCGATGTCTGTTGTAGAATTCAGACGTTTATCAGAAGAATATGCATTAGGACAAATCGATATCCAACGTGAAGCCATAAAACGTTTAGGCGTAACAGGTGAAATTGATCATCCTTATATCACATTAAACCCTGAATACGAAGCTGCTCAAATTCGTGTTTTCGGTAAAATGGCTGAAAAAGGTTATATTTATCAAGGTCAAAAACCAGTTTATTGGTCACCATCAAGTGAGTCGACTTTAGCAGAAGCAGAAATTGAATACCAAGACGTTAGAGGTCCAAGTATTTATGTAGCTTTCCCTGTTAAAGACGGTAAAGGTGTTGTAGATGCAGATGCGAAATTCATTATCTGGACAACAACACCATGGACATTACCTTCGAACCTAGCAATTGCAGCTTTAGCTGAAGGCGTTTATAACGTTGTACTTGCTGACGGTGAAAAATATGTCGTAGGTGCAGAATTAGTCGACAAACTTTCTGAAACATTAGGTTGGGAAAATGTCGAAGTTCTAAAAGAATTAAAAGGTAAAGACTTAGAGTATGTTACAGCTCAACACCCATTCATCGATCGTGAATCTTTACTAATTGTAGGAGATCACGTAACGTTTGAAGAAGGTACAGGACTTGTTCATACTGCACCTGGACATGGTGATGAGGACTACATTGTTGCTCAAGATTATGACTTAGATGTTTTATCACCAATCGATGACCAAGGAAAATTCACAGATGAAGTTCCAGCATTAGAAGGTGTTTTCTATGACGACGCAAACCAAATTATCACAGGCTGGTTAGAAGAAAAAGGGTTATTATTAGACTTATCATTCTTCACACATAGCTACCCACATGACTGGCGTACAAAGAAACCAGTCATTTTCCGTGCAACACCACAATGGTTTGCATCAATTGAAGATTTCCGTCAAGAAATTTTAGATGAAATTGAAAAAGTTGAATGGTTATTGCCATCTGGAAAAGCACGTATTTTCAACATGGTTCGCGACCGTGGTGACTGGGTCATTTCACGTCAACGTGACTGGGGTGTGCCTCTGCCAATTTTCTACGCTGAAAATGGGGAAGCGATTATCACGCCAGAAACAATCGAACATGTCGCGAAATTATTTGCCGAGTATGGTTCAAATGTTTGGTATGAACGCGATGCAAAAGAATTATTACCAGAAGGCTATACGCATGAAGGCAGTCCAAACGGTGAATTTACAAAAGAAACAGATATCATGGATGTTTGGTTTGACTCAGGTTCTTCTCACGAAGCTGTCTTACGTCAACATGAAGATTTACGCTTCCCAGCAGATATGTATCTAGAAGGTTCTGACCAATACCGTGGTTGGTTCAACTCGAGTTTAACAACAAGTGTTGCTATCAATGGTGTAGCACCATACAAATCAGTTCTATCTCAAGGATTTGTATTAGATGGTAACGGCCGTAAGATGAGTAAGTCTGTCGGAAACGTTATTGATCCAAACAAAGTTATGGGTCAAATGGGTGCAGATATTGTTCGTCTATGGGTATTAAGTACAGATTCATCATCAGATGTAAGAGTCAGTATGGAGTTATTAAACCAAGTTTCTGAAGTATACAGAAAAATTAGAAACACACTACGTTTCTTAATTCAAAACACAGGTGATTTCAATCCAGCTGAAGATGCGATTGCATATGATGACTTACGTTCAATTGACCAATATATGTTAAACGTATTAGATGAAACAATTGAAAATGCATTAGCAGGTTACAACAACTATAAATTTAACGATATCTTTAAAGAGATTAACCATTTCGTAACAGTTGATATGTCGAACTTCTATATGAACGTTGCTAAAGATATTTTATATATCGATGCACCGGATGCATATGATCGTCGCGCAATTCAAACAGTTTTTTATGAAGCATTAGTGAAATTAACAAAATTATTAACGCCTGTTATTCCACATACTGCAGAAGAAATCTGGGGTTATTTAAGTGAAGAAGAAGAGTACGTACAATTAGCTGAAATGCCTGAAGTAGAGCATTACGCAAATCGTGCAGAAACACTTAAAAAATGGAATGAATTTATGGATTTACGAGACAACATTCTAAAAGCGAATGAAGTTGCTCGAGAAAACAAAGTAATTGGTAAAGACTTTGAAGCGAAAACAACACTATATGTTACAGATAACGTGAAAGCATTATTTGATGACTTAGATGCTGACTTACGTCAAATTCTAGTGGCTTCAGAATTAAATGTTTTACCATTAGCAGATAAACCTGAAGCAGATGAAGCGATTCTTGATTTCGACACAATGTCGATCAAAGTGGAGCACATGCCAGGTGAAGTGTGTGAACGTTGCCGTATTACTTCGGAAGAATTAATCGAAGTTCAAGGTAAAGGTGAGTTATGCCACCGTTGTCACGACATCGTTAAAGAACACTATCCACAATTATTAGAAGAAGCAGCAGAATAAGAGATAATTTAAAAAACCGGACTACAGCTAAATGCTGAAGTCCGGTTTTTCGTTTTACCATGGATGAAAAAGAGATGAATGGGAAAATAAAAAGCCAAGAGACTTTTCGTCTCTTGGCTCAATGGTTAGTTCTTGTCGCTTTGTGATTGTTGTGTGATATCCAACAACTGATCTCTTAACTGATCCTCCATAACAACTAATTGTTGTTCCGCCTCACGACGTTTTTGTGTACCGTCTTTCTGGATAGACAATGTTTCTTGAAGGGTTTCAATTAAATCTGATTGCGTTTTTTGCAATGTCTCGATATCAACAACGGCACGTTCTGTTTCACGAGCTGTTTCAATTGAAGACTGTTTCAGCATCTCTGAATTTCGCTTCAGCATCTCATTTGTAGCATCTGAAACGCGACGTTGGGCAGCGACGGCATCTTGCTTACGTAAGAGGGTAAGTGAGATGACGATCTGGTTCTTCCATAATGGAATCGCTGTATTAATTGATGTCTGAATACGTTCTGCTAGTGCTTGGTTCGTATTTTGAATTAGACGAATTTGTGGTGCTTGTTGTAGAGTAATTTGACGAGTGATGCGTAAATCATGCACACGTTTTTCTAAACGGTTTAAAAATTGATTTAAGTCGTTTACTTTTTGTACCAGCATTTGGTCAGCTGATTCTTCTGCTTCGGCTAAAGCTGCTGGAATGACTTCATTTTCTAACTCTTGAACTCGTAATTCACCAGCTGCAATGTAAATGTTCAATGCTTGGTAGTAATTTAAGTTTTGATCATATAATTGAGCAAGCATTTTGTTATCTTCTAACAATAAGCTTTTTTGTTTATCTAATTGCAATGAAATACGGTCAACTTGGGCACCAATCTTTTGATACTTTGCTGTTGTTTCATAAACTGAACGCTTTGCACGTCTAAACAGTTTTTGAACAAAGTTTGGTTTTTCTTCGGCTAATTCATTTGGATTTGATTCTTCTAGGTAAAACATTAAGTCGTTAATAGCTTCACCGATTTGACCGGTTTCTTGATTTTGCACATGATCTAGTACGTGATGTGAAAAATCCCCGATTTTTTGTTGAGCTTTCGAACCATAATTCAGAACAGCTTCGGTATCCGTGTAATCAATTTGCTTCGCTAATTCTCTAGCGGTTGCCTGTTGTTCTTCAGGTAATTGATTGATTGTTTGTCCGAGCACGCGTTCTTCTTGTTCTTTACTCATAACATCCATTTCAGGCATTGGTATAGGTTCGCTAAAAGGGTCTTTTAATAAATCATCAATTGAAGCCGAGCCAACTGGATGGTCATTTGATGTTTGGGTCGCTTTATTTAGATCGTTATTTTGTTCGTTTTCAGTCATACATCTAATCCTTTCTAAGCATCTATATGCATTCGTGCATTTTATTGATTAAATTTCATCATCTTCTATATCTGAACCGTATCGATTTAAGCGCGTTTTAGCTAATTCAACTTCATTAGCTAATTCAGAAATATCTGTCGAACGGAAATCAATGTAATCTTGAGAAATGCGCTGACACATCTTGTCAATCGTGTTCGCAGATTTTTCTAATATGTCATATGTCTCTTTATTTTTTGCTTGGTGCTGATTAATCGATACATATTTATTGGTTAGGTCTGCTAAGCTCGGTAAGTGAACATACAAAAATTGGTCCACTTCATGCAAGCGCTCGGGCTCATTCACAATATCTTTAAACATCACTTTCATCAAATGTAAGGTGTTATTTCGATTTGCAATGGCTTTTAATTTCCCTGTACCTGTCATATTTGTTTCGACTTGGATTATTTCAGCTTTTGCTTTATTCATCGTGTCTCTGAAAAATCGAATATCTTCATCCGTCAGGCCTCTAGATTTATAAAATGCTTCGCGTTTATCTGATACAGGCTTTAAACCTTTTTTCTTTCGAGGGGGACTTTGCTTTCTTAAGAAAATAATATAGAGACTAAAACCTACTATTGCTCCAATAATAAATGAAAATGATCCATTCACATTCATTAAGCCAAGCATAACAGCAACAACGACTGCCGTTATTATAGCTAAAATTAATATAAATAATTTATTGGATGTTTCTTTTTTCATAATCAACCGACATCCTTTCCTAAATCTCATTATAATACTACCATAAAACCCCTATTATTTACTCAGACTTTAGCACTATTTTAATCAAATATTGTAAATCTAATTTTATAAAATGTTATAATAGTTAAAATACGAGAGGTGGGAATAAATAATGGATTTTGAAGAGAAAATCGTTAATGTTGAAACAGTTCATGAAGGAGCAGTTACCACTTATCAATTAGCAGATGTTATTTTACCAGATGGCAGAGAGGCGAAACGAGAAATTGTCCGGCATAAAGCCGCCGCAGCCGTGCTACCATTTACAGCAGATAATAAACTCGTGTTAGTCCGTCAGTATCGCGTATCGATAGGGAAGACGACGTTAGAGTTACCAGCTGGTTTACGTGAGGATGATGACAAAGATGGGATGGTTACAGCCAAACGTGAGTTAGAAGAGGAAACCGGCTTACAATCTGAAAATTGGCGCTTTGTGACGTCGTTTTATAGTACCCCTGGTTTTACCGATGAATTTTTAGAAATTTACGAAGCCCATGATGTGAAGCGTGTCGATAACCCCCTTCCTCAAGATGATGAAGAATTTATTGAAGTCGTCGAGCTAGACTTTGATGAAGCCATGGATGCTTATTCACGTGGCGAGTTATGTGACTCAAAAACTGTCTTTGCCTTATTCTATTGGCAAATGCGCCGTACGAAAGAGAAACAGTCTTAAAAAATAAATAAGGTTGATGATTATGAATTTGAGGTCTGAAAGAAGACGAGAAGAACAAGAAGAGTTAAAAAGAGAAAGAAAAGAAAAAGTAAAATCCACATTTAAATCAAGAATAGAAGAATTTAAACTGAATAGACAAGGGAAGACAAAGAAAAAACGCTCGGATGTTCAAGCACGCTATCGTCGGACAGATCGTACGTTATCGTTATTAATTTTAACGGTCCTCTTATTGCTTATTATAACGTGGGTCATTATACTATTTATCTAGCATATTCGTTAAGGAGAAAAGAAAATGAAAATTGGAATATTAGTCGCGATGGACGAAGAAATTAAACGACTCACGGAGGAAATTTCTTCGGGGGAAGTGTATGAAATTGCAAACCAAACATTTTACGATGGGAAGTTATCGGATCATCATGTGACAGTTGTGCGTTCGGGAATCGGAAAAGTGAATGCGACGATTGCGACAACATTATTAATTCAAGTTTTTGAAGTCGATGTGGTCATTAACACAGGTTCTGCTGGTGGAATTGGCGAAGGTTTATCGATCGGGGATTTAGTCATCGCATCGAGCTTAACCTACCATGATGTAGATAACCGTGGTTTTGGTTATACATACGGTCAAATTCCACAAATGGCTGCGCAGTATACAGCTGATGAAAAAATTTGTCAGTTGCTGGATGAGGCAGCTACTGAGATTGATTGGCATGTTCAAAAAGGACTTATTGTGACGGGTGATTCGTTTATATCGAGTGCTGAGAAAATTGCAGAGATTAAAGACCATTTCCCTGAAGCCCTTGTTACTGAAATGGAAGGGGCAGCAGTCGCTCAGACTTGTGCTCAATTTGATAAGCCATTTGCTGTCGTGCGTGCGGTATCAGATACTGCCGATGAAGAAGCGACGGTAAACTTTGATGAATTTGTCCTGTTAGCTGGCAAACGTTCGGCAGAACTAGTAATGTTATTTATTGAGAACTTATCGAAACATGTTGAGGAATAAGAAAAAATAGAAATTTAAATTAGGGTGATAGAATTGGCAAGAGTAGAAAGTTTTGAGTTAGATCATAATATTGTAAAAGCACCGTATGTACGAATAGCAGGTATAGAACACGACGAGAAGGGAAGCACCATTCAGAAAATTGATTTACGCTTATTGCAGCCGAATCAAGATGCTTTACCAACAGGTGCTGTCCACACGTTAGAGCATTTATTTGCGACTTACCTACGTGACCACTTAGAAGGTGTTATTGATGTTTCACCTATGGGTTGTCGTACAGGTTTTTACTGTATTAAATGGAATGAATCATCAGCGGATGAAATTGCTGTTGCGTTAGAAAATACATTACATGATGTATTAGATACAGAAGTTATTCCAGCAGTAACAGCAAAAGAATGTGGAAACTATCGTGACCATAGTTTGTTTGCAGCGAAAGAATATGCCAAACAAGTCTTAGAGCAAAGAATTAGTCGCGATCCATTCGAACGCATTTTTAAATAATCAAAAAAGTTTATATTATCGACTATTTAAAAAGTTACCGACAATAACGAAAAAAGCACACCGAAAGATGAAAATCTTCCAGTGTGCTTCTTTTATATCTATTTTGGTTTAACCTCGAATTAAGTTGTACATGTTTGTATGCTTCATATCTAAAGCATTTGCAACACCTTCATTTGTTACTAGCCCCTTGTACACGTTCATACCACGCATAATGGCTTGGTTATTTAAGAATGCCTTCTCTAAACCTTTGTTTGCGATTTGAAGAGCGTATGGTATTGTAACGTTTGTAAGTGCAATAGTAGCTGTATGTGGCACAGCACCAGGGATGTTTGCAACCGTATAGTGAATGATGTCATGAACTTTATATATAGGGTCATCATGTGTTGTTGCATGGGTAGACGTCTCAAAGTTACCACCTTGGTCAATCGCCACGTCAACAATTACTGAACCTGGTTTCATGGTCTTTATCATTTTTTCTGTAACTAATACTGGTGCTTTGGCTCCTGCAATTAATACAGAACCTACAACAATATCAGCATCTTTTACTGCTTGTGCAATGTTATATGAATTTGACATCAGAGTATCAATTTGAGAACCATATAAATCATCGATTTCAGCTAAACGATTTGGATTAACATCTAAGATTGTTACGTGAGCACCAAGTCCTAGTGCGATTTTAGCAGCGTTTAATCCAACGATTCCACCACCAATAACTACCACTCGACCTCTTTTGACTCCGGGAACACCACTTAGTAAGATACCAGAACCACCATGTTTGTGTTGTAAGAACTCTGCACCAGCTTGAACAGCAAAACGTCCAGCTACTTCACTCATTGGTTTTAATAAAGGTAATTGTCCTTTAACAGAAATGGTTTCATAACCTACAGCTGAAACATTTTTCTCAACTAATGCTTCTGTTAACTTCTTGTCATTTGCTAAGTGTAAGTATGTTAATAGAATTTGCCCATCGTAGAAATATTCATACTCTTCTTCTAAAGGCTCTTTAACTTTTATAATCAATTTAGCTTTCCATACTTCAGCAGCTGTCTCCTTAATCTCTGCACCAGCTTCTGCGTATTCCTCATCTGTAAACCCTGAACCTACTCCTGCATTAGTCTCAACATATACTTCATGTCCAGCACTAACAAAATCTGCAATATCACTTGGTGTTGCAGCTACTCGGTTTTCATATGCTTTAATCTCTTTAGGTACTCCAATTATCATAGAAATTCCTCCTGTATTATTTCAAAATCATTTTTTAAAAAATTACATTATACGTAAATTCAAACGCAATGTTCCTTCCAATACATTTTAACATAAAAGGATGCAACTTATAAAATTCTAGCCTTAAAGAATTATAAAAATGGGTAAAACTACTTTAAAACGTATGGTTTGCTGTCTTTCAACGTCTAGGTTTATAATAGCTTTAAGAGTATCTAATAAGGAAGGAGGGGTATTTCAATGGTAAATATAGATGAAATAAAAGGGAAATTAAACCAAGTAGCTGGAGAATTAACAGATGATCAAATGCAAGTATTAAAAGGACATATTCAAGAATCAGTAGGCAAATCCAAAGATTCAAGTGAAGATACGATGAATAACCTTTCTAGAACAATCAATGAAAAGATAGAAGAGTTTAAACGAAAGAATAATAAATAATAGATGAAACTAGTAGGTGAAAATCTACTAGTTTTGTTATGATATAAAGGATAATGACATAAAGGAGTGACTTGTAAAATGAAAAAGATTCAATTTGGTTCAAGTCAAGAAGAAGTATCAGCAGTTATTCTAGGTTTAATGCGTATTGGGAAAGCAGAAGATCCAGTAGCCGTTCTTGAGACAGCATTCGAAAACGGGATAACATTTTTTGACCATGCTGATATATATGGTGGTGGAGAAAGCGAGAAAATCTTTGCAGACGCATTAAGTCAAACAAGCATTCAGCGTGATGACATATTTGTACAATCAAAATGTGGCATTATTACTGGAGACCGCCAGCAATTTAATTTCTCAAAGGAACATATCATTGAATCCGTAGAAGGTATCCTAAAACGACTAAATATGGATCACCTAGACGCCCTGTTACTTCACCGTCCAGATACATTAATGGAACCTGAAGAAGTGGCAGAAGCTTTCAATACCTTAGAGCAACAAGGGAAGGTGCGTCATTTTGGCGTCAGCAACTTCAGTCCAGGGCAAGTTCAATTACTGAAAACGGCTGTAAAACAGCCTCTCTTTGCGAACCAATTACAATTTGGATTAATGCATACGGGAATGATTGATTTTGGATTCAATGTCAATCGGACAGAAAGTGCCAGTGTAGATCATGATGGTGGTATTTTAGAATATTCTCGACTTAATAACATGACAATCCAGGCGTGGTCACCATATCAAGCGTCAGAAGGAAAAGGTGTTTACATTGGGCATGAAGACTATCCAGAATTAAATAGTAAACTGAAAGAATTAGCTGAAAAATACGGAACCACACCAACGGGGATTGCATCCACTTGGATTTTACGTCATCCAGCGAACATGCAAGTGATTGCAGGAACGATGAATGTCGGACGTATCGAACAAATCGCTAAGGCAGCAAGTATCAAGATGTCTCGTGATGACTGGTATGCACTTTATAAAGCTGCAGGAAACAAACTACCATAAACTTTCAATTAAATATTGACTTTGTGGAACATCATTGGTACAATATTCGTTGTGTAAAATAATGCAGCAAGAGGCGATGATCACGTCAACATTTCCTTACCTTAAGTGGTGAATGAGTAACCAGCGGCTGCTCTTCGGTGAAAATTAAAAGGGAATGCACGTATTATTGAGCTTCTATCCGTTTCGTTATTTTACTCCAAAACATTTATAATGGAGGAAATAAATATGTCAAGATTTACAGGATCTACATGGAAAAAATCT
>CAZUZA010000008.1:35000-37696 GCA_964624875.1 uncultured Carnobacteriaceae bacterium | reverse complement strand
ATTTCTTATGGCTGATTGCAGAAGCGATATTCCACTTCTTACCAGTTGGGATTACATGGTCCGTTACGCGTAAATTAGGAACAACTCAGATTTTAGGTATTGTACTCGGTTTAACATTAGTATCACCGCAATTATTAAACGCTTATGAGGTAGCAGAAACAGCCGCCGGGGAGATTCCGTTCTGGGACTTTGGCTTCTTTCAAATTGACATGATTGGTTATCAGGCCCAAGTTATACCGGCCATATTAGCCGCACTCGTGCTCGCTTATTTAGAGAAGGGCTTACGTAAAGTTATACCAGATGCGATTTCCATGATATTCGTTCCACTATTCGCCTTAGTACCAACGGTATTAATTGCACACACGATTTTAGGGCCAATAGGTTGGACAATCGGTTCATGGATTTCAGATGTGGTAATGACAGGTTTAACAAGTAGCTTTAACTGGGTATTCGGTGCGATTTTTGGAGCACTCTATTCACCACTCGTTATTACCGGGCTTCACCATATGACAAATGCGATCGACTTACAGTTAATTTCAGACTATGATGGTACCATCTTATGGCCAATGATCGCCTTATCAAACATTGCACAAGGTTCAGCTGTTCTTTCAATCTGGTGGATGCACCGTGGGAACAAAAAAGAAGAACAAGTATCATTCCCATCTATGATTTCCGCATATTTAGGGGTTACAGAGCCAGCTATGTTTGGTATTAACATTAAATACATTTACCCATTCATCGCAGGTATGATTGGTTCGGGACTAGCAGGTTTAGTTTCAGTAGCAACAGGTGTTACGGCGAACTCAATCGGTGTTGGTGGTATCCCAGGATTCTTAAGTATTCAAACGCAATACTGGATTCCATTCTTCATTGCAATGGCTATCGCGATTATTGTACCGTTCGTTTTAACAATGATTTTTGAAAAACGTGGCATCTTCGTACAAGAAAATACAGATGCAATTGACGCTGATATTCCAATGTTGAGTGACAACTAAAAAGTAAGATAAGCAAGGTGGCTGGGTGAAATCATCTAGCCACCTTTTTTTAATAAAACTGTAGAAAAGAAATAAAAACAAAGGAGAATGAACATTGAGCTTTAAAAACAAAGTAATTTATCAAGCCTATACGAAATCGTTTAACGATACAGATGGGAATGGTTTAGGGGATATAAAAGGTGTAACTGAAAAACTGCCTTACCTGCATAAACTAGGTATCGATATGGTATGGCTAAACCCATTTTACCCATCTCCACAAAATGACAATGGCTATGATATCGCTGATTATACGGCTGTTGATCCACAATATGGAACGATGGAAGACGTCGAAGAAATGATCGCTGAAGGTGAGAAGTATGGGATTCATTTTATGTTTGACTTAGTTTTAAACCACACGTCAACCGAACACGAATGGTTCCAAAAAGCTTTAGCAGGTGACAAGAAATATCAAGATTACTATATTTTACGTGACCCTGTCGAAGGACAAGAATTTCCAACAAACTGGGAATCGAAATTCGGAGGGCCAGCGTGGGAGAAGTTTGGTGATACCGGTAGATTCTACCTCAGTTTATTTGATCCAACACAAGCTGATTTAAATTGGCGTAACCCAGAAGTCCGTGAAGCTGCGGCTGAAATTGTCCAATTTTGGCTAGACAAAGGCGTGAAAGGTTTCCGCTTTGACGTCATTAACTTAATCGGTAAAGATGAAGAGCTCATCAACGCGACAGGCGATATTGATCAAGAAAAATCACTCTATACGGATCGACCAATCGTGCACGACTACTTACGTGATTTAAATCAAAAAACATTTGGTAGCTATCCAGAAGTCATTACAGTCGGTGAAATGAGCTCGACAACAATCGAAAGCTCAATCGGTTACACGCACCCAGACAATGATGAACTCACGATGGTCTTCAGTTTCCACCATTTAAAAGTGGATTATCCAAACAAAGAAAAATGGACAAAAGCGCCATTTGATTTCTTAGAATTAAAAGAAATTATGAACGACTGGCAAATTGGTTTAGGCGAAAATGGTGGTTGGAATGCCCTGTTTTGGAATAACCATGACCAACCACGAGCAGTGTCTCGTTTCGGAAACGACGAAGAGTACCGTGAAAAATCAGCAACGGGCCAAGCGCATATTCTACACTTTATGCAGGGAACGCCGTATGTTTACATGGGCGAGGAAATCGGAATGACCGACCCCCATTTCACAGAGCTCGAACAATATCGGGATGTCGAAAGCTACAACGCCTATAAAAATCTAGCAGAAAAAGGCGTCCCTCACGATGAAATTATGGGCATTTTAGCACAGAAATCGCGTGATAACGGTCGTACACCGATGCAATGGAACGCGGATAAAAACGGCGGCTTCACTGACGGCACCCCGTGGATTCCAGTTGCGCATAACTACCCAGAAATAAATGTCGAAAAAGAACTCGAGTCGGGTGAAATATTCCCTTACTACCAGAAGTTGATTCAGCTGCGCAAAGACCGTGCGATTATACGAGACGGATCTTACGCACCAATGTTCTTAGAACACGAGCAAGTATGGGCCTATCGTCGTCAATTGAATGATGAAGAGATTATTACGTTCAGCAATTTTTATGACGAGCCGGTTACTTTAGACATTTCAGCAGAAGTAGAAGAAGGCAATTGGAGCTTCCTTTTAGGAAACTATGGTGAAAAACCATTTAGCCT
>CAZUZA010000008.1:29112-34900 GCA_964624875.1 uncultured Carnobacteriaceae bacterium | reverse complement strand
TAGGTAAGGGAATAGGTAGATTAGGGTAATCACAAAGTTTTGTGCAGCTGCGATAAAGCTATATAGAGCATCGACAAACGCATCTGTAATACGATTCCAGAAGCCACGACCATCGGTTGTGTTTGCGCGATTCGTTTGGATTAACTCTAAATAAACGGTTGAGTAATCAATACGTTCGTCAAAATCTCTATTTTGGTCTTCAAAAAGTTCACGCTCCGTTACGATTTCAGATAGGCGTGTGCGAATTTGCAGAATTTCTTCCAAACTGCCTTGTTCTTGGAGCATTTCACGAAGAACTTCTTCTTCCTCTTTTAAAATATTGATGCGGGTTTCATTGTCCCGATAGGTGCGAGTGACGTCAGTGCGATCGATGTCTTCGTGTTGAATGACAAGCCCACGGTAATCATTCAGTGCTTCGCGGAAGGCATTGAGATTTTCGTTTGGTACGCGGATGGTCATAGAGACGCGATCCGAGCGACTGCTGTAATTTGAGCTTGTTTGCCAACGACTGGAGTTTTCCAGTGCAGCTTCGTGTGCTTCGATTTGCTCATTGACGTATTCTAACGACGAATCGAAATCAACGGTTTCGTAGGTAACGCTGATGGTTTCGATAATTTTTTCGCCTAAGACTAAGTCGGAAGAAACACCTCCGGCTTCATCTGCCATATCTTGTTCAGCCCAGGATTCTTCCGTAGCCATATCATTCGAACTGCCATAGTTTGAGGATTGTTCCACACCACAAGCGATTAAAAATAGTGAAATGAAAGCTAAGAAACTGATAAACGATAAGGAACGCTTTTGACTCATTTGACTCACTCCTTTGATAGTATTCTTTAACTTAATTATACACTTATGGAAAACGTTATCAATTAAGAGCATTAAAAAAAGCAGTCAAAATAATAGACTACCTTTTTAATCTTGATGAAATTAATAACGTCTTTCTTCTAAACTGTGTTGGCGTCTAGAAAAATCGAGGAAGCGAAAGCGATCCACACGGTGACGCGATTCCGAAAACTGGAAATAACGAGCATCTTCCAAATAGACGTGGCTACTGATGACGACTAAATGATTGTCTTCAGTGCGTAAGTCTAAGTGTTCACGGTCTTTTTCAGTCACATTTTCCACGAGGATTTCTTTATTCGCAAAGGAAATATCTAAATCCAAATCATTTTCCAAATAATCGTATAAGGAAATTTCTAAACGGTCTGCTGGGATTTCCCCTGTGATATCAATGTTTAAATAGTCGATATCATAAATGACGTTCTGTTTATCAATCTGACGAATACGTTCAATCGCGATAATTTCTTTTCCAACGGGCACATGAATTTTGCGATGTAGTTCTTCGTCGACAATAATTTTTTCATTGCGTACAAGAATCGTATTTGAATTCATATTTTGCGTGTCGGATAACTCTTTAAAACTGGTTAAACCTGAAATAGGAAAATTAAACAGAGTAGGGTTAAGCACAATGGAGCCTAAACCTTGTTTCTTTTGAATGAGTCCGTCTTGACTTAAATAATCCAGAGACTTACGAATCGTCTCGCGTGAAACGCTATGTTCCTTCGCCAAAGCATTTTCACTCGGCAGCAATTCACCTTCCGTATATTCGTGAGCCATTATTTTTTGTTTTAGTTTTAAATAGATTTCATAATATTTATTTGTTGTCAATTCTAGCCCTCCAATGGATGAAATAAGAATGAAAAAAGGCGCTTCAAATTCATGTCAAAAAACAATGAAGTGTCTTGAAGACGACCTTTTTATCCTCATTTTAATGTTTATCTTTCTAGTGCAAGAATATAAAGTTCTTGTGGCTCTAAAGTCATTGTTTTCCCTTCATAGGCATCAATGCCTTTCGGATTAGCTTGTTCGATATCTGCTAAAATCGTCCACTTTTGAGCTTCTTCATATTCGCCTAGTGGTAAATTGACTGTTTGTGAGTATGGACTTGTGTTTACGATAACCGTAATCGATTCCCACTCTGAAATGTTATCAATAACATTTGGAACATTGTACATCAACACGTTTTGGGGTGTGCGATAGAAGTACATCATATCTGTCGTATGTGTTGTAAAGTCTCTAAATGGTGCATAAGCTTTACGAATTGCAATCATGCCACGGTAATAATCGACTAAATCTTTGTTTTCTGCTGCTCGTGTCCAATCCAATTTATTGATTTTAATTGGTGCATTGTACGTGTTCGGATCGCCAAATTTCGTACGTGCGAATTCTTCACCAGCATGAATAAAGATTCCACCTTGAGCCGTCATTAATAAAGCTGCGTTGATTTTATTCATGGCAATTAAATCTTCTTGGCGCTCATAAGAAATCGGTCGGTCCGTTGAGTGAACCAATTTATCATATAGTGTAAAGTTATCATGCGCTGAGCTATAGTTTACGACTTCAGTCGGTACACGGGCCCACGTTTTATAATGAGGCAAGTGATATTCGCCACCATCTGATTGAGTGTTTGCCATAATTGCCGCAATCAAGTCTTCATTTTTAAAACTACTCATGTGCTCGTCGTTTGCACCTTGTAAAAAGGCTGCATCGTAATCTAAGAAAACATGGCCCTTAATTGCATCGCGAAACTCTGCGTTAAACAAGGCGATACGTTCTGAATAATCATGCACGTGGTTGCGGTCAGCCGGCTTGTATGGGTATTTCAAAGCCAGTTCGCCACCAGCCCACGGTTCACCATATAATATCACATCTTCAAAACCATTTTCGTCTAAAGCTTCACGAATCGCATTCATGGTCTCTGTATCATGGACACCCATTAAGTCGAAACGGAAACCATCAAAGTGGAATTCTTCCGTCCAATATAAAATCGCATCGATGATATATTTACGCATCATTTTACGTTCGCTGGCTGTTTCGTTTCCAACACCTGATCCGTTCGAAAAGTTTCCATAATCGTCAAAACGATAGTAGTAATAAGGTACCGTATGCTGGAACCATGAATCTTCCGTGTGGTACGTGTGGTTAAAGACAACGTCCATTACAACTCCAATGTTTTTGTCGTGTAAACTCTGGATCATTTGCTTCATTTCTTTAATACGAGCGACAGGATTGCTTGGGTCCGAAGAATATTTTCCTTCCGGCACCATGTAGTTTTTCGGGTCATAGCCCCAGTTGTAATAATCTTCATCGCGTTCATCGTTCACAAAATCGTATACCGGCAACAAATGAACGTAGTTTATCCCTAATTTTTCTAAATAGTTTAGCCCAGTGGGGAAGTCACCGGCGCCATTAAGCGTCGTGTTTTCTTCCGTGAAACCTAAATATTTTCCTCTGTTTTCGGGTGAAATGCCCGAGTGCTCGTCCGCGGTAAAGTCTTCTACGTGACCTTCCCAGATAATCGCATCCGTTATATGTTTTTTCATACGATACGTGTCATTTTCCCAGTTCTCTGGATTTGTATCTTCTAAATGAATAATTGCTGTTCGATCGCCATTCAGTCCGACTGCCTTTGAATATAAATCAGGTGCTTCGGTGCTCTGGTCTTGGTGGTCAAAATGATACGTGTAAAATAACCCCTCTAAATCTTCCGTCAGTGAGATTTCCCACACATGGTCATCTGAATAAGTCATTTCTAGTTTATTCATTAAAGAATCTTCTTCAATATTTCCTGTTTTATATAAGTTTAAAAAGACCTGGTCAGCATTTGGAGACCATACTTTAAATGTATAAGCTCCTTGCTCAAAGGTCATGCCTAAATCATTTTTTAAATACGCTCGCTGCTCGAGCTCATCTACGTGTCTTAAAATCGTGCCAATCTGGTCCAACATATCTACGCAACCTTCCTAAAAACCTATTTTTATGCTTGAAGTATAGCACAAGACAGCTGCTCATGATAGCGCTTTTACAGTATTTTTAAAACTTGTATGTACAAATTTTGGAAAGTGTGGAATTGTTTAGGAGTTTATGAGAATACGCATGGGGAATCTTCATTTTTATGAGTTATTTCTAACGGAATCATCACTTTTTAAGCAAGCGTAAATTGGACTAGAATGGATTTATAGCAGACACCCTTATGACGATAAAAATCTCTTGGAGCTTTTCGCCCGCTCAAGTTAATAGGGGGAGGATGGCGTCCACTTTCCACATTAAAAAACAGTCCAAGGACATCTAATCCTTGAACTGTTTTATTCATGTGTTTACATGCTTTTGTTGTGTTTGCGTTGAGCAAAGATCAATAAAAAGATATTGATTAGAATAAAGCTGATGGCGATGGTGAACACTAAAATGTAGGAACCGGAATAGTCATAAATATAACCAGCTAAACCAACGCCGAGGGCACCTCCAAAACTGGAGATGAAGTTTACTCGCGAATAGACATTCGCACCAAGTACCGGTCCGAAGAAAGTATTGGATAATAAAGGGAGGCCTACGCCGTTTACAGCGAAAATACCACCAAATAAGAAACTACCGAAGATTAAAACTGCCGGATTCTGGGATAGGATCATGAATACCAAAGAAACCAGGCTGATAGCATACATGATAAGTGAAGCTTTGACGACACCAATGCGGTCACTCAAAGCGCCATATACGGCTTTCCAAGACACGTTTCCAACCATAGCACCTGATAGCATTAAACTCGCAATTTCAGGGCGTAAGCCGACGGTTTCACCGTGTACAGGGAAGTGTGAGTTGATATACATGACTAAAGTGGACAAGAAACTAACCAGCATGAGCGCAATAAAGATTTGATTGGTAAATTGAAAGTCACTGATTTCAGCTTTTTGTAATACGGCTTGTTCGTGATCTTTTTCAAAACCATAAGGCAACAAGCCTTCATCTTCAGGATTTAATGTGAAAGGCAACAATAAAATCGGCAAGACTAGAATCAACATAAACGCACTCTTAATTATAAAGGCATTACGCCAACCGAAATGTTCAATCGCAAGCGTTAGTAAGGGGGCTGAAATCGCTCCGAATAGACCACTGGCACCCGAAGCTAAACCCATCACGAGGCCATTGTGCTTGTCAAACCAGCGACTGAGAATCATCTGCATGGGTACGAGCGAATAATACGCAAAGCCAATCCCACGAATTACCCCGAGAAAATAAATGAGGGGCACACTTTTGGCGATACTTAAGAAATACGTTCCAATGACACCAAAGGCCACGCCTAAAGCAATCGTCTTTTTAATCCCAAAGCGATCAACAATGGTTGGAATCGTAAGCGCCGTAAAAGCCGTGGCAAAAGATTTAAAGGTTGTATGTAATGAAATGGAGCCCAGTGGTACTTCTAAAGAACGCGCCATCGGGAGGTAAAAGACCCCGTTCCCATTGGTTAACAAGCCGAGGGAAGACCCCATCATAAGGGCAACTGCCACAAAAATAAACCAATGTTTTTTCGTGTAAGCCGGATTTTTCATCAGTCTTCCACTCCTTTTTTAAGATAGTTTTCAATCGGATAAGCCGCAGGGTCTAATGCAGGCTCCTTGCCTAAAATAAAATCACTCAAGATTTTCCCGACAATCGGTCCCGCCGTCAAACCGGTTGAACCTAAGCCGCTTGCGGTATAGACGTTCGCCATTCCTGGAACGGGTCCGAAAAAAGGTGCGAAGTCTGACGTGTAAGCACGCGTCCCAACACGACCCCTTGTTATCCAGTCTTTATCTAAGTGCTCGGAGAATTGTGCTTGTGCATTCTCAACCATTTCACCCAGTGTTTTTTCTTCTAAGGTTAAGTCAAAGCCCGCCTCGTCTTCGTGGGTGGCACCAATCACGATTTTCCCGTCGAGGAAGGGGATGATGTCCTTTTCACCGGCAGGCATGATGAC
>CAZUZA010000008.1:0-29012 GCA_964624875.1 uncultured Carnobacteriaceae bacterium | reverse complement strand
TGTGGTCAGTAACTGCACGAGTTCCTGGCCGTCGACGCGCGCACCACCACTTGCGAATAGCGCCCGTTTTTCTTTCGTATATATGGGGATCAGTTTTTGAATGTCTTCTGGATTGAGAATTTTTAAGTCGCCAATTTCGGGAGCATCCACTCGTCTTTTCTCCCCAATCGCCAACAATTCTTCTAAAGCTTTGTCTTTTTTCGTAAACAGAAGTGTACCAACTTGCTGGTAAACGTTCTTTGGAATCTCTTTTCCAGCGAGCACGTCTGTTAAAAAGTCAGGGTAAAAAGCCGCGCCTAATTTTACGAGGTTGTACCATTCTTTGTTGCGTCTTTTGGAGAGCCAAGGACTGATAATACCGGCTGAAGCGCTTGTTCCTTGGCCAACGCCTTCATCAAAAAGAGTGACCGTATGCTGGGGATCTTTTGATAAATAATAAGCAGCCGTCGCTCCGACGACACCACCGCCGATAATCGCAATCTGTTTTGTCATTTGGACTCCTCCTATACGTTATTGATTCATTATAACGAAGAAATGAAAAGGGTTCTACTTCTTATCCCGTAGATTGAAATAGAAGAAAAAAGAAAAATATGCTAAACTTGTAGTAACTTAAAATGTAAAGTAGAGGAGATTGATTCATGAATATTGCTTTAATTGCCCATGACAAGAAAAAGAATGAATTAGTTGCGCTTGTCGAAGAGTACCAAGAAACATTAAAGAAACACACTTTATATGCGACAGGGACAACGGGTCAGCGTATTATTGATGCGACTGGTTTGGATGTTCACCGCTTTAAATCGGGTCCATTAGGGGGCGACCAACAAATTGGTGCTTACATCTCGGATCAAAAAATTGATTTGGTTATTTTTATGCGTGACCCACTAACGGCTCAGCCTCATGAACCGGATGTATCTGCCTTACTTCGTCTGTGTGATGTTTATGCCATACCATTAGCGACAAACGCTGGATCGGCTGAACCTTTATTACGCGCATTAGAAGCTGGCGTTTTTGACGAAGATTAATAGAATAAATAACAATCGACTTTCCATATGATATGGTGAGTCGATTTTTCTGTGCTTTTTACTGAATAGACAATTTTTTTAGGTTGAGTCAAAATATATCCAGCCCAGCCGAAAGACGAAAAACCCGGTGAAGTCGAAACTTCAGCGGGTTTTCAATCTGAGTTTTAAATTTTTCTACCTTTTAAGCGGGAACCGCCTTCAGGAGTGTAACCATAATACTTCAAGCACCATAGTGCGCTAACACCGATTAATCCATAAACGATTTGAGCGCCTAATGCGTCACTTGAGCCAAAAATCATTTCAACAACGTTCATGTCGAAAAGGCCGGCAACTGCAAAAAGAACTCCAGCTAACACTAAAATTGTTAATGCAAGACGATCTAAAAATTTCATGTATTCTCCTCCTTGTCTTCATGCATATCATACAAAATTATTTAAAAATTGTCCATTCTTGAGGAAAAGAATCCTAGAAATTCCTATTAACTAAAAAGCAATATCCTTTCGATAAACCAAGCCATCTGATTTCACGGCTTGAACTAAGCGATAAGCTTTCTCGCGCGCTTCTTCAATTGTAGCACCTAAAGCAACAGGTGTCAGGACACGACCGGCATTTGTGACAAGTTGACCCGCATCGTTTAAAGCTGTTCCATTATGGAATAAAAATTCGGAGTCCGATAAGTCGGTTGGAATGGCATCAATGACGACGCCTTTTTCAAAAGTCTCAGGATACCCATCGGAACAAAGCACTACACCAACAGCCACACGGTCGTCCCACACTAAATCATGGGCCGATAATGAGCCATCTAAGGTTTTCTCAATAATCGTGACTAAATCAGACTGCAAACGTGGTAAGAGGACTTCTGTTTCTGGATCACCAAAACGCACGTTAAACTCTAATACTTTCGCTTCATCGTTTTTAATCATGAAACCAATAAACAGCATGCCATTAAAATCTAAGCCCTCTGCCGCGAAGCCGTTTTCGATTTTAATTAGGATATCGGCAATCGATTGACGTACCGAATCGTTGGAGAAGCGACTAGGCGAGTAGACACCTACGCCACCTGTGTTGGGACCGACATCCCCTTCACCAATGCGTTTGTAGTCTTGGGCTGTATCCATTGGAATAATACGATTATTGGACACAAAACAAATTAGGGACTGCTCCACACCTTCTAAAAATTCCTCGACAACGACTGTCTCACCTTGGTCACCAAAAATATTGTCGACTAAAATATCTTGGAATGTCTGTTTGGCTTCCTCATAATCTTCCGCGATAATGACGCCTTTTCCGGCACATAAACCATCCGCTTTAATGACGATTTTTGAATCCAGTCCTTCAATTAAAGCTAAGGCTTCATCATAATCGGTCACGCTATTGTACTGTGCAGTAGGGATGTCATATTTTACAAAGAAGCGTTTCGAAAAATCTTTGGAGCCTTCAAATTGCGCTTCCACTTTTTTTGGACCAAATATTTTAATTCCAGCATCGATAAAGACATCGACAATTCCTTCGCTCAAAGGCGCTTCCGGGCCAACAACGACTAAATCTACAGCTTGTTCTTTCGCAAAAGCAACGAGTTGTTCAAAGTCTAGCGGGTCAATTGCGACATTCTCATAAGCATCGGCTGTACCTGCATTTCCCGGAGCAACAAAGATCTGGTTCACACGATCGGATTGTTTGAACTTCCAAGCGAGGGCGTGTTCACGACCGCCACCACCAATAATTAAAATATTCATCGTTTCCTCCTAATGCTTAAAGTGACGCATTCCAGTGAATAACACTGAAATACCATGTTCATTTGCAGCAGCGATAACTTTTTCATCTTGGATCGAGCCACCCGGTTGAATGACGGCTTTAATGTTGTGTTCGTTCAACGTTTCGATTGTATCCGCGAAGAAGAAGCCATCCGAAGCAACCACAGCATCTTCTAACGAAAATTCCGAACGCTCTAAGGCTTTCTCTAAAGCCCAGACACGACGGACTTCCCCGTGCCCTAAGCCGATTGCGCGACCATCTTTAGCTACAACCATTCCATTGGATGAAATGTGTTTGGCAATTTTCCACGCAAATTCCAATTCTTTCACTTCGTTTGCCGAAGGTTCGCGTTCGCTAACGAGTTTCAGGCCATCTTCGCTTGTGAGTGCTAAGTCTTTATCTTGGACTAATAGACCGCCGACTGCTTCCTTAGCTGTCTGCTTTTGACCGGTAAAGTCATTGAGATTCGCAACTTCCATCAGGCGAATGTTTTTCTTCTTCGTTAGTATGTCCAGAGCTTCTTGCGAAAAGCTAGGCGCAACGACGATCTCTAAGAAGATTTCGCTTAATTGTTCAGCTGTAGCAGCATCAACTTCGCGGTTAAATCCAACAATGCCACCATAAATAGAGTGGGGGTCAACGGCGTAAGCTTTCGCATACGCATCTGCTGGTGAGTCACCAATTGCAACACCACAAGGGTTATTGTGCTTAATCGCAACCGATACCGGCTCACTAAATTCTGATACTAAATCTAAGCAAGCTTTCATATCATTGTAGTTGTTGTATGAAAGTTGCTTGCCGTGTAATTGTTTGAGATTGTAATCGTCTAATAAAGGATCAACATAATAAGCAGCTGCTTGGTGTGGGTTCTCGCCATAGCGTAAAGTTTCGTCTAAACGGTAACCTTTCACAAAATAAGCTGGCCACTCTGAACGGTCTGCTTGTTTCATAAAGGTTTGTGCTATCATCGAATCGTAATAAGCTGTTAATTGGAAGGCTTTGGTCGCTAAATATTGACGGTCGGTTAAAGATACCTGATCCGTTTGCAACTTCGCTAAAATCGCCTCATAATCAACAGGGTCTGTGACGATAATGACATCTTCATAATTTTTAGCAGCTGCCCGAATCATTGAAGGGCCACCAATATCAATGTTCTCAATCACATCTTGTTCACTGGCATCTGGGTTCGAAACAGTTGCTTCAAAGGGATAAAGGTTGTTCACCACCATATCAATGGCTGTTAAACCTAACGCATCCATTTCACCTTGATCTTCTTTGTTTGCTCGTCGGTTTAAAATACCCCCATGAATGGCAGGGTGGAGCGTTTTGACACGGCCTCCGAGTATTTCTTTAGCTTGAGTGACTTCTTCGACAGCGAGGACTGGAATGTTTGCGTCTTGCAGAGCTTTCAGCGTCCCTCCCGTTGAAATAAGTTCCCAGCCGAGGTCAATTAAACCTTGGGCAAATGTCGTGATGCCTTTTTTGTCAAAAACTGATAATAATGCGCGCATAGTTTATGCTTCTCCTTCCAATAAATGTTGAATCGCTCGAACGAGTAGTTGGTGTTCCAGCGTTAAAATACGTTGTTGTAGGGTTTCAGGCGTGTCATCCGCCAAAACAGGAACCGTTTCTTGTTCTAAAATCGGACCTGCATCTAAATCTTCATTCACTAAATGCACCGTGGCGCCAGAAACTTTCACGCCTCGAGCGATTGCTGCTTCGTGCACCTTCAGGCCGTAGAAGCCTTTTCCAGCAAAAGCCGGAATAAGAGAAGGGTGGACGTTAACGATACGATTCGGATAGCGTTCGATCATCGCCGCTGGAATTTTACGAATATAGCCCGCTAAAACGACTAAATCAACTTCTGCTTCGTCTAAAATAGCCATCTTTTCTTGGGCATCTTGTGTAACATGAGCCGGAATATCGTGCTTTTTTGCTCGCTCTAAACCATATACATCCGGCTTATTCGAAATAACCGCCACGACTTCACCAACAATTACGCCAGTCGCACATGCATCGATAATCGCCTGTAAATTTGTTCCACCACCAGAAATCAATACACCTATTCTACCCACGTTAACTCGACCCCTTCGACATCGCTTGAGGCAACGCCTAAAACAAAGGCTTCCGCACCCATTTCGTTTAAAAGCCCGAGTGCTTTGTCAGCCTCTTCTGGTGAAATGAACGCGACCATGCCGATACCCATATTAAACGTGCCATACATCTCTTTCGTTGCGATACCACCTAAGTCTTGGATCGTTGTGAAAATAGGTTGTTTCGGGATAATATTTGTATCGATTTGAATCCCTAAGTTCTCTGGTAAAACACGTGGTAAGTTTTCGTATAAGCCACCACCCGTAATGTGAGCCAGACCTTTGACTTGGACCTCTTTTAAGAGCGCTTGGACTTCTTGAACATAAATTTTAGTAGGTACTAATAAAGCTTCACCAATTGGACCATCAATGCCTGGCACTTCATCGGTAAAGGCAATCTTATGTTTATCTAAAACTGCACGGACAAGTGAGAAACCATTGGAATGCACTCCCGTTGATGGAAGAGCAATGGCCACATCACCTGCTTGGATTTCTTTACCTGTAATAATGTCTTTTTTATCGACAATCCCAACGGCGAAACCAGCTAAGTCGTATTCATCTTCGGCATATAAACCAGGCATTTCAGCCGTTTCACCACCGATTAACGCAGCGGATGATTGTTGGCAACCTTCAGCCACACCTTCGACAATTGACGCCATTTTTTCCGGAATTAATTTACCGGTTGCGATGTAATCAAGGAAGAAGAGGGGGCGAGCGCCTTGGCATAAAATATCGTTGACACACATAGCAACTAAATCAATCCCGATGGTGTCATGCTTATCTAAAGCTTGCGCAATTTTTAGTTTGGTGCCCACACCATCTGTTCCAGAAACTAAAACCGGTTCAGCAACGTTCGTTAAATCGGGTTGCACCATACCTGAGAAGCCACCTGCATCGGTTAAGACTTCGCTTGTATAGGTTGCTTTCATCATCTCTTTGATTAAGTTGACTTGTTGGTAACCGGCCTCTTTATTGACTCCTGCTGCTTTATAATCTAAACCCATGATGAATCCTCCTTATGATCTGCGCGTTTAAAGTAATAGTCATATAACTGATTGCGGCCGATCGCGCGGTGAAAGCCGTCTAGTGATAGGAAGTGTAAGGAATCACAGCCGATTTGCTCACGCATTTCATCTAAGCTGTGGTTCGCTGCAATTAAATCTTTTATATCGGTAATGTCTAACGTGTCGCCAATAGAATTTAAAATAGCTGGCGAAGCAATGCGAACATGAACCGAATTGGCTCCCATTTCTTTCAAGCTTTCTACCGTTCGTTTAATCGTTGTGCCACGCACAATCGAGTCATCGACTAAGATGATATTGCGATTGGCGACGTTTTGGCGAATCGGTGTCAGTTTTACTTGGAGTCCTTGCTCGCGATCGAGTTGAGTCGCTTTAATAAAGGTTCGTCCCACATAACGGTTACGCACGAAACCTTCTTGGTAAGGAAGACCTGAAGCATTGGCATAACCTAAGGAAGCAATAATGCCGGAATCGGGTGCACCGATCACAATCGCATTGTCTAACGGTTGCTCTTGCCATAAGGCTTGGCCTAAACGATAACGGGCATCGTAAACCGAAACCCCATCTAGAATGGAATCTGGACGCGCTGTATAAATAAATTCAAATGCATCTAAGTTTTCAGTTGCTTCAATTGAGTTGGTTAGATAGTAACTTGTTGATTGGTCTTTCGTTTGAACAAACATTTCACCTGGTTGAATTTCACGGATAATACGACCACCGATGGTTTCAATCGCACATGTTTCGGAAGAGGCGATCATCGTATTGCCTAAGCGCCCAATCGCTAGTGGTTTGATCCCGTCTTGGTTTTTCATCACGATTAACCGTTCATCACTCATAAAGACAAGGGTGAATTTCCCGGTAATGGTTTCGAAATAACGTTGGAGTTCGATTAAATCACCATTTAAATAATCCATACATTCGTCGATACTAAAATTGGGGTTATCGATCACACCATCTATTCCTAATAAAGAATTGTCACGAGCGACAGGCATTTTGGCACGGTTTTCACCATGGATGTTGTATTCGACAAAACCAATCCCTTTGTTGCCAGGCATCGTGTCGACTAGACCTGTTCCAAAATTTTCACTAATTAACCCTTTGTTTTGGTGCACGTTCACTTGTCCTTGATCGATCGTCCCAATCCCAACGCCTTCTTGCCCTCGATGTTGTAAAGCGTAGAGGCCGTAGTAAATTTTGGGAAAAATGACGTAATCTTCAAAGCTAAATACTCCTAATATGCCGCTCATGATATCTCCTTCTTATAAGTTTTTGACTGCGTCTTCATCGTTCATCTTGCGAACGCCTTCTGTCATCTCTGTTTTGTAATCGTGTAATTTTTGTGCAAGTTCTTCGTTCGCTAAGGCTAAAATTTGTGTTGCAAAAATCGCCGCGTTCTCGCCACCGTCAATCGCCATGGTTGCCACTGGAACACCTTTTGGCATTTGCACTGTTGAAAGGAGCGCGTCTAAACCATCTAATGTGGATGATTTTACCGGAATACCAATAACGGGTTTCGTTGTCATACCCGCCATAACGCCACTTAAGTGCGCTGCTTTTCCAGCAATTCCGATGTACACTTTTGCATCGTCTTGCGCCATCATTTTGTCTAAGTCACCTAAGGCACGGTGGGCTGAAATAACCGTGACTTCATAATCCACTTCAAATTTCTTTAAAAAGCTCGTTACTTTTTCGCCAATTGCTGCATCACTTGAGCTACCCATAATAATTCTTACGTCCATTAAAATTCCTCCTAGAATGTCTTGTCTTAGTTAAAGTAAGCACGTGCTTGTTTAATAAATGGTGGTAAAACAACGTCACCCGTGTTTTGGAATAAGCCTGCATCCATACGTTCAATGTTTGATAACGTCGCAAAGACTAAGCCGTTCGGACTTGTTAAACCATCGATGTTTTCTTCTGCAAAATAGTTTGTAAAGGCTGAAATGACTTGACCATTTGCCGTCATTTTTTCAGCTGCATTTCCTAGATCAATTCGACCCCAGGCTGTAGCAACAGCTGTTGTGTAGTGATCCGTATCCACTTGACTGCTCCAAGCAGATTGTGCGGATAAGATTTGTGCTGGAACGAGTGTCGAGATAAATTTGCCGTTTTTATTTGGTAAGACATGAATATCGGTTGTGTCGGTTATCTCACCGTGTTCGATTAAACCAGCTGCGATTAAAGCCGCTGCACCAGTTCCTGAACCGAAGATTAAGTGTTTTTGTGCTAAGTGTTGATGCACAGCTTGTTTCACATCGTCACGCTTGAAAATAATTTTCCACGCTCTGCTGATTTCATTTGGTTGGTTTCCAAAAACAGCACCACTAGCAATCGCTAATACATGATGTGTGTTTAATTGCTCAATGAATGCTTTAATCGAAGCTTCAAAGGCTGCATGCGATGCATTGGCTAAAACGATTTGTGTCACTTCAAAGCCGGCTGCTTGGAAGGCGTCACGTACGTCGTATTCTGCGTTCGTCCCTTGTAAAACGGGCACGAGCACACGTGGTGTCTCGACTGGGGCATTGCCTGCAAAAGTTGCTGCAGAAGCCTGAGCCATTTCACGAGGTGCAAAAGTCGTTGTTTCGAAAACAGAATCAAAGACTTGTTCGGATGCGTTTAAGATATTTTCTAAATCAACCGTGACGTCGTTTAAAATAAATTGCTCTTCGACTGTCAGACCGACAACCGTAAAGTTTAAGCCATCTAATAATTCATGAACAGCTGCGTTACTGTCGAATTCTAAGACAAATGAGCCGACCATTGGTTCTACCAAGCGCTTTGTGATTTCAGCTGTTGTTTGAATCCCTAAGCCGTTTCCAAGCGACATTTCAATCAGTTCCTTCAACATACCGTTGAAACCAACTGTTGATGCTGCGAGTAAATCTTCTGTATTCGTTAATGCATGAATGCGGTCATAAATTGTTTTCGCTAAAGGAGCATCTACTGTACCGTCTGCTTGTAATGGGTTTTCGAGTAATACAACAGTTGATCCGGCTTGTTTAAAAGCACGAGATAATGTGTGTTCGATTTTTCCGGGTGCAATCGCAAAAGAAATCAGTGTCGGAGGTACGTCTAAGTCTTCAAACGTTCCGGACATTGAATCTTTTCCACCGATTGAACCTAAGTCTAAAGCGTCCATCGCAGTGTTCGCGCCAAGTAAAGCAAGCACGGGTTTACCCCAACGTTTAGCTTCTTCATTTAAGCTTTCGAAGAATTCTTGGAAAGTTAAGCGGATGTCCTTGTAGTCAAAACCAAGTGCGACCATACGCGAAACGGATTCGATAACGGCGTAGTAACCACCGTGGAAAGGAGATTGTTCGGCTAAGTCAGGGTGGAAACCATAAGCCATACCGGATGTCGTTGTCGTTTGTCCGTTTTCAACCGGTAAGCGTGAAACCATACCTAATTCTTTCGTCTTACGGTATTTCCCACCATAAGGGAAGAGCACGGATGCGCGTCCAATAGAAGCATCAAATTGTTCTGCCATTGCTTGTTGGCTAGCACGATTTAAGTCGGTCATATAGTTCACAACATCGGCTTCAGACCAAGTTGAGACGTCAGTTAACTTATTGTTATAAATTTCTTGTGGTTGGACTAATGTTGCGTTCACATGTTTTGGTGCACCGTTTGAATCGAGGAAGTCACGACCAATACGGATGATTTCGACACCGTTCCAAGTCATCGTTATTTGGTTTGTATCGGTTACTTCAGCAATAATCGATGCTTCTACATCTTCTGCTTCAGCATAAGCCATGAATGCCTCTAAGTTTTCTGGTGCAATCACGACAGCCATGCGTTCTTGTGATTCTGATAGGGCAATCTCGCCCCCATGCATCCCGTCGTATTTTGTCGGCACAGCATCTAAGTTAATCGCAATACCGTCAGCCAGTTCACCAACCGCAACCGATACGCCACCTGCACCAAAGTCGTTACAACGTTTAATTAAAGCAGTCGCATCTCCATTACGGAAGAGTCGAGTAATTTTACGTTCAACAGAAGGTGCTCCTTTTTGAACTTCGGCACCAGCTGTTTCTAAGGATTCTTCGGTTTGAATTTGTGATGAACCCACCGCTCCACCAAGGCCATCGCGACCTGTGCGACCACCTAAAAGCACAATAATGTCACCAGCAAGTGGTTCTTCACGAATAATATTGCGACGAGGCGCTGCTGAAATAAGGGCTCCTAATTCCATACGTTTGGCTTCGTAACCTGGGTGGTAAATTTCTTCGGCATAAGCGCCTGTTACTCCGATTTGATTCGCGTAATCAGAGTAGCCAGCTAACGCTTGTTGTGAAATCGTACGTTGTGGTAATTTATCGGTGTGGACATCTTCTAATTTCTGATTCGGATTCATCGCACCGGATAAGCGCATTGCCTGGTAAACCCAGCTACGACCAGATAGAGGGTCACGAACGCCGCCACCTAAACAAGTTGACGCGCCACCAAATGGTTCGATTTCAGTAGGGTGGTTATGTGTTTCGTTTTTGAAATATAAAATCCAATCTTCTTCTTCACCAGCGACATCGACTTTAATCTCTAATGCACAGGCGTTGATTTCAGCTGAAACTTCAACGTTTTCTAAAAGACCACGTGCCATTAAATCTTTGGCTTGAATTGTCCCCATATCCATTAACGTAACAGGGCGATCCGTACGGTTTAAATATTCGCGTTTTTGTAAGTAATCATCTAACGCGCTTTGGAATAAGTCTTTGTACAAACCTTCTTCGATATCAATCTGGTCAATCTCTGTATTGAAGGTCGTGTGACGACAGTGGTCTGACCAGTACGTATCGATCACTTTCAATTCTGTGACATTCGGATTGCGGTTTTCAGCTTTAAAGTACTGATGGCAAACCAGCATATCGTCTGCGTCCATTGAATAGTTGGCGCTGTAAGCACGAACTTCGGCCTCCGTCATGTCGATAAAACCAGCGATCGGTTCTAGCTCTTCCGTTGTCGACATATGAATCGGTGCAGGTGACGCGTCTAACGGCATCTCCACATTTTCGACAGGGTTTAAGTAATATTCTTTAAAAGCAAGTACTTGTTCTTCTGAAACACCTGCGAATACAAAGAGGCGTGAGTGCGAAACTTCGACGGCTTCATAGCCCAATAATTTTTGGATGAGTTCTTGCGTCATCACTTCATTTTCGTTGTATTGTCCTGGCACTTGATGGAAACGGAAACCAAAGCCTTGCTTAACTTCTGGTAAGTCATGAAAAATCGTATCCTTTTGCGCATCGAATAATTGCGCTTCGATTTTTAGACGCTCAGCCGCAGTCACACCGGCATAATCGTAGATTTCATAAACTTGGATAGAAAATCCTTCATTCCACCCAAGAAAATCAATGGCTTCTTTCACCAATCGTTGGTTCTCAACAGCATAATCAGTTTTACGTTTTGTTATTGTTAACATAAGCGCTCCTTTTTATCTTTCTTATCGTGAAATGACGACGTTTGTGTTAGTTGTTTGTGTGTGCTTGGTCGCACGGATTATTTGAAATAATGAACTAAGTCGAGTGGGTGAATCGATTCATCACCTTTATAAACACGCATATTGCCACCTGATACTTCGTCGATAAGGACGATTGTATCGCTACCGGCTAAACGACCAAATTCTAATTTGATATCGTAAAGTTCTAAATCTTTTTTAGCGAGTTCTTCCTTTATAACACCCGAGATGTCTTGCGTGAGTTTTTTGATAACGGCATATTCGTTTTCTTTTAAAATACCTAATTGTACGAGGGCATCTTCATTAATGAGGGGATCTTGACGGTCATCGTCTTTTAATGTGAATTCAACATAGTTGTCGAGTTGGTCGCCTGCTTTGGCATATAAACCATAACGACGAATGAATGATCCAACTGCACGATAACGACAAATGACTTCTAAGCCTTTACCAAATACTTCTGCTTTTTTCACGTGCATCGTAAGGTCATCTGCGTTTGAGCTGATGAAGTGTGTTGGAATACCTTTTTCTTCTAATTTTTCAAAAAAATAAGTTGATACAACGACGTTTGAATGGCCTGAACCTGAGATAGTTGCACCGACTTGGTTTTCACCTGGGTCAAATACACCATCTTTACCAGTCACATCATCTTTAAAATGAAAATACGTGTTTCCATCTTTATCTTCCATTAGATCTTTCGTTTTTCCAGCATAAATCAAAGTCAATTGAATTTCTCCTTATAATGTTCGTGTTTTTAAATGGTTAATAGCTGCCGTTTGCTATAAAATATCTTGGAATACGAACGTTTTATTTGTTTACTAGAATATCATACAGCAATACCGATTGAAATGCACGGTTTATTTAAAAGAAAGTTGTTATTTTATAAGCTTTATGGTTATAATGACAGGGAGTAAGACGATTTCAGAAAATTTTAAATTAAAACAGCGAAAATGAACGATTGGAAAGAAATGACATGTAATGTTCGGTTTTAGATGGATTTCGTTCGGATATAGCTTAATGTTCGGAATTACAGTGTCGTTTAAAGATGAATTGAAATTATTTTCATCTTTTTCTTGAAGTTATCGAATATAAGTGTTAGCTTATAAAGAATTAAAAATAAATGGAGGAATATATAAATGAGTGCTTGGGAAACAAAGTTTGAACGTGAAGGAATTACATTTGATGATGTCTTATTAGTGCCCGCAGAAAGTAATGTGTTACCGAATGATGTTGATCTTAGTGTGGAGTTGGCCCCTAATTTACATTTAAATATTCCAATTATTAGTGCAAGTATGGATACTGTAACCGATGCAAAAATGGCGATCGCAATGAGTCGTGAAGGTGGACTAGGTGTTATCCATAAAAACTTATCGATTGAAAAACAAGCGAATGAAGTCCGAAAAGTGAAACGATCAGAAAATGGTGTCATCAACAACCCATTCTATTTAACGCCAAATCACTTAATTCAAGATGCGGCAGATTTAATGACGCGCTACCATATTAGTGGGGTGCCAATTGTTAAAGCTTTAGATGACTTAACAATTGAAGGGATCATTACAAACCGTGACTTACGCTTTGTCGAAAATTTCTTCCAACCGATTCATGCCTACATGACAAAAGAAGAATTAATTACAGCTCCAGCAGGAACAACTTTAGAAGAAGCAAAAAATCTTTTACACGCACATCGTATCGAGAAATTACCATTAGTGGATGAAGAAGGAAAACTAGCTGGTTTAATCACGATTAAAGATATTGAAAAAGTAAAAGAATTCCCAAATGCATCTAAAGATGAAGATGGACGTTTATTAGTAGCAGCCGCAGTTGGTGTAACAACAGATACTTTCGAACGTGCACAAGCTTTAGTAGATGCCGGTGTAGACGCACTTGTTGTGGATACAGCCCACGGACACAGTGCCGGTGTTATCCGTAAAATTAAAGAAATTCGCGACACGTATCCAGATGTTACAGTTATCGCTGGTAACGTCGCGACAGCTGCAGGAACACGCGCTTTATTCGAAGTCGGTGTTGATGTCGTAAAAGTTGGAATTGGCCCGGGATCAATTTGTACAACACGTGTTGTTGCCGGTGTTGGGGTACCGCAATTATCAGCTGTTTATGAATGTGCTGATGTGGCTCGTGAATACGGCAAGTCAATTATTGCCGATGGTGGGATTAAGTATTCAGGCGATATCGTCAAAGCGCTAGCCGCTGGTGGTCATGCCGTGATGTTAGGTTCAATGCTTGCGGGAACAGATGAGTCACCAGGTGAATTCGAAATGTTCCAAGGACGTCGCTACAAAACGTACCGTGGTATGGGTTCTCTTGGCGCGATGAAAGCTGGTTCAAGTGACCGTTACTTCCAGTCAGAAAGCTTTGAAGACTCAAATGAAGCGAAAAAATTAGTCCCAGAAGGAATCGAAGGTCGTGTTGAATACAAAGGTTCAGCAGCAGGCATCGTTTACCAAATGATTGGTGGCCTCCGCGCAGGAATGGGATACGTTGGTGCTCCTGATCTGGCGCATTTACGTGACGAAGCGCAATTTGTCCGTATTTCAGCAGCCGGTTTAGTCGAATCACATCCACACGATGTCCAAATCACAAAAGAAGCACCAAACTACACACGTTAAACCAAAGGCTTTCTCAATGAAATCAATGAAGTAAGCAAATAAGTAGGTCATGCATTAAACATGTATGGCCTATATTTTTTAAGTGGATCTTGATAAAAAAAGTACCGAACAGACGTGTAGGTATATGGTATACTTTGAATAACTTATACTGAGGGCATTTTGACAATAGAAAGAGGTCTTTCATATGAAAACAGATATAGAAATTGCACAAAATGTTGTGATGGAACCAATTGAAAGTATTGCAAATAAGCTCGATATCCCATTAGAGAAGTTAGAACTTTATGGGCCTTATAAGGCGAAAATTAATGTCGAAACCGATGATTTCGAAAAAAAATCGGGCAAATTAATTTTAGTTACATCGATTAATCCCACGCCAGCAGGTGAAGGGAAAACGACCGTCTCCGTTGGGCTAGGCGATGCCTTGTCTAAGATTGGCGAGAAAACGGCGATTGCTTTAAGAGAACCTTCCTTAGGACCTGTTTTTGGGATTAAAGGAGGAGCAGCTGGTGGTGGTTATGCGCAAGTTGTTCCAATGGAAGACTTGAACTTACACTTTACCGGGGACATGCATGCGATTGGTGCGGCCAATAACTTAGCAGCAGCCATGTTAGATAACCACTTGAAACAAGGGAATGAGCTGAATATCGATCCACGACGCATTAGTTGGAAACGCGCCGTAGATATGAATGACCGTCAATTACGCCAAATCGTGAGTGGACTTGGTGGGCCAGTGAATGGCATGCCACGTGAAGATGGTTTTGAAATCACGGTTGCTTCCGAAATCATGGCCGTCCTTTGTTTAGCTGAAGATATTGACGATTTGAAAAGACGTCTACGTCGATGTATTTTAGGATATACATATGCAAATGAACCTGTGACAATCGGTGATTTAAAAGCTGAAGGCGCAATGGCGGTATTGTTAAAAGATGCGATGAAACCAAACTTAGTCCAAACATTAGAAGGGACGCCAGCCTTTATTCATGGGGGACCTTTTGCGAATATAGCTCACGGATGCAACAGTGTGCTGGCGACGAAAACAGCTTTAGCACATGCCGATTATGTAGTTACAGAAGGTGGCTTCGGTGGCGATTTAGGGGCCGAAAAATTCATGGACATCAAATGTCGTACAGCTGGTTTAGAGCCAGATGCCGTCGTTCTTGTCGCTACGATTCGTGCGTTAAAAATGCATGGTGGTTTAGCGAAAGACGACCTCAAAAATGAAAACTTAGACGCTTTGCGTTTAGGCTTCCGCAACTTACAAAAACATGTAGAGAACATGAAAAATATCTTTGGCATGAATGTTGTTGTAGCGATTAATGAATTCGTTGCCGATACCGAAAACGAGAAGAATTTATTGCTTGAATTATGTGAGCAAAAAGGTTACCCAGCTGTCTCAGCGGATGTTTGGGGCTATGGTGGGGCTGGTGGTGAAGACTTAGCACGCAAAGTTGTTGAAATTGCTAACTTGCCTTCACAACTAACACACCCTTACGAATTAGAAGATTCGATTGAAGAAAAGATTACAAAAATTGTGCAAAAAGTATACGGTGGTGCAGGCATTGCTTGGACGAAGGAAGCCCGTCGTACACTACGTAAATTGGAACGCTTAGGTTTCCACGAGTTGCCAGTCTGTATGGCGAAAACACAGTATTCACTATCGGATAATCCAAAAGCAATCGGTCGTCCAGAAGGCTTTACGATTACGATTTCAGATTTAACCGTCTCAGCAGGAGCTGGTTTTATCGTTGTCCTAACGGGTAACGTTATGAAAATGCCAGGTCTTCCGAAAGTACCGTCGGCTGAACGAATTGATATCGATTCGTCAGGTAAAATTACAGGACTATTCTAGTAGAGGAGGGTGCTTTTGATGAAGAATAAAACAGTGCACCAATGGACCCGAGAGTTGGCTTCACGTGAAGGAAAATATGGCGGAGGAAGTGCGGCGAGTGTCGTCGGTGCATTCGCCACGAATCTTGCGCAATATGTTTTTGAATTGCAGCAAGGGAAAAAGAAATATGCAGACGATGCAGCAACGATTGAAGAAGCGATTCAACGTGCCAAGCGCATTTCAGAAGAATTGCTCGACTTAGCTGAAGTGGATGCCGATGTTTTTGCTCCCGTCATGCCGCTTTTTCGCTTACCCCAAAATACCGAGGAAGAACGCGCATATCGCCAAGAAAAAATTGACCGAGGTTTAGTAGACGCGACGCGCCCACCTTTAGATATTTTACTAAAAATGGATGAGGTCATAGATCTCTTTGAGCTGCTTTTAAAACTTGAAGTCAAAGGTAGCATCGTTGATGATATCGCAGTCGGCTTAATTTTTACCGAAGCTGTCGTTGAAAGTGAAAAAATCAACTGTGATGTCAATACAAAATCGATTAAGGAAGAAACGTTACGCACGCAAATGGTGGCCGAAGTTGACGACGCTTATCATCGTATTTTAGAACGCTGTCGTACGCTCAAAACAACTACTTTTCAGATCATTCAGCATTAAGAATAAAAGAAACGAGGGAATACAATGGTTGAAAGCAAACGATCCATTCGCAAGGCAATGAAAACAGCTTTTACTCAAATCGACCCTGACACGCACGCAGATATTTCAAACGCCCTACAAACCGTCCTTTTCGAATCTGACCTATGGGCAACAGCCCGTTCAATCGGTGTCTATCTGTCGGTCGGCAACGAATGGGACACCCGGAAAATCGTCGATCAAGCACTCGCAGAAGGCAAACACGTCGCCGTTCCAAAGACTATTCCCGAAACCAAAGAACTTGTTTTTTATGAAATGACCGATTGGGCGCAAATTAATGAAAAAGGGTATTTTGGATTAGAAGAGCCGAACACAGACGTGACGCAACCGATGGCAAAAGATGACATTGAATTGATGATAGTACCTGGTTTAGTTTTTACACTGAGTGGCTATCGCATTGGTTTTGGTGGTGGATTTTACGATCGTTTTCTCGTAGATTATATCCACCCAACGGTATCTTTAGCGCATTCGAAACAGTTTGTGGATTCTTTTCCAATGGAATCCTTTGATATTCCGGTACAGTTTTTAGTGACCGAACAAGGAATAGTGAAATAATATTATATATTACTAAGAGTAGAAATGTGGCGTGAAGTGCTAGAAGATGGGATGTTGCTTCTAGACGAAATAACGTGCGATCACATTTTGCATCCGCTTATGTTCTTTTAAAAGTGGACTCTTGTATAGAAATAGGAGAGTTCAATATGAAAAACGATAAACAGAAATTTACATTTACCCCACAGCAAATTGCTGTGTTAGGTTTATTAATTGCCTTAGGTTTAGTCTTATCCCAAGTCGGATCGATTCCAATTGGGACCAATAACCGCTTATCTTTTGGCTTTGTGATTAACGCTATTATTGGGATTCTTTACGGACCCTGGGTGGCTGGTTTTGCTGGAGCGGCTGAAGACTTATTAAAGTCCTTTCTATTTGGGGCAGGGGGGCCATTCTTTATTGGTTTCACTTTAACAGCCTTTATGGGAAGTTTTATCTACGGTTTCTTTCTGCACAGAAAAGAGATTACTTGGAAACATGTTTTGACTTCGGTTGTATTAAATACCATCATCAGTAACCTGATTCTAAACACATTTTGGGTACACATTTTGTGGAAAACACCCGTCATCGTTTTATTGAGTACGCGTATTCCACAAAACTTAATTATGGGACCGATTCGTTTCATCGTGTTGTATTTGGTTGTGCAAAACAAACAACTCAAACGCATCTTTGATCGCCTAGGCACCTATAAAAAGTAGAACATTTATAAAAACCGTCTAAAATAAAAAAGCCATCGGAAACTTTTACGCAGGAAGCGAAAAAGACCGATGGCTTTTTTTAGGGAGAGTGGGAAATAAGGGGGGGTACTTTAGTCCACTAGACGCGTGAATCTCGAACAAAGCGACTCAGAATTGCGGAGTAAACGGGAAATATTCAGTTAAATCAGAATAGATGAATATTTTGTGGTGTTATATTCATTTAAATCGGAATAACTAAATATTTTAGAAGTGGGCATTCAGTTAAAATAAAATAACTTCATATATTTCCAAAAATATGAAGTTAAAATGAAATAAGTGAATATAATGAAAAACTCGGTGCGATTTCGTTCGCAACCGAGTATGATTTATACATTCATTATTCCGTTTCATCAAAGAAGTAGCGGGCAATGGCTTCAGCGACACCGTCTTCATCGTTGGTGCTTGTAACGACATCGGCCACATCGAGCACTTCTTGTACGGCGTTCCCCATAGCGATACCTAAGCCGGCATATTCTACCATGTCAATGTCGTTGCCGGAATCACCAATGGCCATCACGCGTTCTTGTGGCACGCCTAATTTATCGGCTAGCTCCCGTAGCGTGCGACCTTTACTGGCTGCTTTGTTCAAGACTTCAATCGAGTCGGCTTCACTACGGATAACCGTGTAGCGTTCATGGAAATCTTCGGGCACGCCAGCTTGCAAGGCTTCAATCGCTTCGATATTGTCTTGAAGATTGAATTTCGAATACGTCACCTCTGGATCCATCTCCGCAAGCGTACGAACTCGAAGCGGCATTTCGTTCAAGAATGATTCAATCAGGCTCTTTTGGTAAAAGTCGGTACCTTCCATATAGACGCCATCATTGCGAATGGCTTGAAAATTGACGCCATACTCATTTGTGAGCTCGTGCCAATTGCGCATATCCTCGTAGCTCAATTGATGGTCGACCATAATGTCACCCGTATCCGTACGTTGTGCTAAGGCACCATGGTAATTAATGATGTAGTCGCCTTCTTTAGTCAGTGCCAACTCTTCCATATAACGCGTCGCACCAGGAAAAGGACGACCGGTACAAAGTACAATTTTCGCACCAGCATCGACGACACGTTGAACGGCTTCTTTTACCTTTGGTGAAATTTGGTGGACACTATTTACTAACGTGCCATCAATATCAATCGCCACTAAGTCATATTTCATTTATAAAAACTCCTTTTAAATAATGCGTCCGTTATTAATGTATTTTTGAAATTCTTGGTACACATCTTGGAAAATTGCCAAGTCTTGTTGCGCCGGTGGTTTGCTTCTTAATAATTCACGGGGCACATACAAGCGGTCATTTCCGTGTAAGTGGTCGCTCAAGCTTTCGACAATCGGGCTTACTTCACTTAAATCCACAATTTCGCCATCTGGATAGATGAGTGAAATGGGTGCTTTCTCACGCAATTTATAATCATACGAAATATCCGAACTACGGTTCTCCATCGTGAAATATTTTTGGTCATAATACAATTTGTCGACTAAACTCTTTAAGTACGCCACCGTTTCTTGATCTGTCTCGCGATTAAACGCAACGGATTTTAGCGGTCGACGGTCTAAAAACATTTTGGCTAATTCACTAAGTTGGTAATCCTCACTATCCGTCCAAGATAAAACGGCAAATAAAATGACGTTATCATCTAAACGCAAGTAATCTTGAATCGTATAATCTTTATTAAAGAATGGCTCGAGCATCGGAATGACAGGCGCTAACTTGTTTTTTTGATACAAATCACGGGCACGTGTCAACAGGCGATCCAAGGTCACTTCCATCCCGCGAGAAACCGGGTGGAAATACACTTGCATATACATTTGATAGCGGCGCACAACGTAATCTTCTACGGCATGCATCCCTTGATATTGGAACGCAATGCCATCTTTATAGGGACGAATAACACGTAAAATACGGGACAAGTCAAAGTGTCCATAAGTTACACCGGTAAAGTAAGCATCTCGTTGTAAGTAATCCATACGGTCAGCATCAATCTGACTTGAAATCAGTTGTACCACCTGTGGATTTGGGTAGTCTTGGGTAATAATGCTAGCCACTTCATTTGGGAAAGTCGGTGAAATTCGGCGCAACACTTTGTTCACTTCAGTTTCTTCATCTAAAATAATTTGGGTCGTAAGCGCTTCGTGGTCCGTTTCAAAAATTTTCTCAAACGTATGCGAGAAAGGACCGTGGCCAATATCATGCAATAACGCAGCACATAAGGTCACAAGTCTTTCAGAGTCATCCCATTCTTCCGGATAGTTCCTCAAAAAGTGGTCACAAATTTTACGCGCCAATTCATAAACGCCAAGTGAGTGGGAAAAACGCGAATGTTCCGCACCATGAAACGTATACTGCGATGTGCCTAATTGCTTAATCCGGCGCAAACGCTGAAATTCTTTCGTATCAATTAAATCCAAAATCAGTTGATGACGGATATGAATATGGTCATGAATGGGGTCTTTAAAAACAATCTCCGTCGGTAAACGATCTGCCTGTTCAAATTGGATGGGCTTCATCAGACTAACCTCCTTGTATTCTCACGCTTCTGGTAAAATCTCTTCACTGAACACGCGCTTATTTCTGCGATACATCTTCTCCAGACCTTCATTAAAATGCTCGTCGATTGTGACTGAGTAGTCACCTTCATAAGACTCAAACTGACGCAGCATCATTTCCTTCACCTCGGATACCGTAAACGAGGTGCCATACGCCTCTTCAAGCGTCGTCATTACACCAGGAATAATCTCTGGATAACGTCCTGCCGGCTCCGAACCGTCAAGGGCACGCGCATAAAATTCTTGCATCATCTCGGCGCGCTTCTGCTGGTCGCCGTTCACGCTAATGTAAAGCATGACAGCAATCCCGTTTTGAATACGTCGCTGTGCGATTCCTGCAATCTTTCGGCCATCGATGCTCAAGTCAAATTCCCCAAAACAATAAGAGTTTGAAATCTCAAAAGCTTCGATTGTTTTCTCGGTGAAATGAGGGTAGAACGTATCACGGATGAACTGCAGCATAAACTGATAGCCTCGGTCGATCGTGAGGCGCTCGTTTTTTGTCGGGTAGATTAACGAAACGTTTAAAACACCCGGGTCGCTAATGACACCTAGACCGCCGGAATTGCGTACAATGACCTCGTGCTGGTAATCGTCAAAAACGGTCAGTGATTCTTCAAAGTGACCCACGCGTGTATCCATCATGCCTAAAATCACTAGGGGTGGCGTTTGCCAAAAATGAATAATCGGCTGTTCCGTTTCACCGGCATGTGCAATTAAAGCGTCTGTTAACGCAAAATGCGCAAAATGGTTGTATTTTTTATAAGGCATCGTTTCAGCATCATAGTGTGCGAACCGGCCCGTATTATATTGAATATCGTTTTGTTTATTCGTCATCGGTTGTCTCCTTGTATGTTCTTTCATTATTGTATCAAATATTTTTTACAAATCCTATTCATCTAAACATTTAAGTCTCATATACAGAAGATTTTTGTGTTAAAATAAAAAGGAAGTTATTTGAAAGGGGATATATAATGGCAGCAGATAAATTAACGAAGGGTTTGCCTGCTCGAATAATTTTAGAGACGACGATTGTTCAAGAGGAAGAAGTCTTTAAACATTCCTTTGATGAGATGGGTCGTATAGTATCGATGAATGATAAGTATTATATACGCTACATGGAATCAGAAGGGGAAGCAGAAGTATCGAATTTGGTTAAACTCTTGCCCGATGGAACAGTGACACTGACTCGACATGGTGAACATACGACGCGATTGATGTTTAGTGATCAAGAGGATACGTATACGAAGTATATGACTCCGACCGGCATTATGCAGCTGCGCGTAGAAACGACGAAATTAAATGTGGTTTACAATGATCAACCGTTTTCTGGGCAAGCAGAAGTGGATTATATTCTATATTTAGAAGACTATCCTTTAGGGACTTATCAATTACGGTTGCGCTTTACAACATAATACTGTAAAATAGACAAGATATTTTATAAAATGAACTTAAGAATGAATTATGAAATTAAAGGGTGAAAATTTTGAAATTAAAACAATTCGATGGTGAACGTAAAAACGAAATTTCAATGATCCGTGTTGCTAAAGCTGTTATGGAAGAAAAAGGTGAAGTTTTAGACTTCAACGAAATCGTTAGTGAAGTAGCGAAGTTTATTGAAATTGATGAAGCTGAAATGAACCGTCGTATGCCACAATTTTACACAGACTTAAACGTAGATGGAGAGTTTATTTCTTTAGGTGAAAACAAATGGGGCTTACGTAACTGGTATCCAGTTGATTCGATTAACGAAGTATTAACACACGAAAACGATGAAGAAGATATTATTCCAACAATTAGTCCAGATGGTTTTGACGAATACGAAGATCCAACATTAGAAAGAGTCTTCGAAGATGAATTGGATGAATCGGAAGAAGAAGCAGCGGATGAAACAGAAGAAAAAACATTTGCAGACATCGATGGTGATGGTGTGGTTGAGAACTTAGACGACTACCAAGACGACATTGACGATGCAGATGATTTAGTAGATGACACGGAGTTAGATGGGTTAGCAATCGTTGATGAAGACGAACTATTAGATGAAGATTTGGATGAAGAAGAATTTTAATAAAATCTTCTAAAAAATGGCTTGACCAATCTTCAAAAAATGGTTAACATACTAACTGGGCACTAGAATTCTCGAAGGAGAATTTCTAGTCAATAATTTGAATTTAACAGCTCTCTATTCTATTTATGCGTTTATTATTACGTTATGGGATAGGGAGCTTCTTATTTTTTTGATTTACAAGAATTTATGGGAGGCTTTTTAATGACTAAATATATTTTTGTTACAGGTGGGGTTGTTTCTTCGATTGGTAAAGGAATCGTGGCGGCTTCATTAGGACGTTTATTAAAGAATAGAGGCTTAAATGTAACTATTCAAAAATGTGATCCGTATGTAAACGTGGACCCAGGAACAATGAGTCCATACCAACATGGGGAAGTTTTTGTAACGGACGATGGCGCAGAGACAGACTTAGACTTAGGTCACTATGAGCGCTTTATTGATATTAATTTAAATAAATTTTCAGATGTAACAACAGGTATGGTTTATTCAGAAGTCATTAATAAAGAACGTCGTGGAGACTACTTAGGTGCAACAGTTCAAGTTATTCCACATATTACTGACTCCATTAAAGATAAAATTATGCGTGCAGCAGAAATGACGAACTCAGATATTATCATCACTGAAATCGGTGGTACAGTTGGAGACATTGAGTCTTTACCTTTCCTTGAAGCGATTCGTCAAATGCGTACAAGCGTTGGAGCAGAGAACGTGTTATACATCCACGCGACTTTAGTACCTTACTTAAAAGCTGCTGGTGAAATGAAAACAAAACCAACACAACACAGTGTGAAAGAATTACGTGGTTTAGGTATTCAACCAAATATCTTAGTTACTCGTACAGAGCATCCTTTAGATGATGCAACACGTAGTAAGATTGCAGCCTTTACAGACGTTGAGAAAAGGTCTGTCATCCAATCGGTTGACCAAGACACACTATATTCCATTCCATTAGCTTTACAAGATCAGCACCTAGACGATATCGTCTTAGAGAAATTAGGTATTGATGCACCAGAAGCTGATATGACGGAGTGGCAAGCATTAGTTGACCGTGTTTTAAGTTTAGAAGAATCGGTTAAAGTAGCGATTGTTGGTAAATATGTTGAATTGCCAGATGCATACTTATCGGCTCATGAAGCGCTAAAACACGCAGGCTTCCCGTTCGACGTTGACGTTGAAATTAAATGGGTAGACTCTGAATTGTTAGACGAAAATAATATTGAAGAAAAATTAGGCGATGTGGCTGGTATTATTGTACCAGGAGGCTTCGGAACTCGAGGAATCCGTGGTAAGATTGACGCCATTCAATATGCACGTACAAAAAATATCCCATTCTTAGGTTTACAATTAGGGATGCAGTTAGCTGTTATCGAATACGCACGTCACGTCATCGGCCTAGAAGGCGTTGGCTCAACAGAGCATCACGATGACTTAGTGAACAAAATTGTCGACTTACACCCAGATCAAAAAGGTGTTGAAGACTTTGGTGGAACATTACGCTTAGGTCTATACGATAGCTACCTAAAAGAAGGTACGAAGATTTCAGACATCTACAACAACGAAAAAGTTGTCGCAGAACGTCACCGTAACCGTTATGAAGTGAATGAGGATTACTTTGAGTTATTAGAAGAAAATGGCTTAGTTCTTTCGGGTCTATCAGAAGACGGCCGTTTAGTGGAATCAATTGAATTACCGGACCACCCATTCTTTATTGGGGTTCAGTATCATCCAGAATTTATTTCTCGTCCAAACAAGCCACATCCACTATTTAAATCATTCGTAGAGAGTGCGTTAGCGTACCAAAAACAAAACTAAATCTATTAAAAAAGGTATATTTTATGAATTTATGAAATATACCTTTTTAGTATTCGTTTTTTAGGAGAATCTTTGTTATAATACATTTGGTTTATAATATAATATATATAGGAGGCTTTTTATGAGTCGTTTAGTAAATATGACGGACATGTTAAATAAAGCACTAGAAGGTAAATATGCAGTAGGTCAATTCAACGTGAATAACTTAGAATGGGCACAAGCAATTTTACAAGCAGCACAAGAAGAACAATCACCAGTTATTTTAGGTGCTTCTGAAGGAGCAGCAAAATATATGGGTGGAGCTAAAGTAGTAGTAGCTATGGTTAATGCATTGCTAGAAACAATGGACATTACAGTTCCAGTAGCATTACATTTAGACCACGGTTCATCTTTTGAGTCTGTTAAAGACGCAATCGATGCGGGATTCTCTTCTGTAATGATCGATAACTCAGCATTACCAATTGATGAGAACATTGAAAACACGAAAAAAGTTGTTGAATATGCTCATGCAAATGGCGTTTCAGTTGAAGCAGAAGTTGGTACTGTTGGTGGAGAAGAAGACGGTATCGTTGGAAATGTTATTTATGCAGATCCAGTAGAATGTAAACGTATGGTAGACGAAGCTGGTATCGACGCTTTAGCAGCAGCTTTAGGTTCAGTTCATGGTACTTACGCAGGTGAGCCACAATTAGGTTTTGACGAAATGAAAGAAATTTCTGAATTAACACAAACACCTTTAGTGTTACACGGTGGATCAGGTATTCCAGATTATCAAATCGAGAAAGCGATCGAATACGGTCACTCGAAAATGAATATCAATACTGAGTTACAACAAGTATGGGCTGCACGTACGCGTGAAGTTTTAGCAAACGACGAAAATGTTTACGACCCTCGTAAAATTATCGGACCTGGTAAAGAGAACATCATTGAAGCAACTAAGAAATCAATGAAAACTCTAGGTTCATCAGGTAAAGCATAATTTCATAAACAAACTTTCAAAGAGAGCGGGTCTTCCGTTCTCTTTTTTATTTTCCTAGTAAAATACGGGAGCAAAATCGACCTCGTTTTTCCATAATCAATTTATGGCGCAGGTAGACCAGAAATCCGTCTAAAGTCTCTTTCTTAATATGAAGATTATGCCTATAATAAGGAAAGAATCCAATGATAGGGGAGTAATCATGATAGAACAACTATCTATTTTGCAGATAGTCACACTAGTGGCGATCGCATTTTTAAATATACGAGCTTTTCATCTTTTTTACACAGACAAAAAATGGGCGATTCAAAAGCAACGCAATCGCATTCCGGAGAAAAAATTACTAACAGCGGCTTTTTTACTTGGAGGCCTTGGTTCCTTACTGGGGATGACTACGCAGCGTCATAAAACAAAGCATCTAAAATTCACCTTCCTCGTACCGATTGCTGCGGCAATAACGGTTTATACAGTCATTTTCATCTTCACAAAGCAATTACCTTTCTAGACACACAGATGAAGTTGCCAATGTAAAGTCGGCAACTGTTTTCACAAAGGCACTAGGAACACCTGGAAATAACGGTTTCGGAATTATATAATGGAAACTTATTGGAATCTGCCTTTGGGTGTCGTATAATATTGTCATATGTGTTTTTTATAGCACTTCAACTTTTAAAGTTACCTACTGAAATTTCCTACTCATAACTAATGACTTAAAACACATACCTACTTTAATTCAATTTTAAAACAACTCAGAATTTAACTACTCAAATAAAGCGAGGACTTACAATGAAAAAATTAATAATTAATGGTGGCAAAAGACTGTCCGGAGAAGTATTGGTTTCTGGAGCGAAAAATAGTACGGTTGCGCTTATTCCTGCGGCGATTATGGCGGATTCACCGGTTACTTTAGAGGGTGTTCCAGATATTAAAGATGTTTATTCGTTAATCGAAATTTTGAATGAAATGAATGTAAAAACGGATTTTAACGGCTCGACTTTAGTGATTGATCCGACTGAAATGGTATCTATTCCGATGCCGAGCGGTAAGATTAATAGTTTACGTGCTTCTTACTACTTCATGGGTGCATTATTGGCGAAATTTGGCCAAGGTGTGGTTGGTTTACCTGGTGGCTGTGACTTAGGTCCACGTCCGATTGATCAACATATTAAAGGCTTCCGTGCCTTAGGTGCAGAAGTTGAGAACCAAATGGGTGCAATGCACTTTGATGCGACAGAAGATGGTCTACAAGCGGCGAAAATTTACTTTGACGTGGTTTCAATTGGTGCGACAATTAACGTGATGTTAGCAGCTGTTAAAGCTGAGGGTGTAACGATTATCGAAAACGCAGCACGTGAACCAGAGATTATCGATGTTGTGAACTTACTGAATAAAATGGGTGCACATATTCGTGGTGCTGGTACAGATACACTGAAAATTACAGGGGTTAAAGAATTACATGGTGTGGAGCATACGGTGATTCCTGACCGTATTGAAGCGGGAACATATTTATCGATTGCGGCGGCAATGGGTGACAATGTTTTAGTCGAAAACGTTATTGTTGAGCATATTGATGCATTGATTGCGAAGTACAAAGAGATGGGCGTTCAGTTAGAAATTGGCGAAGATAGCATCCGAGTGAAGTCACCGGAAGGCGAGTTAAAGCCTGTTTCAATAAAAACACAACCTTATCCTGGCTTTGCGACAGACTTACAACAACCAATGACACCTTTATTATTACTAGCAAATGGTGAGTCGACAATTATTGATACAATTTATCCAAAACGTGTGAACCACCTCCCAGAATTACGTAAGATGGGCGCGAATGTAACAGTTGAAAGCGACATGATTTTATTAAAAGGTGGCAATAAATTAACAGGTGCACAAGTTGAGGCAAGTGACTTACGTGCAGGTGCTAGTTTAGTAACAGCTGGTTTAATCGCTGAAGGCGAAACAGTCATTACAGGTGTTGAAAATATTTTACGTGGATACGCAAATATCGTTGATAAATTAACAGCACTTGGTGCAGATATCAAAATGGTTGAATCAACCGAATAAAAAAGAAAAAGAGGTAAGATGTGGAAAGAGATAATTTTTTAACTTATGACCAGTTACAAGAAAAAACGTTAAAAGAAATTTATGAAATGGCCAAAACGTTAAATATCCCACGTTATAGCCAAATGAATAAAAAAGAACTTTCATTTGCAGTTATTCGTGCACAAGAAGAGAAACAGGGCTATTTTCAAGTAAGTGGTATTTTAGATAAATTACCGAATCAAGATTTTGGATTTTTACGTGCGATTAACTATTCGCCAAGTGATGAAGATGTGTATATTTCTGCCTCGCAAATGACGAGGTTTGGTTTACGTGAAGGGGACGAAGTGTCTGGTACAGCTCGTCCAGCGAAGAAGAATGAACGTCACTTTGGTTTAATGAACGTAAAACGAGTGAATGGTAAGGACCCTGAAGAAGCGCGCGACCGTCCACATTTCCCAGCTTTGACTGCTTTATATCCAGATCGTAAAATTCATCTAGAATCTTCAAAAGAAACGACTTCAGCACGTATGTTAGATTTACTAGCACCTATTGGTTTTGGTCAACGTGGTTTAATCGTGGCACCACCTAAAGCAGGTAAAACATCACTCTTAAAAGAGATTGCGAACGGCATTACAACCAATCATCCAGATGTTGAATTAATTATGTTATTAATTGATGAGCGTCCGGAAGAGGTTACAGATATTGAACGTAGCATTAAAGGTGATGTCGTGCATTCAACTTTTGACCAACACGCACAAAACCACGTACGCGTAAGCGAGTTAGTGTTAGAACGTGCTCGCCGTTTAGTGGAAGATAAACGTGATGTGGTCATTTTAATGGATAGTATTACACGTCTTTCTCGTGCTTATAACTTAGTGGAACAACCAAGTGGTCGTACATTAAGTGGAGGGATTGATCCGGCAGCGCTATACCCACCAAAACGCTTCTTTGGATCAGCTAGAAACGTTGAAGAGGGTGGAAGCTTGACAATCATTGCGACAGCTCTAGTGGATACTGGAAGCCGTATGGATGACGTGATTTATGAGGAATTCAAGGGTACAGGTAACATGGAGATTCACCTAAACCGTACACTTGCAAACCGTCGTGTCTTCCCAGCGATTGATATTGTGAAATCAAGTACACGTAAAGATGAGTTGTTATTAACGAAAGATGAATCTGAAGCAGCATTCCGCTTACGCAGAAGCATGCCGAACGATACGCTGGAGTTTACAGAAAAATTCATCAATACGTTGCAAGCGACGAATTCAAACAAAGATTTTATCAAAACGATTTTAAGTCGTATTACAAAATAAGTTGCTTTAATTTCTTGAATAACGTTGCGTTTTCTAGCCATCCATGCTAAAATATTGGGTGTTGCAAGAAAATAGTTGAATGCAATTATTTTTCAAGTTTTAATTACTAAACGCATGAAAGAATAAACTATGGGGTGCAAAACTCTATGGCATAAGGAGTGAAAAGAATGAAAAGCGGAATTCATCCAGAATATAACAAAGTTGTATTTAGAGATACAACAACAGGTTTTGAGTTTATCTCAGGTTCAACTCAATCTTCAAACGAAACAATTGAGTGGGAAGATGGGAACACATACCCATTAATCCGTGTTGAGATTTCATCAGATTCACATCCATTCTACACAGGCAAACAAAAATTTGCTCAAGCAGATGGACGAATCGATCGTTTCAACAAAAAATTCGGTTTTGCAAACGAAACAGAAGAAGAGTAATAATCAAAACAAACAAGAGACTGTCTACTATTATGGAGGC
>CAZUZA010000007.1:10589-39270 GCA_964624875.1 uncultured Carnobacteriaceae bacterium | reverse complement strand
GTTTATGCCGATACGTATGAGGGGTAATTTTTGTCTAATTATTTTGTAGAACGTTGTGCGTAGGTGCTTAAGTCGATACCACGTAGATTCGCCCATTCAGCTGTTTCGCCACGAATGATGACATCCGTATTCCATAAGTCTTCCACTTTTTTCGCACCGAGTAGGGTCATTGAACGTTCAAGTTCTAATTTCCACTGAGCGACCTGCTCGATTGCTAAGTCAACATCTTTTAGTACCATATGCATAAATTCGCTTGAGACACCAACTAAGGAAGCGCCTAAGGCTAAGGATTTTATGATGTCCTGTGCATCACGAATGCCTCCAGACGAAATGATTTGACTCTCTTTTTTGACTTCCATGGCTTCAAGTAAAGAGACAGTTGTTGGCTGGCCCCATGATTCCATGCCATCTAATTTATGCTCACGACGGCGAAAGTTTTCAATTTGGGCAAAGTTTGTACCACCTTTACCACTAATATCAATATACTTAACGCCCATATCTTGCAGTAACTTAACGGTTTCACGACTCATCCCAAAACCGACTTCTTTCACAATTAATGGGACATCAATATTATCTAAGATATCTTGAATGTTCTCAAGCCAGTTTGTAAAATCACGATCCCCTTCAGGCATGACAACTTCTTGAGGCGCATTGACATGAATTTGTAAAGCATCCGCTTGAATCATATCAATCGCTTTTTTCGCATTCTCAAAACCATGGCCAGCACCTAAGTTTGCAAACACTAAACCATTTGGATTCTCTTTACGGACGATTTTATAGGAGTTTTCAAATTCGGGTTGCTTTAAGCCGGCACTAATCGATCCCGTTGCGATGGCTAAACCTGTTTCGCGAGCGACTATAGCCAGTTTTTGGTTCAACTTTTCCGTCCAGTCACTGCCTCCAGACATGGCATTTATGAAAAACGGCACACTGAAGGCCATTTCACCAAGAGAGGCAGATAAATCCACATCAGCGACTTTTATTTGTGGAAAAGAGTGATGAACAAAGTGGATATCTTTAAAAGAAGAATGGCCATCTTTATAAAAGTTTTCGGATAGAGATACGTGTTCATTTTTTCGATTCGTTTGCTTCGTCATTCATTTCCTCCATAAGTAACGTTTTTTCAATTAATCCAGCAGCAACTCTTCTTGTTCTTTGACCCCTAGAGGGTGGATCCAAGTTTCAGTTGCACCAGCTTGCATGAGGTGTTCAGCCATTTCGTAGGCTTGTTCGGCTTTCTCGACAAGTGTGATCATGCAGCCACCACGGCCTCCACCTGTCAGTTTCGCACCAAGAGCACCGTGTTGTTTGGCTGCTTTTACGAGTGTATCTAATTTGTCATTGCTGACCATGAGTTCACGTAATCGTTCTTGTGCTTTATCAAGAATAGCACCGAGTTGCTTCACGTTTTTCGTTTCAATCAACTTGCGACTTTCATCGGTTAGATCTCCTAATTCATGGACGAGTTGCTGGCCATTTGTTGTTTGATCATTCAACAATTTTCCGACGGTTGCCACAGCGCTTAGCGTATCTCCTTCGTCACCGGTATCAGCGACCACTAAATAGGCCGGCAGATCCATTTCAAAAGGTTCCGTGTCTTCACCTTTTACAAAATAAATGGCTACATCGGAACTAACGACTTTTGCGTCTAAGCCACTCGGGTTTCCGTGGGCAATTTTTTCAGAGATGGATACAAAGCGAAATAACAGCTCTTCATTTAAATCTGTATCAAAATAGTTGAAGAGTGCGCGAACTAAAGCTGTAGCAACAGCGGCACTTGACCCCATACCACGTTCGGCTGGGATGTTACTTGTAATGTTTATATGAAAGGACTCATCTTTTAAATTGAAATAATCACAAACGGCTTTAAAAGTAGTCACTAAATTTTTAATTTTGCTTGGAGCCTCAGTTAATTTTCCACAGTGATAAATACTGTCCATCGTGCTTAAGCCAAGTGTTCGTTCGACAGTCACTTCAACCGTTGCCGAAGTAAATGGAATGGCTATGGCCGGCTCGTTATGCACAACAGCATGCTCGCCGACAAGTATAATTTTACCATGGGCTTTTCCAACTGCTGTATGAGATAGAACTTTCATATTTACCTCCTTATTTCTATTCATTATCGTATAATTTTATAATTTGTTTACATGTTTTACAATAATACCATAAGAACCTTAAAAAACACTTAAGAATTGTTAAAAGATTCAAAGCACTCTTATTATACACTTAGTAAATCAGATTAGGCTATTAGAAACCGTTACTTCTTTCAAGTCCGGATAAAATAATATCTTTTATCATTTCATCTAAGTTATACTAATCTTAATAATTATACATTATAATGATGCATGTATATATAAATAGGAGGATGTCGAAATGGAAGAAAAGAATGCAACACCTAAATACACAAAAGTTTGGGGCGATTTAGTCTCGTTAAAAGAATTAGTTATCGCGTCAATTCTTGGGATTGCCATTACTATGGGCATGTTCTTTTTAGGACAGTATATATTCAATGAAGTCATTGACGGTTTAGATCCAGCTTTAGCAAATGGCTATTCCTTACTAGTTGGTGTTAGTGGGGTTTTTGTTTCAGGCTTTATTTCAGCAAAATTATTCAAACCGAAACGAATTGTGATTGATAAAATGGAACGACAAGGGATTGCTGATGTGCTAAAAGCAGCTGGGATTACGCCAGAAGAAGAAGCTGCTGCACTAGCTGAAGCGTCGCCTGAAATTATTAAAGAAATGGAAGATTTAGAATTATATGGCTTACTCGCCTTGATTCCCGAAGATTCACCGAATTACAAACCAGAATACAAACAAAAATTAAAGGAGGCCAACTAGATGCCTATCTCTATTATATTACAAGCTATTTTTGCAGCCATTATGGGTGGCCTTATTTATACCATTATCGGCATTATTCCAGGGACAGATGAGACAGCTACGATGGCGCCAGTGACACTCGTTTTGGTTCTTACGGGTGTCGATCCAATTGTTATTTACTCTTTTGTTATTGCGCAAATTATTGCAATGCAGATCAGTCATACGATTCCGACAGCTATGGCTGCTTTACCTGGAAGTACAATGTCTGTACCGATGGTGCGCTATAGTCAACTAGCAAAAGGGTTAGGAATCCCTCATATTGCGATGCGAAAATTAGCTGCAGGGTCTTTAGTCGGTTCACTGATTTCTGTTCCAGCTGCAGTGGCCCTAGCTTATGTTCTAGCACCTTTAGGTAATGTTATTCAGCCGTATACAGGTCTTATTTTTACAATCGGAGCGATTTTAATTGCTTATATGTCTGCAGCAAAATGGGGCGCAATTTTTGCCTTAATTCCATTGTCTTTCTTAATCCAAGGCGTCCAGCGCTTAGCCGTAGAATCCGTTGGGCATACACTTTTCATCTCGATTTTTATGGGGATTACAGTTGGGCCAATGATTTCAGAATTATTTAACGTCCTTATTCCAAAATTACGAAAAGCCCAGCAACATGATGAAGTCAGTGAAATTTGGTTAGCGCCAGATATGAAAGACGATCTGCCTTTATTCCCAAATCCATTTAAATTATTAACGAAGCGCCAAAGAAAAACAAACTCGCTATTAGGAATCATCGGTCCAGCGGTCTTTATGTTATCGCCTGTAGGTTCAACCGTTCTTTTTGGTGAAATTGTTGCAGGCCGTAGTAAGAGCCTTTATGAGAAAATAACCAATACGTTATCGGCACAAGATGCCACATCGAATGCAACCTACTTAGGTGGTTTGATTATTCCATTACTCGCTTTTGGTTTACCCTTGAGTCCAGTAACATTAGGTCCTGCTGCACCGGTATTTAATGCGCCACCAGTCTTTACCCTTGAGCCCATTCATAACTTAAGTTCTTACCTGGAACCGTGGCATTATATCGTATTTGGTTTCGTAGGAATAATCGGAGGAGCGATGATTGCTTATCCGGTAGCCGTTAAACAAGGTAGAAAATGGACAGCGTTAATGTTTAAGTATGTCAGTCATGAAGCGTTAATTGGTTCGTTCTTAGGTTTAATTGTGATGTTATCATATTATGAAGCAGGCTTTACAGGCATTATGGCTTCATTAGCAATTGGCCTATTCGGTGGTATTTTACACAACTTGTTTGAAGTCCACACAGGGGTTCAGTTCATGGCCTATTACGCATCAGGCTTTATTGTAACAACCTTATTAGGTTTAATGTAAAAAACAAAAAAATGGTTACGGTAGCTGCTTAAGCAATTACCGTAACCATTTTTAATTTTTATTTATGAATAGAAAGGTTTAAATGCTCAATGTCAGCTTTCGCCCAATCTGAAATAATTTTATTGGCTTGATCTTTACGGAAGACAAAAGCAATGCCAGAATCGCCACCACCAGCTCCTGAAGTTTTAGCTGCACCACCATGTTTATTGGCAATGTCACATAATTTCGACAGCATCGGTGTCTCGATCGTCACATTGGTTTCTTGGCCCATTTGCTTGAGGGCTTGACGGTTTCGGTCGACCGCATCTTTAATTTTAAAACGATTGTTTTCTTCTAGTCCAATAGCTAATAATGTGACACTCGCTTGACTTTCTTCTAAGAAGTTCTCATATTGTTCCGTCGTTTGTTCTTTGTTTTCCTGGACGGTGCCAACTAAATCATCACTCGAAGCAGGGCTACCAGTCCAACCAACCAAGAAGTCAATCTTGTTAGATACGCGCATTTTTTTAATCATCAGTTTTGACCAATAGGCTTCGATCGTTTCACTCACCGTACGTATTTTACGAAGCTGTTTGACGTAATCCCGGTCAAAACTCGTGTATTGAATCCAACCACCATAAATAATCGCAGCTAAGTCACCAAAGGAGCTATTTACGCCAACGTCCATTTGCGCTAGCACACTTAATTTATAAATGAGTAAATCGGAAAACTCTACATTGTAAAATTGCAATAAAGCATGGATAGTTGCGACAGTTACAGCACCAGAGGAACCAAGACCATATTTATGACCACCAATATGATCTAGTTCACTATCTATTTTCAGGTCATGATGGACTAAAGTCACATCGTTTTCAGCTAAATAAGCTTCTGTTACGCGAATGGCAGACAATACATAATCTAATTGGTGCTTGTTATTGCTTACTGTGGCGACATTGTTTTCGCGCGTCCATTTCACCGGAGTTTCCGTATAACCTTTAGAGAAAATTGAGCCGATATCGGAAGCAGCTTTTGAAAGGCTCACATAAACAAATAAATCGATCGCAGTTATAATTGCAGAATAGCCCGGTTCAACAACGGCATATTCTCCAGCTATATATAGTTTACCGGGGGCTTTCGTTTTAACACTTCTCATTGCTCAACACTCCTCATATTTTTAGTTCTCTAAAAATTGAATACCTGGTCCTGGTTTGGCAATAACCAACTGGTCTTCACGGTAATCTTCTCTTAAGATAGTATATAACTCATCCATTTGAGACGCACGACAAATGAGTTTCACATTTGGTCCAGCATCCATAGTTAAGTATACAGGATAGCCTTGTTCACGCAACTCTGTTACTTTGCGCATCGCAATAATACTATCTGGTGACCAATAGTTAAAAGGTGGGTTCGCACTCAAGTTTAAGGCATGCATTTTGAGCGCACTTCGCTCAGCTATTTCACCAGTGGTAACGATGTCTTTGTCAGCGATCGCAACTTTGATGTCCTCTAAATCTTTCGCTGCCGAAGAGACCCACCCCTCATAATAAGGCGAAGTTTCAACAACACGGCGCATACCTTCTGTACTCGATACATCTTTTCGTTTATCATCGACTATAATAAAAATCATCCCGATATCCCAATCTGCATCATCAACGGGCACAGCGACGGAATCTTCATCAGAAGTGCCTTTTTGCCATTCCGCAAAACCGCCATAAATGCTTCGTGAAGCTGAACCTGAACCTCGACGCGCAAGACGTGAGAGTTCTTTCTCATCTAATTCTAGTCCAGCGGCTGTACTAGCGGCACCAGCTAAGGCGGCTAAACCAGAGGCAGAAGAAGCTAAACCAGCAGCTGTTGGGACAAAGTTTTTCGATTCAATTTTAGCGTGAGTATCGAAGCCGGCCATTTCACGGACAATATCTAAAATAACTTTGGCTTTATTTAAGGACTTTTGATCTTGTTCTTCCTCATCAATATATAAAACGTCTGCTTCTAAGGCCTCGTCAAATGTAACTTTTGTGTCCGTAAAAAAAGCATCGAGCGTTAAAGATAGGGAGTTGTTTTGAGGAATAATGAGCTCTTCATTTTCCTTCCCCCAATATTTGATAAAGGCAATGTTTGTATAGGCACGTACCCATTTTGATTCTTTGCTTGTCATGTTTATTATCTCCTAGTGGATCAATCCATGTATTTGTTTCGTTCATTCTAGTTTAACGGTAACCAAATTCGTTTACTTATATTTTATCATATTACCACGTCAACCTTAAAAATGTTTTAAGAAACTAAATAAAACAATTTCGATATTCTTTTGAAATGCTTTTTTTGATACACTGTATAAGGATATTTGAGGGATTTGGGGGAGAATCATGCAAAAGTCGAATACGTTCTACATATTTGAACGTGAAGAGTGGAAAGAACTGAACACAAATGGCAGTTTTTCGATGACTGATGAAGAACTAGAAGCACTTAGTTCGCTGAACGATAACGTTTCATTAAAAGACGTTCGTGAAATTTATGTGCCATTAGCTTCTGTTTTGGATATTTTTATTAAAGGGTATAATGAGCAACAATGGAATTTAAAACAATTACTGGATGTCGTACCTAAAAAAGTACCGTATGTTATCGGAATCGCAGGAAGTGTAGCTGTCGGCAAAAGTACGCTTGCGCGCTTACTACAGACTATTTTAGCCGAATCTTATAAAGATAAAAAAGTGGATTTAATCACGACAGATGGATTTTTATATCCAAACGAAGTGCTTGAAAGCAGAGGCATTATGAATCGTAAAGGGTTCCCAGAAAGTTACGATATGCATCGACTCATTACATTTATGGGCGATGTGAAAAGTGGAAAGCCAGATATTCAGGTGCCGAAGTACTCACACGCGATATATGATATTGTGCCGGATGAATATATTACGATTGATCAACCGGATATATTAATCGTTGAGGGAATCAACACCTTACAGTTGCCTGCCAACGAAAAAATTTATGCAAGTGATTTCTTTGATTTCAGCTTTTATGTGGATGCTGAGCCAGAAAACATCCGAAAATGGTACCTACAAAGATTTGGGATACTAGTGGATACATCATTCCAACATGAAGATAACTTTTACAATATTTTCGCCGATGTCGAACGTGAAGAAGCATTTGACTACGCGAAGAATGTTTGGAAAAATGTGAACTTAAGAAACTTAGAAGATTATATCTTGCCGACACGTTTCCGAGCGGATGTTATTTTACATAAGACAACCAATCATTATATTGATCAAATTTTACTACGTAAACACTAAAAAAATGGAGGATTTAAATATGATTGATTCAGCAACTAAAAATGTTCCAACGTTAGCCGTCATTGATTTTGGGAGTCAGTTTAACCAAACATTGGCGCGAAGAGTACGTGAGTTAGGCGTTTATTCGGAGTTATATCCATACAATGTTTCAATTGAAACCTTAAAGGAAGCGAATGTCCAAGGGTTAATTTTTACTGGTGGACCACGTCGCGTTTTAGATGAAGATGCTTTTATTGTAGACCCTGCGATATACGAACTTGGCCTACCGATTTTAGCGATTGATTATGGTGCCCAGCTGATGGTTCACCAACTTGATGGTGAGATCCAAGCAAGTGAAACACGTGCAACGGGTACAACAACACTGAACATAACAAGTGCGAAGAATCCTATCTTTAAAAACTTAAAAAGTAACGAACAAGTTTGGCAAAGTCTAACCGATCAAATCACAGCATTACCTGCTGGTTTTGAAACGATTGGAAAAACAGACCAAGATAACTACACAGCGATCTATCATGCAGAGAAGAATTTCTATGGGGTTCAATTTCACCCAGAGGCAGAAGATACTGAAAACGGTCTGCAGATCATTAAAAACTTTGCGTTAGAAATTTGTGACTTTGAAGCCGATTGGGATATGGGTCAATTTATCGATCTAGAAGTCAAAAAAATTCGCGAGCAAGTTGGCGATAGCCACGTTATTTTAGGCTTATCTGGCGGAGTAGATTCATCGGTAACGGCCGTTCTACTACATGAAGCTATCGGTGACCAGTTGACATGTATTTTTGTCGACCATGGTTTACTGCGTAAAAACGAAGCGGATCAAGTGATGGAAAGTCTATCAGGTAAATTTGGACTAAACATTATTTTAGTCGAAGCAAGCGAGCGCTACTTAGATAAATTAGCAGGCGTTTCAGATCCAGAAGAAAAACGTAAAGTCATCGGAAATGAATTTATTGAAGTCTTTGCGGAAGAAGCCCGTAAGTTAGACGGTGTTGACTTCTTGGCGCAAGGTACAATTTATACGGACGTCATCGAAAGTGGAACGGAAACAGCTGAAACGATCAAGTCCCACCATAACGTGGGTGGCTTACCTGAAGACCTAGAGTTCGAGCTGGTCGAACCATTAAACACATTATTTAAAGACGAAGTTCGTGCATTGGGTGAAGAGCTCGGTATGCCATCTGATTTAGTATGGCGTCAACCATTCCCAGGTCCAGGTTTAGGCGTGCGTGTTCTTGGTGAAATCACACGTGAGAAATTAGAAATCGTTCGTGAGAGTGATTATGTTTTACGTGATGAAATCAAAAAAGCAGGGCTAGAACGCGATATTTGGCAATACTTTACGGTGTTACCAGGTTTCAAAACAGTCGGTGTAACAGATGACAAGCGTACCTTTGACTATACGATTGGAATCCGTGCGATCACATCCGTCGATGGCGTTACAGCCGATTGGGCGAAAATCCCATTAGACGTCTTAGGAAAAATCTCCAAACGCATCACAAACGAAGTCGAAGGCATCAACCGCGTTGTGTATGACATAACCGGTAAACCACCAGCTACAGTAGAATGGGAGTAATTCTCATTTTTCCTTAAAAAATGCTAGAGTTACCTCTGCACGAAATATCCAAGAACGACGAGTGCAGCGAGAAAGTGATTGGCAGTATTCGGCTGCTCTGGAATAGACACTAAACACCCTGCCAGCCCTTTAAAATCAGGGTTGATAGGGTGTTGTTTTTGTTTATGGACTTACTTTGGACTTAATACTCTCCTTTTTGAATGTTTTTTCGACTGGTAATCCAAAAAAATTGGATAAATTGAATGTCGATAACAATGAAGGTATGTAACATCCTCCTAAGTAAAATAAGGTAGGTAAGCCTAAGCTTGACGTATCGGATGTCGAATCACGGTCTTGAGTTTACTGCTATCTGTTCTTCTTGGATCACTGATATAGATTTCGTGATGGTGTCTAGTATCTGAAATGTCTAGTTCATAGCCGGCTTCCTTTGCGTAAATTTCCATGCGTCTGGTTGTATCGGGTTCCTCATCATATGCACCAATATGCATACACTGCACACATAGACCTTCATCGTAGGTCAAAAATTCAACCATTGAAAAATCTTGTTTCTTCTTTTTCGTTGCTTCTTCAATCGCCCAAGCAAAGTCTTTTTTTGTCACAAAGTCTGGCAATCGAATTAAGGAAACAAAGTTCAGCTCATCTTTTCGATTAACATCCATCCCTTTTAAACCATCGATCCACCAAAAGCCTTCTAAGGGAGGAACAACGTATTCAAAATAACCCTCTATTTTATACTCACCTTTGTAGCTCATTCTCAATGTATAGGCGATTGGGTAGAGTTGGGCAATCGATTGTTGGTACGCGCCATCTTCGTCATTTGGATTGCCTTTTCCCCTTACAGCGAGATAATTCATTTTAGGTACCTCGACAATATTCGGATCTGTTTTTGGTTGATACAATTCTTTAAACTCTTTTTTGAAATCAAAAGCCATTTTTCTTTATCCTCTCATCATAAGCTATACAATCTGTTTATTTCTTACATTATATCAAAAGAACTTCAAGTGTATCCTACATTCTACGTTCCTATTTCACCGAAAGTTCTGGTATACTAATTTTAATCAATGCAGGTATTCAAAAAGGAGTGAAATGATGAAAGTTAATGATATTATGCGAATTTTGCAGGAGGATATGAAGGTTGCGGTGGTTTCGACGGTGGATGAAAATGGTCAGCCACATGCGCGCCATATTAACATGGGTGTGGCGAATGAGAATGGTGTTTTTTTCATGACGAATCCGAAGACGAACTTTTACCAGCAGTTGCAAGGGAACCAAAAAGTAGCGATTACGGGCTTTAACGAAGAGGGTTATCTGGTGCAAGTGATTCGAATCACGGGGACGGTACGTGAAGTGGGGAAAGAAGGCTTGGAGGAAGTTCTGAAAGACAATCCTTACGTTGAGCGTGTTTATCCGGAAGAGAGCGATCGCAATAACGTTCAAGTATTCCACTTATATAAGGGTGAAGGTTTTTACCATAGCTTGAGTCAAGGGCATAAATATACATTTGAAATCGGAAAATAGTAAGAGGCAGCGTCTATTCAAAGAAATAGGCGCTTTTTTCGACCTGAAAGAGTAATCTTCATGAAAATGTCATACTTTATTTACAATTTTATCCAGTGATATCGCTAAAAATGTCTGTTTGGACATGGTAAAATAAAAGATGAACACCTGTACATAAATGGGCGTTCATAAAATAGATGATTCTAGAGGAGAACAATTGATGAGTATAGCGATAGTAACGGATACAGCTTGTAATCTGACGCCTGAACAAGCGAAAGAATTAGGTATCTATGTGTTGCCGATTGAAATAATAATTGATAATGTTACATATAAAGATGGTATTGATATTACGAATGAAGAATTCTATGAGAAAATGGCCGTAGCAAAGAGTGTTCCGAAAACATCACAACCAACGATGGGGGATGCTTTAGCCTTGTACCAAGAATTAAGCAAAGCGTATGATGAAATACTGAGTATCCATTTAGGATCGAATCTGTCGGGAGCGGTTCAGTCTTTAGAATTGCTCGCAAGAGATGCAACGGATTTAAATGTCACGGTTTACGACACGCAACTTGTTTCGATACCAGCAGCTTATTTAGTCTTTGAAGCGAAGCGTTTGGTGGATGAAGGCAAAAACATTGCTGAAATTACGCAGCATTTGGATCAATTAAGACACAAGTCGATTGCTTTTGCAGCCGTTCATTCAATGGATGTGCTTGTTGAAAGTGGGCGCGTCCCGTCCGTTGTGGGCACGGTCGCGAAAATCGCAAAAGTCAAACCGATTTTATCGATTAAAGCTTCTGAGACAAAAGGTTTAGATGTGATCGAAAAGGTGCGAACTTCGAAACGAGCGAACAACCGACTGCTCGATTTGGTCGAAGAATACACGGCTACATTGGACTATCCGTTTTGTTTAGATGTCGCGCATGGGAAGATGCCGGCTGAAGCAGAAGAGCTACGGAATGAATTACAAAAAAGATATCCAAATCAAGAGATAAATATACATTTACTGACAAGTGTGATTGGAGCGCACTCTGGTTCCGATATCGTGGGAATCTTTGTAGCTCCGAAGTAAACAGAAAAGCTAGGAGGCGAATGAATGAGCGATGTGCTAGATTATCTTTATTGGCGTGGGGATTTGACGTTTGAGCAAGATCCTCTGAATGAAATTGATGCGTTGCTACTTTCTGAGTTTTCTTATATTAATTACAATTTATTGGCACCAGATTTATTAAAAGCAGGCAAATTGACGATTCATGAAGCGGCTAACCATTGGAAAGAAGCTGATCGCCGTGTATTTATGCCGACGGGCTATCTCCATCATAAAATGGCTTATGAAGCACTTACGCTTGCTGGTGAATCCAAACGGTTTAGAGATGTACGGATTGCTGAGGATATTCAACGTATCTCAGCTGAAGATGAGTCTCAATTCGGTGTGACGGCATTTCACCGAGGGGATGAGCCTTTGTTTGTGGCTTTTGAGGGGACGGACTTACGGAGTTTGGGTTGGAAAGAGGACTTGCAGATGAGTTACTTGCCGATGGTGCCGTCGCAGGAGCGGGCTGTGGAATATTTGAATAATTTTTTTGAGCGTTATCCTCAGCGTGTGGCGATTGGAGGGCATTCGAAGGGTGGCAATCTAGCCGTATTTGCTGCGATTTATGTGGAGGATGCATTTCAGCCTTATTTGGATAAGGTCTATAGTTTTGATAGTCCAGGTTTTATGCGTTCGATTTTGGAGGATGCGCGCTATCAGAATATCAAGGATAAAATTTATAGTTTTGTGCCACAGGATAGTATTGTGGGCTTGATGTTGTATAAGTTGGAAGAGTCGATTGTTGTTTATAGTCAAGGCAGTGACTCGAGGCAGCATGATGTGTTTACGTGGGAAGTGAAGGGCAATCAGTTTATTCCGAGTGAGTTGACGGAGAGTGCGAAGCAAATTGAGATCATTATGGATGATTTGCTGGATGAGTTGTCACTTGAGGAGCGCGAACATTTTTCAGAGGCGCTGTTTTCAATTATCGGGGATAGTGAAGATGATTATATTATTGGTGACCGAAATTATAATTTAGAGAAAATTCCACGCATTATTCGGGAATTTACGAATTTGACGCAAGATGAGAAGCAGATTTTGTTGAAGGTATTACGTATTTTCTATCGCAAACGATTACGTCTATTATAAAGTGAGGGAAAAAGATGGAACGAAAAATCACTGTGACGGGTGCTGGTATAGCAAGTGTGGCACCTGATGTTATTGGACTCAACATTCGCGTTGAGACCGTTCGCTATCGCTATGATGAAACCCTGGAAGTGGCATCAGCTGCTAGTCATGATTTACAAGAACTTATTTTGGCGAATGATTTTGGTGAAAAGGATTTGAAGACAACCTCTTTTCAAGTGGATACGAAATACCGCAATTACAATGATGCCCATAATGAGTATAAACAAGAATTTGTTGGCTATTCATGCGTGCAACGATTTCAATTAGAGTTCCCGATTGATTTTGCGCGCTTGTCGCAAGTATTGTCAGGTATCGCGGAAACGGCTATTCAGCCGAAGTTGGATATTTATTTTACGATTGCCGATCAAGACGCTGTGAAAGAATTGGTGTTGCTGGATGCGACGAAGAAGGCACGCCGAAATGCACAAGTTTTAGCGGATGCAGCAGGCATGAAGTTGGGTGATATTTTGCGAATTGACTATAGCTGGAGCGAATTGCACCTGCAATCTGAAACCCAATATGAATTGTACGACTCAGCGCCAAGAATGATGGCTGCTAAAATCGAACCACATATCACTCCAGGAGACATCGATGTCAGCGATAGCGTGACCTTTGTCTGGGAGCTAAAAGCAGAATAAGCGAGAGTAGGGTATTTGCGAGCAGAAGCAAGTATCCTTTTTTTTGCACATGTATAAAACTATCTTGTTTTGACCCATTAGGTGTATAATTTAAGTAGAAGAAGGATTTAAAAGGTAAAAATGAAATAAACAAAGTAAGAACATTGAAAGAGGTGGCAATGATGAAGTTTAAAGAATCTTTTGAGAAGGCCTTTAAAGGAATGGGGCACTCGATCAGTCGTTATCCGTTAACGGTACTTTTCCTATTAGGAGTAGCTGGCTTAAATGCGACCATGATTGAGGATGTGGACCAAGACTATGCACGCTTGATATTTACACTCGTCGTAGGTGCAATGCTAAGTATTGTGGGGCAGACGATTCATGAACGCTTTTCTAAAACTGAGAATACACGTTATATATTAATGGGAGTTGCCGTTGTCTTAACAGCCGCTTACTATTTCGTGGTGGGTCCACGTTTGCAGTATGATACCAATCTCACTGTCAAAACAGGGGTTGCGCTATTTGCACTCTTGAATGCTTTTATTTGGATTCCATCGATTAAGAATGAATTCGTAACGTTTCATCGCAGTTTCTTGTCCGTTGTGAAAGCATTCTTTACATCGAGCATATTCTCTGTCGTTCTATTCCTAGGGTTTGGAGCGATTTATAGTGCCATTAACTCTTTACTATTTACAGTGAGCTACACGGTATTATTGCATATCTTCAATCTGATAGTGGCTCTTTTTGCGCCAATCTATTTCTTGTCGATGACACCAAATTATGCGGCTTTAAAAGAAGATGCAGCGATAAGTCAAGCACAAGTAAATGATGAAATGAGAGAGCAATTCAATGTGCCACGCTTTTTAGAAGTGCTAATTTCCTATATTATTATTCCGTTACTCGCTATTTATACAACCATTTTAATATTATATGTACTATTAAATATCACAGGAGACTTTTGGACAAATAACTTACTCGAACCCTTATTAGTGTCCTTTGCGGTAATCGGGATTATTGTTCTCACGCTTTCTTACAATATTGAGAATCGCTTTACGGTCATCTTTAGAAATGTGTTTCCGAAGATACTGATTCCCGTCGTCGTTTTCCAAACGATTGCCTCAATCTTAAAAATCCGAGAAATGGGCATTACTCATGGGCGATACTACGTGATTCTCTTTGGAATTTTCGCAACAATTGCTGGTTTCATTTTTAGCTTTATGAAGCCAAAACAGCATGGTTATATAGCAGCTGTTCTATTAGTACTAGCGACCATTTCAATCGTGCCGCCAGTCGACGCCTTTACGGTCAGTAAGCACAATCAAATCAATAAACTAGAAACTATTTTAGTAGAGAATAATATGATAAGTGATGGAACTGTTGTACCGAATCCAGAGGCATCAATGGAAGATCGTGTTGTTATCACCAACACGATGAATTATCTGAGAAATATGGGTTACGAAGACGAGATTAGCTTTTTACCAGAAGGTTACGAACCGTATCGCGATTTCCAAGAGACATTTGGTTTCCCGACAACCTATACGGTCAATGATACGACACCAGAAGGTCAACAGGGACATTATGTGTATTTCCAACGCGAAGGGCCATACATCTATAAGGTTGCCGGCTATGATGTGATGTTCCAACAAAACTTGTATTACCATGAAGATGAAGAACCTGAAATAGGGAATCCGATTCAATTTGTTGTAGATCAATCCATGTTCACATATGAACGCGAAGTTGAGAATGGCTACTATTCAATCGTCATTAAAGATGCTGAAGGTAGCGAGCTCATCCGCTATTCAACCAAAGAAATATTCGATGAAATACTGGGTGAAGCGCTAGCAACAGAATATATCGAAAAAGAGATTGATGAAGCTGAAGCTACTTTCGAAACAGAAAACGACAATGTACGCTTAAAACTCGTCGTCGACGCGCTATCCCGAGAAGAAGAATACAACCAAATGGATCTATACATCATGATCGACATCGTAGAGTAATAAACAGAGGCCTAGTATACAACACGTACTGGGTCTTTTTTCGTCTGTATGAAAATTAAAAACTCCAGCCAAAAATGGTTGGAGTTTTTTGCTACATAACGGGTACTTTTTCCGTTACATGATTAAATATTTTTATAAAGCGCTTCTGGTCTCGGTTGGAGACATAACCTAGACGTTCATAAAACCCATGTGCTTTTTCACGATTATTACCTGAATTGATTCGAATACCGTCAAAACCCAATTCTACCGCTCGATCTTCAATCGCTTGTATTAGTTTTTTTCCAATACCGTTTCCTTGATAATCTTCATGAATGGCAACAGCTATGACATTTAGGAGAACGTTGGGACTATATAGCATTTCATAAACTTGTGCATGAATATAGCCCACGAGTTTGCCGTCCATTTCATAGCCTAAAATATGATGTTCTTCAATTTTTTGAAGAAGGCGATACAGGGTAGCAGTTGTTGTTTCAAGGTCGCTACATCCCATTTCTGTCATAATATTTAGTGCTAAAATCTGTTCTGCATCGTGGTACATTAATTCTCTGATCATATTTATCCATTCCCTTCTCTACGAAGAAGATATACAAAATAAAATTTTGCATAAATAAAATACCATGTAGAATGGAAAAAAGCTATACCTTTTTTAATAAATGAACAAAAAGAAAACACCTATTTGAAGAGTCCGAAAAAGGCTTCTAATAAAAGACCTAAAATGGTAAAGTCTGAGTCCCCGAAGACGACCGTATCACTTATATCTCCACCAACGAAAGCAATAAATAACGAAGGCAAGAACGCCATTGACAGCCCGATAATGAATGGGGCAATAAAGGCTGCTTTACGACCACCTGTACTATTTGCATACGTTGCACTGACACCACCTAAGAAAAAATGTTGCATCATCCCTGGGATAATAACGGGTAGACTCGTTAGTGTCATTAAAAACATACCGATCACCCCACCTGTTAAACTCGATAAGAAACCGATAATCATGGCATTTGGTGAGTAAGATAACATAATTGGCGCATCCAAACTTGGTGTCGCCCCATTAATTAACTTATCTGCAATGCCTCGAAATGCGGGTACTAACTCATTCGTTGCCATATGGATACCCGTCACCAAGACATGAATCCCTGCCGCAAAGATAATCCCTTGCATAAACGAGTAGAATAAATAATTTTGGCCATTACTCAAGTTCGTCTCAATAAATGTTTTTCCAGTAAACAAGCTAACGATAATAAATAAGGTAGACATCGTTAACGACATCGAAACAGCTGAGTCTTGTAGAAAATCGAATGACTGAGGGACGTTAATATCTTCCGTCGACTTACTCTTATCGCCAATCATTTCACCAAGCTTGGCCGCAAATAGAAAATACAGACTCCCCGTATTCCCAATGCCAAAATCGTCTGACCCGAGAATGTCTTGTGTATATTTTTGCAGCATGTGTGGCGAGAGGGACATGTACAGGGCGAGCAGAATCGAACCAAGGCCGACTGCAATCAGCGGATGGAAATCGTTTAAAATCATAGCGAGCATCCCGGATAGATATAAAACCAAGTGGCCTGATAAGTAAATATGTTTGAAGCGTGTGAATTTTGCGATGACGAGATTTAGAATCATAGCGATCATCATAATGATGGTGGCTGAACTATAGCGTTCGTTTAAAAGCGCCCCGTAAGCGTCGGTATTCATAACGGAAGCTTGGAGTCCGAATGCTTCTGTAAACATGACGCTAAAGCTATTTAAGGTGTCACCAGCAATCTCTGCACCTAATGTGAGTAGTGAAAAGCCTATAATCGTTTTTAGTGTTCCTGAAATGGTTTTTGTGGGTGAATTTTGTAACAATAGATTCCCAAGCAACACAAAGATACCAATTAAAATGGCAGGCGTACTTAAAACGTCATTAATAAGAACGTGGAACATGCAAAACCTCCTAAGATATACGTGTTTAAAAATGTGTGATTCAACCAAAATAGTATAACACTTTTAAAAACAATAAAAGTACCACTTTTTGAAATTAAAACCATCCTTGTGAAAAGTGTTCGTGAAAGTTATTGTAACAAGGTTTACAATTTCACAAACTTTTGGAATCGCTATATTCCTTGTGGATTAAGGGTTTATGAGAGGAAAAGACTTTGAGTTTTATAAGTTTATTCTCTATAATAAGCAATAGTGCAAAAACTCTAATATAAAGAAAGATAGGTTTTGGTTATGACTAAAACGCAAAAATCAGTATATATTGCTTTATTGGCTGCGCAAGCGACCGTTATTGCGATGTTAGAACGTCTAATTCCTAATTTATTTGCTTTTGCACCGGGAGCAAAATTAGGGTTGTCAAATATGATTACATTGGTAGCCATTTTTACATTATCTACGAAAGATAGCTTTAAAGTAGTAACAATGCGCTTACTTCTTTCGACATTATTGGGTGGGACACTCTCAACCTTTTTATATAGTTTTGCAGGTTCTTATTTAAGTTTTATCGGTATGGTAATCGTTCGTAAGCTAGGGCCTAAACGGGTGAGTTACATAGGGATTAGTGCAACTGGCGGGATCCTATTTAACGTAGGACAGTTAGCTGTGGCTAGTTTAATCGCTCAATCTTTTAGTGTGATGCTTTATCTGCCAGTCTTATCCTTTGCAGGAATTCTTGCAGGAGTGGTCGTCGGTGTGGCGGGCAATTTTATGATGAAGAATATAGCAACCATTAAGAAGATGCAAAGTGATGAAGCAAAGAAAGACTCACTTTCAAGGCAATGGTATGAAGCGAACTTACTGCACGAATAATAAGCTGGAAACGATTATAGAAAGACAAAATGATGAGGTGGTGTGTTCTATCGCACAGGACATTATAATTAATCGTGAAAGATAACTTAAAAAATCTTTCACAAAGTATTGCAATCATTATAAAGGTTATTTAATATGTTAATTGAGTTTGTCATATGAATGGTAGACACAATTATAGGAAAGAAAAGGAGAAGATAGAACAATGAAGAATAAGCAGTTTTGGGCTGATTGGCTATTTCCAGTCATCTCTTTAGTTACTTTCGCTACACTATTAGCGACAATGTTATTACAAATGAATACAATTAATGTAGGGTCGTTAATTTCTTATTCATCCGGTTTACTTGCGTACACAATGATGTTAACTGTTACGTTTATCGGATCACGCCCACGTTTTATTGAAAAACACTTTGGAATGCCACAAATGTTTGAAGTACACGGGGTTATGTCAGTGGCACTTTCAATCTTAGTCTTATTCCACGTTATCATTCAATGGAATGGATTACAGTGGGTAACAGATATGTCACTTGTATCGCAAACAGGTTGGGTAGCTGTTATCGCTCTACTATTTGTTATGTATACAGGAATTTTCTCGTTATCAGGAATGTTTGTTAACACAAACCCTAAATTACGTAAATTTAAAGAAGCGAACCCTCGTGAATTAAGTTTATGGTTACACCGTTTAGCAATTGTTTCGGTTATTTTTGTTTATTTCCACTTATACAACTTACCATTCTTAGTAAATAACTTACCATTTATGGTTTTATTAACAGCTTATACAGTTTACGTTTTAGGTTACTACGCTGTTTGGAAGATCAAAGTTCAAATGCTACCTAAATACAAATTAACAAAACACTACCGTGGAACACCTTCAATCTGGGTTCTTGAATTTGAACCAGTTGACGGTAAAATCCCTGAGTACAATCCTGGTGAATACTACTGGATTTACTTCAAAGATGGCGACATTTCAAGAGAAGGTCACCCATTCTCAACATCAAGTGCGATTACAAATCGATACAACAACACAATTGAGTTTATGATTAAAGATGCAGGAGACTGGACAGATTCACTTAAGAACGTTGACGTTGGAAACATCGCAACATTAGAAGGTCCACACGGAGATATGTATCCACAAGAAATTCAAGATTTAGATGAAAGTGTACCGTTCACACTTCTTGCAGGTGGAATTGGATTAACACCGATGTTAAGTATCGCTCGACACGCACACGAAATTGGTTCACAACGTGAAATTCATTTAGTGTGGGGCTTATCTTATGAAGAAGATTTATTCATGTTAGAAGAATTAGAAGAAATGAAAAAAGCAAACCCTAACTTCCATGTACACATTATTTTCTCTAACGAAGAAGTTGAAGGATACCCATTCGGCTTTATCTCACCTGAGTACTTAGCTGAAGTTGGCGCAGATAACTATATCAATGGACACTTCTTTGTTTGTGGTCCAGAGTTAATGATTAACGCAACAAAACGTATTTTAGACTACGGAAACGTACCATATGGTCAAAGACATATTGATGACTTTGGATTCTAATTCAAAATTTCTCGAGAAAGGATGTAAAAAATGGGCAAGAAAACAGGTTTTACCTTGAAAATTTTAGCAGCATCATTATTCACAATGCTAGTTGTCGTGTTTCTATTCACGGATAGTGTTGGTTTAACGTCATTCGGCGGAGACACAGTGGATACCTCTTCATTAGAAGATGGCGTATATACTGGTTCAGGAACTGGTTTTAACGGACCTATCGAAGTAGAAGTAACAGTTGAAGGCGGAGAAATCACAAACGTTGCTGTATTAAGCCATTCAGAATCTGAAGGTATTTCAGATCCAGCAATCGAAGGCATACCAGCAGACATCGTTGCAAACAACTCAACAGAAGTAGAAGTTGTTTCAGGAGCAACATTCACATCAGACGGTATTAAAGCAGCTGTTAACGACGCATTAAATGGCGAACCAGGTGAAGGTAGCGTAGCTGTTGATCCAGCAGGTGATGAAGAAGACGAAGAAGATGCAGCAGAAGAAATTGAAGCATCAGACGCTCAATATCCTGATGGAACTTACGAAGCTACAGTAGATGGACATAACGGTCCACTAACTGTCGTTGTTACAGTTGAAGGAAATGTTATTACAGCAGTAGAAGTAACAGAACACGAAGAAACAGAAGGTTTAGCAGATCCAGCGCTTGAAGATGTTACAGCAGCAATTGTTGCACGTAACGCGACAGATGTAGATGTTGTATCAGGAGCTACAGTAACTTCAGAAGCAATCATCAGCGCAGTTGAAAAAGCTTTAGGCATGGGTCCGAAAGTGAAAGCAGCAGCTTATGAAGATGGCGTTTATGAAGCAACAGTAGACGGTGCACAAGGCCCTGTATCAGTAGAAGTAACTGTTACTGAGGGTGTTATCGCAGGAGTTGTTGTAACAGAGCAAACTGAAACAGAAGGTTTAGCAGACCCAGCTCTAACAGACGTCCCAGCAGCAATCATTGAAAACAATTCAACAGACGTTGAAGTTATATCAGGCGCTACAGTGACGTCAAACGCAATTATGGCAGCAGTTGACGAAGCATTATTAGCTGGCGCAACAGCATATCAAGTTACAGTAGATGGACACAACGGTCCACTGACAGTTGTAGTTGAATTAACAGATGGCACTGTATCAAGTGTTGAAGTAACAGAACACGAAGAAACAGAAGGCTTAGCAGACCCTGCATTAGCAGACGTCCCAGCAGCAATCGTTGAAGCAAACTCAACAGATGTTGAAGTTGTTTCAGGCGTAACCGTTTCTTCACAAGCAATTATCGACGCAGTAGACTTCATTTTAGAAGCTGTAAACGAATAGAATAAATAAAATCAAAAAGGTGATGACATGAAGAGATTACTAAACATGATGAAGGCCGGAGATATTGTACTGCTCGTCTTGCTAATCGTTTTATCTTTTCTTCCTGTCGTCATTTTTTCTTATAATCAGTCAACGGCCGGCAATGATGATTTCACGGCAGTCATCTCGGCAGACGGAGAAGTTGTTCATCAAATCGCACTCAAAGACGATGGCGAACGAGAAACTTACGTCTACGAAGATAGCCACGGACACACTAACACAATCGTTCGCGAAGGCACAAAAGTCTATATGACTGAAGCCAGCTGCCCCGATCAACTCTGTGTCCGTCAGGGTGAAATCACTAAGGTAGGCGAGACTATTGTCTGCTTACCACACCGGCTTCTTGTAGAAATACAATCAGACAATCCGGATGTTGAACCCAATTCAGAGATCGATGCTATAACTTAAGAATAGAAAGAATCAGATATTCTAGCGATAGAGTGTCTGTTTTTTTTATTTTTTTTGGGGCGCAAAAAATCGATACGGCTAATGACTTTGTTTATTTGACCAAAAAATTGCTACAACTTAAATAAGAGAACGTCTTACATTTTTTGGATGAGGTAGGTATAATAAGGATGGAAATTGTAAATTATTTGGAGTTAGGAGAATATATGTGCAAAATAAAAGCCGTATGCACTGGCTTGTCGTGCTCACACTTTGTGGCTTAGCTATCAGTGGGGTCGGTCTACCCGTAATGACGAATGGCGTTTTTATTCAACCAATCGCTGACGATTTAAATGTTTATCGAGGAACGGTATCTGTACATAACACCATGACCATGTTAATGAAGGCAATCATGTCGCTATATGCACCTGTTTTAATCAAACGCTTTTCCTACAAAAAAGTGATTCTAATGGGCGCCTTATTAGCTGGCGTATCGAACTATTTCTTAGGTTGGACAGACCAAATCTGGTTGTTTAACGTTTTAGGAACACTTCGAGGTGTAGGTACCGGGATGTTAGCCTGGGTGCCGTTAACGCTCGTTATTAATGAATGGTTTAAAGAAAAACACGGCTTAGTAACCAGTATTGTGTTAAGTTTCAGTAGTATTACGGGCGCTTTTTTCTCACCATTATTCACATCTTTAATCCAATCACTCGGTTGGCAACAATCTTATCGGATTATGGGACTATTCATTATTTTGTTTGCCCTTCCAGCAATCCTTATTCCATATTCATTGGACCCAAGAGACAGTGGCTACTTGCCGTATGGTTATGTTGAAGAGCCAGAAAATAATCAAGTAGGTTCAAGAGAAGTCATCGGACGTGAAGAGGATCGTGATGTAACAGGTGGCCTGTTTGGCTTACTCTTTATCTTTGCGTTACTACAGACAATGTTAATTGGGGTTACCCAACACTTACCAGGCTTCGCTGAGACCTTAGACTTAAGTGAAAACGTCGGTGCCAATATGTTAGCAATCGCTATGATGAGTAGTATCGGTTTTAAATTAGGACTCGGCTATATAAGTGATGCCATTGGAACAGTTAAAAGTTCAGCTGGTATATTATTCCTAGTTGGCCTAGCAAGTGCCATCTTCTTAGTAACTAATGCCGTCCCAGTCTTATATTTAGCTGCTTTTTTATTTGGAGCAGTCTATGCGATACCTTCCGTCAGCGTCACTTTATTGACCAAAGAATTTTTTGGCCAATATCGCTTTATCCATTTGTACCCAATCCTAGCATTCTCAACCAGTTTAGGGGGAGCCATCTCTTTATCAATAGTCGGATTTATCTATGACTTCACCGGTTCGTACTTACCAGCCTTTTTTGGTGCTTTGATGATCAATATTATAAACATCATCATACTCATTTATTTAAACAATCGAACCAACAAACTAAATGCTTAATGAAATGGAACGCCTCCTAGCTGAGGCGTTCTTTTTTTATGAAATGAAAGAAAACGCGAGAAATAAATTGATTATTTTCGCAGATGTTAGACAATAGAGGAAGAATTGAATCAAATCTAAAAAGGAGCAGATGAATGAAACCAAACGTCCTTTTAATAATGGTCGATCAAATGCGCTACGACTGTTTAAGTATCTTAAACCATCCTGTAGTCGATACCCCTAACTTAGACCAACTAGCACGTGATGGCGTTCTTTTTGAAAACGCTTATTCCGCAACCCCTACTTGTGTACCAGCTAGAGCAACGGTCTTAACAGGTATGTCGCAAAACGCTACTGGAAAAGTAGGCTACGAAGAACGCGTACCATTCGACTATAAACGAACGATTGCCCATGAATTTACAAAAGGTGGCTATCACACACAAGCAGTCGGAAAAATGCACGTGTATCCTGCTAGAAATTTAGCCGGCTTCCATAACGTTGTATTACATGACGGGTATTTACACTATAATCGCATGAAAAAAGAAAGCCATATGGCTGAATCTTTCGATGAAACAGATGATTACTTACCATGGTTAAGAGAAAGAGCTGGCAGCCAAGTCGACCTACTCGATCTAGGCCTTGACTGTAATGCCTCCACTGTCTCAAGGCCATGGCACTTAAAAGAAGAATGGCATCCAACAAATTGGACCGTCACACAATCCATTGACTTTTTGCGAAGAAGAGATCCAAGCAAACCTTTCTTTTTGAAAATGTCTTTCGTGCGACCACATTCGCCACTAGACCCACCACAGTATTACTATGATATGTATAAGGACCTCGACATGCCAGAACCACCAATAGGTGACTGGGTCGATACAGAGGATGAGGAGCTAAAAGGATTCAACCCCATCACTGATAGAGGAGTCGTACCGAAACAGCGACTCAAACGAGCACAAGCAGCTTACTATGGCTTGATTACACATATTGACCATCAAATTGGCCGCTTTATGCAATCGCTAATAGAATATGGGGAATACAATAATACGGTAATGCTGTTTGTGTCCGATCATGGGGAATTAATGGGTGACCATCACTTATTCCGTAAATCCTTTCCCTATGAAGGCAGCTCACATATTCCATTTATTTTAGCCGATCCAGGAAACGTATTGCATTTGAAAAAGAATACAAGAAATGAAGCGACGATAGAGCTAAAAGATGTCATGCCGACACTGCTTGATGCAGCCGGTCTTCCAATACCAGAAACGGTAGAAGGAAAAAGTGTCTTATCCTTATTAAAAGAGGCACCAATAGATTGGCGCGAGTATATTCATGGGGAACACTACTACGGCAAAGAATCATACCATTCGATTACAACCAATCACGATAAATATATCTGGTATTCACAAACAGGAGTCGAACAATATTTCAACCTAGAAAAAGATCCCGAAGAGAAAGTAAATTTAATCAATGATGCCGATTATCAAAAGCAAATCGAAAGCAGACGACAACAATTGATTGAAGAATTAAAAGATAGAGAAGAGGGCTTTACAGATGGACAAGTATTAATCGTAGGCCAAGAAATAAAACCCACATTATCGTATAAAAAACAGTCAAAAGAAGAGGAACCCACATAGTGACCCCAAAAAATATTACGGTAGAAACAAAACTAATTAGCTCACTTGAAAAAGTCTTTGCAGATGAGCCCTTAAAAGCAGACACATATAACAAAGGGACGGCTTTAAATAACGAAGTTTATAGCTTCCAAGTAGCTTTTACGACAACAGGACCTTTAATAAAGAACGTTCAAATCAAGCTAAACTCTGAAATAGAAGAAGCAGTAGAGGTGCGTTCAGTTGGTCTTGTGCCATCAGAATTTCCGATTTACCATGATCATGATGACAATGTTTTAAGAAATACACCAGGTCTATTTCCAGATCCTTTGTATCCATTATATGAAGAAGGCGTGACTGTCTTTTCAAACCAATGGCGCTCGCTTTGGATAACGGTTCATTTAACAGAAGAGGTTAAAGCAGGAACGTATCCAATTGGTATAGTATTGGAAGATGCTAAAGGGAAAGAATTGGCGAAAGAGACATTTGTATTAGAAGTTTTACCTATTCAATTACCAAAGCAATCTCTGATTCATACGCAGTGGTTCCACACAGATGGGATCATGGACCAATATAATGTCGAAGCCTTCAGTGAAGACTATTGGTATTGGGTTGAGAAATATGTGAAAACAGCCGTTGAACATGGAATTAATATGTTGTTAACACCATTGTTTACACCTCCATTAGATACAGAAGTCGGTGGCGAACGATCAACGGTTCAATTAGTAGAAGTCAAAAAAGAGCAGGATACGTATTCCTTTAACTTTGACAAACTCACACGCTGGATTGAAATGTGTTTAGAAAATGGGTTAGAGTATTTTGAATTTTCTCATTTATTTACACAATGGGGTGCCTATCACGCACCAAAAATTATCGTTGAAGAAAATGGAGAGAAGACCAAGTTATTTGGTTGGGAAACCGATGCGGATAGTGAAGAATACATTACATTCTTATCTTCATTTTTACCAAAATTAAAAGACTATATTTATGCGAATAAATTAGAAGCTAAAGTCTACTTACATGTTTCGGACGAACCGAATCTTGAGCATATGGCTTCATATAAACATGCACGAGACTTGATGTCAGAGTATTTAGGTGAACTACCAATAATCGATGCACTATCGGATTATGCATTTTATGAAAATGGTTTGGTTAAAAAGCCGATACCCGCAACAAATCATATCCAACCATTTTTAGAGAATGAAGTACCTGATCTTTGGACGTATTATTGTTGTGCACAGTACCAAGATGTCGCGAACCGTTTCTTTGCGTTTCCGTCTGCAAGAAACCGTATCATTGGCTTACAATTATATAAATACAACATTAAAGGCTTTTTACAATGGGGCTATAATTTCTGGTTCTCACAATTATCGAAGAAATCAATCGATCCCTTTAAAAATACCGATGCAGGTTATGGCTTCCCATCAGGAGACGCTTTTATCGTATATCCAGGAGCGAAAGAGCCGATTGAATCGATTCGAATGGAAGTTTTCTATGACGCGCTACAAGACATGCGAGCTTTACAATTACTAGAAAGCTTAATTGGAAAAGAAGCTGTAATGGAAATTATTGAAGGAGATTTAGCAAAAACACTAACGTTTGAAACGTACCCACAACAAGCTGAGTGGTTATTAGAAAAAAGAGCAGAGATCAATCGTCAAATCGCAGCTGAAATGAAGTAATAATTAATGACATAAAAGATTAGAAGAAGATCGACATTATTTATAAATGTCGATCTTTTTTTCGATGGTATTAGGGATTATAAGTGAGGAAATGAGCAATACACGGAAAAGCTTGTGAAATAAATATAAAGTTTACAAAAAATATTGATTTATAAAAGTGTAAATGTTATTATGTCAGTGTAATAAAATAGATGAGCAGTTGTGAACTTAAGAACAACGGCTGAAAAAGAACTAAAAAAAGGGGATATATACGATGAAAAAATTATTAGCAGGTTTAACATTATCTACAGCTTTATTATTAACAGGATGTGGAGCAGATGGAGCAGCTACAACTGAAGAAGGTTTACAAGATGGTACATACAGTCTTGAAGAACTAAACTTCGGCGGTACTGGCTGGAAAGAAGGACTTGAAATTGTTGTTGACGGTGGCGAAATCACAGACGCAACTTGGTCAAGTGTAAACGAAGAAGGCGAAAACAAAATCGAAGACGAGGAATACCAAGAGACAATGACAAACGTTAGTGGTTTGGGTCCTCAAGATTTTATTCCTGAGCTAGAAAATGCATTAGTGGATGCACAAGATCCTGCAGAAGTAGAAGTTATTACTGGTGCAACAGGAACAGCTGAAAAATTCCGAGAGTACGCAAAACAATTAGTTGAAGCAGCTGAAGAAGGTAATACAGATACAATTGAAGTGGATAACGTAGAAGAATAATCATTAGTTGATAATCCACTATAAATAGTATATTCTAAAAAACAGGTAGGACTTTCCTACCTGTTTTCTTATGTAAACTTATGTGAGGAGTAACGATATGTTCAGTCAATTGTTAAAAAAACCAATAAAACTTGGTGTAATATTTAGTGCGTTCTTTCTTTTGTTGACCGCTTGTGGTTCAGAAGAAGCAACAATTTTAGAAACACCGTATGATCAATCGGAATTTCTAATGGGGACATACGTCTCATTAAGAATTTATGATGAAGGTAAAGCAGATGTTTTAGATAAAGCTTTTGCACGTGTTAAAGAGCTTGCAGATAAAGTAACCACGAATGATCCTGGTTCAGAAATTGATGCAGTGAATGAAGCGTCAGGTCAAGAACCTATTACTCTTTCAGCAGATGTCTTTCCATTAGTTGAAAAGGCTGATGAATATAGCGCTGTTCATAAGGATGGCTTTGATTACACAATTGGACCTGTTACAGATTTATGGCGCATTGGTTTTGATGATGCCAGAGTTCCAGAACTTGAAGAAATTAAAGAGGTCCTACCATTAGTCGATGATTCAAAAGTTGAGTTAGATAGCGAAGCCTTAACCGTTTTTCTAACAGAAGAAGGTATGAAAATCGATTTAGGAGCAATTGCTAAGGGCTATATTGCGGATGAAGTTAAAAAGTTATTTATTGAAAATGATGTTACAACAGCTATTATCGACTTAGGTGGGAACGTCGTCGTAATGGGTGACTCACCGACACGTGATACAGGTGGCTTTAACGTAGGTGTTCAAGATCCAGTTGACAGTCGCGGTTCTTATGTTGCGGCGATAAACTTAAAAAATCAATCCATTGTCACATCAGGAGTTTATGAAAGATACATTGAACAAGATGGTGAAATTTACCACCACTTAATGAGCCCAGAGACAGGTTATCCATTTGATAACAACTTAGCGAGTGTAACCATTATTTCAGAAGAATCTATTGACGGTGATGCGTTGTCGACGGTAGCTTTTGGTTTTGGCTTAGAAGCGGGCTTAGAATACGTGAATAGCTTGGAGAATGTTGAAGGAGTCTTTATTACGAAAGATTCGGATATCTATACGACAGATGGTCTGACAGATAATTTTTCATTAACAAATGAGGAATATACTTGGATTAATCAGTAGAGATTTGTTAAAATTTTTATATAATTTATAAACTTATAAAAAAAGGGGATATGATGATGAAGAAACTGCTAGCAACAATTACGCTATCATCAGCTTTATTATTAACGGCTTGTGGTACAGATGACACAACAGATACGACAGACGGTGGCTTACAAGATGGTACGTACACAATTGAGGATGTAAATTTCGGTGAAACAGGTTGGAAAGAGTCCTTATCAATCGTCGTTGATGATGGTGAAATTACGGACGCAAATTGGAGTAGTGTCAACGAAGATGGTGGCAACAAAATCGAAGACGAGGATTATCAAGAAACAATGACAAATGTTACAGGTACAGGTCCTCAAGACTATATCCCGGCATTAGAAGACGGCTTAGTGGATGCACAAGATCCGGCCGAAGTAGAAGTTGTTACAGGTGCTACATCAACATCTGAGAAATTTCAAGACTACGCACAACAATTAGTTGATGCAGCAGAAGAAGGAAATACAGACACGATTGAAGTAGACAATCAAGACTAGAATCTAAAAATAAAAAAGGCCGGGAGCTTTTCCGGCCTTTTTGTTTTTACTAAAAATTTATTTTCTTAAAGCTAACACGATAATTAAAAAGCCAATAAAACTC
>CAZUZA010000007.1:0-10489 GCA_964624875.1 uncultured Carnobacteriaceae bacterium | reverse complement strand
ACTAAAAATTTATTTTCTTAAAGCTAACACGATAATTAAAAAGCCAATAAAACTCAGTATGACAATTGAGTCGTGTATGGTCCATTTCAGTTCGCGGTATTTCGAACGCCCTTCGCCACCTTGGTAATCTCTAGCTTCCATCGCGGTTGCTAAATCAATCGCGCGATCAAAAGAACGGTTAAATAATGGAACAAGTAGTGGTACCAGATTACGAACCTTTTGGGTAAAAGTACCTTCCGTGAAGTCCATCCCTCGAGCTCTTTGAGCCAACATGATTTTTTCGGCTTCATCCATTAAGGTCGGGACGAAACGCAACCCAATCGATAACATCAGGGCCAAATCGTGAACGGGGACCTTCATCTTTTTCAAAGGCGTCAGGAAATATTCAATCGCATCCGTTAGCCTCAGCGCTTCCGTCGTCAATGTCAGTAAAATCGACATGAAGATAATTAAAGCGAAGCGTAAAAACACGAAAACCCCATTTAAAATCCCTTCTTTTGAAATGTTAATAATCCAAATCGAGAAGTAAGTGGTTGTTCCAGGTGTAAATAACATCTGGATAGTAGCTGTGAATATAAATAGGCTTAACATGGGTTTAACGCCATTTATAAAATGTGTCATAGGGATTCTGGATAAGTAAATCCCGATAAGGACCACAATGGATAGGAAGAAATACGTAATCCAGTTGTTTGCGAAAAATAAAATAATAATGTAAAAAACAGCTGCTAATAATTTTGAACGTGGATCGAGACGATGCACGTAGGAGTCATAAGGAATAAAGCGACCGAGAATTAAGCGTTGTTTCATTCGGCACCTTCCTTTGTTTTCGTAAGTTGGTGTTTGAGTTTACGTGCTAAATCGTCTGTAGTTAAAGGCATTTCATTAAAAGTCCAACCGTATTTCTCTTCTAAGCTGCGCGCAAATTGAACGGCTTGGGGCACGTTTAAATAGTTATCTTCAAGTAAGGGCGTATTTTCAAATATTTCTCGTGGCGTGCCTTGTTTCGCAATCATTCCCCCATTAAGTACAATGACATCATCGGCATATTCAGCGACATGTTCCATCCGATGTGTAACCAAAACAATTGTCATCCCTAGTTCTTTGTTGAAGCGGTCGAACATATCCATCATTTCTTTTTGGCCCATTGGATCAAGGCCAGCAGTTGGCTCGTCTAAGACGAGGACTTCAGGTTCTAAAGCTAAGACACCCGCAATGGCTATCCGTCTTTGTTGGCCACCCGATAAATCAAAAGGAGAGACATCTAAAAAGGATTCATCCAAACGCACCATCGCCAATGTCTTTTTAGCGATTTCTAAAGCTTGTTTTCCGTTGTAGCCGTAGTTTTGAGGACCAAATGCAATATCTTCCACGACGGTTTGGCCAAACAATTGCGCTTCTGGAAACTGAAAGACCGTGCCCACTTTTTTACGCAATGCTTTTAATTGAGAGTCGTTGGTATTGGCTGTGATTGTTTGTGAGCCCATACGGACCACGCCTTCAGTTGGTTTCAATAGGGCGCTAAAATGTTGAATAAGAGTCGATTTTCCACTACCCGTTTTGCCAATAATGGCTGTTATTTTATTTGGTTGTATTGTTAAGTTTATATTTTTTAAAGCCGTATGTTGAACCGGCGAACCGGCTTCGTAAGTGTAACTTACTTCTCGGAATTGTATGTCCATAGCCACTCCATCATTCTTTCTTCTGTAAGATATTCTTTTGGAACAGAAAAACCTTCTTTTAGTAAGGACGCTTTCAATGTTTCGGAAAAAGGTACTTCTAGTCCCATCTCCACTAATTTTTCCCCATAAGCAAAAATTTCTTCTGGTATCCCTTGGTGCACAAGTTTTCCTTTTTCCATCACGAGGAGACGATCACTTTCGAGTGCTTCTTCTATATCATGGGTAATGGAAATAATGGTTAGGTTATCTTCTTGTTTGATTTCTTTCATCGTCTCGAAAAATTCTTGGCGCGCACGAGGGTCTAGCATACTCGTCGCTTCATCTAACACAATAATTTCAGGACGGGAAGCAATCACACCTGCAATCGCTGCGCGTTGTTTCTGCCCACCGGATAAAGTAGAAGGCTGTCTATTTGCCAAGTCCCACATGTTGACTCGCTCTAAGGCATCACGCACGAGCACTTTCATTTCACCACGAGGAAGCCCTAGGTTTTCTAAGCCAAATGCGACATCATCTTCAACGGTTGCGCCGACGAATTGGTTTTCGGGATTTTGAAAGACCATTCCGATTTTTTTACGGACGGTCCATAAGTTTTCGGGATTCATTTCCATTCCAGCGATTTTTATTTGACCTTCATTTGGCATGACGAGGCCGTTTAAAACTTTCGTTAATGTCGATTTTCCTGAGCCATTTGGGCCAATAAGCGTAACCCATTCGCCTTTTTGAATGGTTAAGTTAATGTTATCTAAAACGAGATCTGGATTTTCTTCCGTATATCGAAAAGAAATATGACTCATTTCAATGATGTTTTCTTTCATTTTATGCACTCTCGTTTCTATGGTTATCCTGTTAATAATATCAGAACGACAAGGTTTGTTCAAAGTAATTCGGGTGAAAGTTGATGAATGTTAACAGATTTTTTTTACTCTGTATCAAAAAAGTGTTGAAGATTTTTTCACCTAAAATTTACCTAAAATGTCTTTAATGTATTAAATGTATTAAATAGGTATTAAATATTAAAAAATGCTAATAAACAATTGACAGGCATAAAATTAAGTGGTAAAGTTTCATACAAGTTATTTAAACAACTAAATATAAAGTCGATGAGTAAGAGAGTAGATTGTAATTGTTCCCAGCGAGACAGGGTAGAGTGGAAGCCTGTTGAAGAATTGTAGTTGAACCGCACTTACGAGACTGGTTAGTTTTGAACTGACCCCGCCATCTAGCGGTTAAATAAAGAGTGAATTAAAAACAAACAAAACGTTAAATTTAAAACGCGGTGTTACGTGGAGATTCATTAGAGTGGTACCGTGGGATAAGTCTCGCCTCTATGTCTTAAGACATAAGGCGGGGCTTTTTTTATTTACCTAAAAAATTGGATAAAGGAGTTTGAAAATGAATAGTATAAATATAGATTTTAGTCGTATCTGGGAATGGATGCCAACCTTCATGGAAGGTACAATGGTCACAATCGTCATTTCCCTCTCAACTGTATTAATTGGAAGCTTAATTGGATTAGTCATCGTATTAATGAAAATGTCAAACGTCAAAATATTAAAGGTCATCGCAAACGGGTATACCAACATCGTCCGAGGCACACCGATGCTTCTACAATTGTTTGTTTGGTTGTACGGACTACCAATGATTGGGATCACCTTTACCGGCTTAAGTTTTCTCAGTGGGACATTCGGCTCACGAGAATTTATCACAGCTGTCGTCGCACTGGCTATAAACTCAGGTGCTTACGTTAGTGAAGTCTTACGTGGTGGCTTAGAGGCCGTCAGCAAAGGCCAGACCGAAGCTGGGCGCGCACTAGGTTTAAGCAAACGTGAGACCATGTTCGCCATCGTTATCCCACAAGCCATCCGTACTGTATTACCCGGTTTAGGAAACGAATTTATTACAATGATCAAAGAATCATCTATTGTATCAACCGTCGGCGTCTTCGATGTCATGTACACACAAAACATCGTCAAGGCATCAACATACTCAATTTTTGAACCACTCATCGTCGTCGGCGTCATTTACTTTGTGTTAACCTATTCACTAAGTACATTAATGAAACTATTAGAAAAGAGGCTAAATACGTATGCTTAAAATAAATAATCTGCAAAAAAGCTATGGAGATAACGAAGTGCTGAAGGGCATTACGACTGAAATTAAAAAAGGTGAGGTCGTAGCAATCATCGGGCCTTCCGGTTCAGGAAAGTCTACGATGTTACGCTGTATGAACTTAATGGAAATGCCAAGTGGTGGCGAGATTATATTCAAAGATGAATTAGTCAATAATCCAAACATGAAAGAACAAGATATCAATAAAGTCCGTGAAAATATCGGAATGGTTTTTCAACAGTTTAATCTGTTTCCACATTTAACCGTATTAGAAAACATTACACTCGCACCAATGAAGCGTAAAAACTTGAGTGAAGCCGAAGCGAATAAAGTTGCTGAAGAGTTACTAGCGAAAGTTGGTTTGGCGGAAAAACGCGATGCGTATCCAAATAATCTATCGGGTGGACAACAGCAACGTGTCGCAATTGCGCGAGCGTTAGCGATGAATCCAGAAATGATGTTGTTTGATGAACCGACATCCGCTTTAGACCCAGAAATGGTTAAAGAAGTATTACTCGTTATTCAAGATTTAGTGACTGATGATATGACAGTCGCAATCGTAACGCATGAAATGAACTTTGCGAAAAACGTTGCTTCAAGAGTAATGTTTATCGATAACGGTGTGGTCGTGGAAGAAGGCACACCAGAAGAAATTTTCAACAATCCTCAAAAACAACGTACAAAAGAATTTTTAGATCAAATTAATTATTAAACCAACTATTTAAAAATAAAGGAGAGAATTAAAATGAAAAAGAAAAATAATATTCTATTATCCCTAATCGTTATGGTTGCAGCATTTGTATTAGTCGCATGTGGTTCAGGTAGTTCAAGTGAAGGCGAAGATGCCTTAGCAAAAATCAAAGATGCTGGTGTATTGAACATTGGGACATCTCCAGACTACCCACCAATGGAATTTTACGTATTAGATGATAACGGTGACCGTCAAATTGCAGGAATGGATATTGATTTAGCTAATGCGATTGCAAACGAAATCGGAGTTGAATTAAACATTACAACAACAGACTTTGATGGGGTTTTAGCAAACGTTCAATCGGGATCAGTTGATATGGGAATTACAGGCTTTACATTTACAAAAGCACGTGCTGAAGTGATGCAATTCTCAGATGGTTACTTACAAGAGTCCGATTTAGGGTTCCAAGGAATTATGATGCTAAGTGAAACAGCTGAACAATTTGCGTCACTAGACGAAATTAAAGAAGCGGACTTAACATTAGGTTCACAAACAGGTTCGATTCAATATGAATTAGCAGGCGGTCTAACAGATTCAAGTAATATTAGACAATATGGAACGCTTGATGTCGGTCTAGCAGCACTTAACCAAGGGGATATTGATGGCATGGTCGTTGCGACTTCATCAGCAGAACCGATGCTACTGACTTTCCCAGACTTAGTGATTTTACCAAAAGAGAACTTTGACCTTGACCCTGAGGACTTATACAGCACGAATAGTATCGCGTTGCCTTTAGGTGAAGAGTATGATTCGTTAATGGAAGTTGTGAATAAAGTAATCAACGAAAATATCGAGAACGGCAACATGGCGAAATGGCATGCAGAGAACGTTGAGTTATCGCGTCAAGCTGTAGAATAATTCAGGTAAAATTTAACGGGAAGAGTGGGGAATCGTATGAACGCAGTGGAAATCGTGAAAAAATCAATCGAGTCGAAAATCGACGGGTACATGGAAATTGCCCAAACGCTTTATGACAACCCAGAAATTGGGAATGAAGAGTTTGAGTCGATGAAACTATTAGTAAATTATTTAGAAGAAGCCGGCTTTGAAACGAAGTCGGAATATGTTGTTCCGACAGGCTTCTTGGGCACATACGATACGCAAAAAGCAGGTCCGACGATCGCGTTTATGTGCGAATACGATGCGCTACCTGAAATTGGCCACGGTTGCGGGCACAACTTAATCGCGGCGATTGGTCTAGCGGCTGGTGAAGCGCTAAAAGAAGTCGTCGATCAATACGGTGGAAAAGTGTTAGTTGTTGGGACGCCAGCTGAAGAAAACTTCGGTGGGAAAGTGTCGATGGCTGATGCAGGTGTCTTTGATGACGTGGATGTCGCTTTAATGGTCCACCCGGGCAGTAAAAACGGCGTGGGTTCGCGTTCAAGTGCGTTAGTTCCAGTGAAGTTCGAGTTCCATGGTGAAACAGCTCATGCAGCGGCGAACCCTTGGGATGGCATTTCAGCACTTGACTCAGCCGTGATGAGTTACGTTCAGATCAACTTAATGCGTCAAATGTTGAAGCCATACACAACGGTTCATGGCGTGATTAAAGATGGTGGCCAAGCTGCCAACGTGATTCCAGACTATGCGTCTTTAGAATATTATTTCCGTGCGCCGACAATGGCTTACGCGCGTGAAGTGAGTGAAAAAGCAATAGCAATGGTCAAAGCGATCAGTGAAGCGAATGGCACAACGGTTGATATTTCTGAATATGAATGTGCGTATGACGATACTGTTATCAACTACAAGTTGGCCGATATTTTAGCAGAGAAATATGCAGAGATAGGCGTTGAAGATATCCACCCTGTGGACGAGGCGACTGGTGGTTCGACGGACGTGGGCGCAGTTAGCTACAAATGCCCGACGATTCAAGGGAACATCAAAATTATGGGGGAAGAAGTCAGTGCGCACACGCGTAAAATGGCTGCTGCTACCCTTACAGATGCCGGTAAGCAAGGACTAATCAAAGGAGCTCAAGGAATTGCCTTAACAGCCTTAGAGTTGCTTGAGAACCCAGAACTGTTAGCAGCTGTCCAAGCAGAACAAGAAGAAACACTCGCAGAATTAGCATAAATTGAAATATCAAAAAAGAAGTTTGTCTCATTCACTAACGCGAATGGAGCAAACTTCTTTTTTAATTTCTTCTATATATTAAATATACTTTTCCGCAAAAGAAATAACGCGATTATAATACTCTTTTGGTTCCACAAACTTCGCTTCCCCGTGCGCGCCATTTTCTGTTATATACATTTCTTTTACTCCGTTAAGTTTGGCATCATATAACTCAAATACCATAGAGACGGGAATAAAGTCATCTGCTTTTGAATGAATAAACAAGGTCGGTAGGGTACTTTTGCTCACGTATTCCTCAACATCGCCCTGACGAATATTGTAGCCAGCCTTTAAAATAGCCATCCCTTGGGCCATATACATAACGGGAAACTTACCCAAGTTAAATCGTTTCTTCAACTCTGACGCAAAAATATCCCAGATTCTTGTATAGGCACAATCACTGATTATCCCTTTCACGTTATCCGGTAACTGCAAGCCAGAAGCAAACAAGACAGTCGCGCCTCCCATCGACGTGCCGTGGAAGAAAACACGACTATCCGGATATTTCGCCACTAACGCATTCGTCCATGCGACTAAATCATCTTTGTCTAAATAGCCCATCCCGATATAGCGGCCAGCACTTTTTCCGTGCGCACGTAATTCATAGGTTAAAACATTATATCCGGCTTCATAAAATTGGTGGGCAATTAAAGTACTTTCTCTTTCGTTCGATTGGTAGCCATGAACCGCAACCATCCACTTATCCGTCGGCACCTCGTTTAAAATCGCATGCCCCACCAGTGTTAGACCATCATAGGACTGAATACTCACTTCTTGTTTTTCAAATTGAACAGTTTGCATCCATTGATCCCGAGCCGTTCGTGCCTTATCAAAGTTTTTCCGAATTTTAGCATCCACACTAATCGGTGTCTGTGGTCCAATTTCTGCAGGTGAATTTTCGATCACACGATTTTCAGCTCCCATATTCGGGACTAAAGCGTATTTCACAAAATAGCTTCCGACTAGATAAAACAAGGCTCCAAGGAGGCCGAAAATGACCAGTAAAAATATTAAAATATCCATTGAAATCTCCCTTTTACAGCGTTATAATCTCGTTAAAACAAAGATTTATTCTAAGAAAAAAGAACAAATACCAAAGAGGCTTAAAACTACTTTCTAAATCACTTAGAAACTATTAATCGTAGAATCTCTTTGGTACAATGCACTATAATATGTATAATGATGAAATTTGTTATAGAAAGCCATTTTATAACAAACAGCGTAAATACGCTAGTTGTTACATTGGAAAGGGATGAATATGGAAAGAAAATTAAATCATTATTATTCCGGTAGTATGGGACTCTTCTTTGCACTATTCTCGTCAATGTTTACATTCGTGTCGGTCTTTTTATTACATAGAGGCTTCGATAATACGACGATTGGTACAATTCTATCCTTAACGAGTATTCTTTCGATTGGGTTACAAACTGTCTTAGCGAACTACTTAGATAAGAAACCAAACGTCCGTATACAAAACGTGTTATCCATTTATGCCATCATTATCTTTCTATTATCCATTCTTTTATATTTCACCAAAGTGCCCTTGATGATTCCGCTATTGATTCTGATTATTTTCGCGATTGCGCAGTCATCGGAAAGTTTGCTGAATGCCATGGCTTTTATTTTTGAACGCTTTGGTATTTATATTAACTTTGGGGTGGCGCGTGGGATTGGTTCCTTTGCTTTTGCCGCAACGACTTTGTTTCTAGGGTACATAACGGAAAAGTTTACACCGGATCTCATTCCATTATTTTATGCTTTGTTTTCGCTCGGGCTGATCTTCGTGATGCAGAAATATAAGCATCCAAAAGAAGAAGAGACCGATATGCAAGTGACAGCGGATGACACACCGGACGCTTATGAAGACCCGTCGTTAGCAGCCTTTTTCGTACGTAATAAAAAGCTCGTTTTCTTAATGATCGGGATCGCCTTTTTACTATTCACGCATATTCTCATTAACAATTTCTTTATTCAAATTATTACCCCAATCGGTGGGAACAACGTGATGATGGGGACGGCTATCTTCTTAGGAGCCATGCTCGAATTACCTGGCATGTTTAACTACGACAAGTTGGAACAACGCATTCCGACGCATCAATTGTTAAAAATAGCCGGTGTCTTTTTCTTCATAAAACATACATTAACCTATCTCGCACCCAACATGCTTGTTATTTATATCGCACAAGTTTTCCAAATCGGTGCGTATGGACTTGTTATTCCTGCAGGCGTCAGCTACGTCCGTTCAGCCGTTTCGCAAAGGGATATGCTCAAGGGGCAGTCTTTATTTACAAATGCGATTGCTTTAAGTTCCGTCGTGGGCAGCTTCCTCGGAGGCTTTCTACTCGACAACTATGGCGCGGACCTCACTTTATTTATCGGCATAATCGCATCACTCATCGGCGTCGTTATCGTATTTCTCGCAACTGAAAAGCAAACGAAACCAACTCAGAAAAATCAATAGTAAAGGGTTAAAAAAATGGAGAGAAAATTAAATATAAAATACGGTATTCTTTACGCGGTAAACTCCGCTCTTGTCGCATCAATGCTCGCATTCGCAGCCATCTATTTAATGGAAAAAGGATTCGCAAACTCAAACATTGGTATTATTCTAGCTCTTTGTAGCGTCAGTTCCATCTTAATTCAAACATTCTTTGCGAACTTTACCGTTAAATTCCCGAATTTCCGTCTACAAGATATCATCACTGGAAACTTGGGTGTCGTCATACTCGCGTCACTTGCGCTTATATTTATACCATCGCCACTTTTATTCATGGGGACAATCATCCTCGCATTCTCATTCGCACAGTCGCTAACGCCATTCCTAAACTCGCTCGCATTCATTTACGAAGACCAAAACGTCCACATCAATTACGGTGTCGGTCGTGGGTTCGGAAGCTTATCTTATGCCATTATCACACTCATTTTGGGCTACGCTATCGAGGCGACCAGCGCCAATATCCTGCCATTCGTCTACATCGCGATGGCCATTCTCTTCATTTTCATGGTGCGCTCATATCGTTTAGATCAAGACCCTCTTGGTGAAATGGATCCGTTCGTAGAAGTAGAAAGTAACGTCGTTAAACAAGAAAAAAGCATCCTAGAAAAAACAGCTAAAGTAGCGTCTGTTCCCGTTGAACAGCAGTCTCTCGCAGGTTTCTTAACGAAATACCGCTATTTATTTTTAGTAATCATTGGTTTAGCGATTACATTATTTGGGCAAAGCATGGTCAATACCTTTATGATTCATGTGGTCACGCCATTAGGTGGCGACAGTAGTACAGTCGGGGTCGCGGTCTTTTTAGCAGCCGTTGTTGAAGTGCCGGTCATGATGAATTTTGATAAATTAATGAAGCGTCGTTCAGCTGGCTTTTGGTTAAAAGTTGCGATGATCTTCTACGTTCTGAAAATATCTCTATTGTACTTTGCGACTAGCTTGTGGATGGTTTACCTCTCCCAAATATTACAGTTCGGTTCTTATGCTTTAGCGTATCCAGCTGCTGTGCAATATGTAAAGGGTGCTGTCGAGAAAAAAGATTTGTTTAAAGGGCAAACCTTCTTTACGATTAATACAACATTAAGTAGTGTCTTCGCCAGTTTTTGCGGTGGAATTTTATTTGACCGTGTCGGGACATCGCGCACGATTTTCGTAGGCGCCATCGCAGCGGTCATTGGGCTAATCATTATCTACTCAGCCGTTGACAAAGCAGAAGTATCCGCAACACAAGCTGTTCCCGTAAAATAAATATAATATTTCAAAGCAGGCCACGGCCTGCTTTTTTGCTGATTTCAGATTGAATCTTTGTGCAATATCCATAAAACGGTGGTATAGTTAATA
>CAZUZA010000006.1:31234-41007 GCA_964624875.1 uncultured Carnobacteriaceae bacterium | reverse complement strand
TAAGCTTCTTAGCGCCGAGGATAGTGAAGGGTTTCCCTTTGTGAAAGCCGGTCGTTGCCGTTCTTTTTTGTTTTCTAAAGCTTTTTGCACCGTTGGCTCAATTGGATAGAGCATCTGACTTCGGATCAGAGGGTTGAGGGTTCAAGTCCTTCACGGTGCGTCAATATAAAACTTACAAACGGCTTAACACAATGTGTTAGGGTGTTTTTTTAATTTTCTCTTCTGTTTTTCCACGGTCTAAAACTTCAAGTTCACCTTCCATTTGCTTCTTCATTTTTTATCATTTCACCTGGATTTTTTTCAAGTGCTTTTCTTTAACTCCCTCTTGTAAACTGGTATACTATTAACATAGTCAAAATTAGTCAGACTTTATAGTCTTTTATGTAGAGGAGGGTACTGAAATACTTGAACAATTGTTAGAAAGTCTGTATGATAAGGAACAATATTCAGCTATTTGTTCAGTTTTTCGGTAATATGCTATGGGAAATAAAAATATGTCTGATCTGATTGAAGAATATTTAAAGAAGGCATTGAAGAATGAGGGACTTATTGAGATTAAACGCAATGAGTTAGCTAGTTTTTTCGATGTGGTGCCTTCGCAAATCAATTATGTGATTAACACTCGCTTTACGATTCAGCATGGTTATTCGGTAGAGAGTAAGCGTGGTGGTGGAGGCTATATTCGGATCATCAAAGTTCAGGTTCAAAATGATACGGAGATGCTTGAACGAATGGCTTCTATTATTGGAAATCGGGTCACTTTGAAAGAGGCTCAAGTCATTATTCAGACGTTATATGAGAATGAATATACGACTCGTCGAGAAGCACAGATGATGTTGGCAGCCGTTGATGACCAGAATTATACGGGGCGTCCGGAGCTGGATGAACGACTTCGTGCGAATATCCTATTATCAATGATTCAACAACTATTAATATTAAAAAAATGAGAAAGGCGGATGATGGTAATGAGAGAAATATTTACGAATAGAGCAAAGAAAGCGCTAGAATTTGCGCAAGATGAAGCGAAAAAGCTCCGCCATCGCACAGTAGGAACTGAACATATTTTATTAGGTTTGGTTATGGAACAGGACGGCATTGCCGGAAAGACTTTGCGTGAGTCGTCTTTAAGTGAAGAAGATGTCCGTGATGAAATTGAGCATTTAGTCGATTATGGTCCAGGAGATGCAGACAAAAATACCCCGGGTGAGGATGTTGTTTTACCTTATTCACCACGCGCGCGTCAAATTATGTCTTATTCTGCGGACGAAGCTCGTCGCTTGAACAGTCCATTAATTGGAACAGAGCATATCTTGCTTGGTTTATTACGTGATGACAAAATTTTATCTTCACAAATTATGAAAAATTTAAACTTGAGTTTATCGAAAGTACGCCAATCGATTTCTAAAAAATTAGGCGTATCGTTAAAGCCACAGCCTCCAAAAGGTCCTCGTGGTAAAATGGGTGCAAATCAACAAGCATCTGCACAAAAATCGAAAACACCGACACTTGATTCACTTGCACGTGACTTAACACAAGCTGCTCGTGAGAATCGCTTAGACCCAATCGTTGGTCGCGAGGCAGAAGTTCGTCGTCTGACACAAATATTAAGTCGTCGTACGAAAAATAACCCTGTTTTAGTTGGGGAACCTGGTGTAGGGAAGACAGCTATCGCCGAAGGATTTGCACAGAAAATCGTTCATGGTGAAGTGCCAGGAACATTAATGAACAAGCGCTTGATGGCATTAGATATGGGGTCACTAGTTGCGGGTACAAAATACCGTGGTGAATTCGAAGAACGTATGAAGAAAATTATTGATGAAATTTATGAAGATGGTAATGTGATCTTGTTTGTGGACGAGTTGCATACACTAATTGGAGCTGGTGGGGCAGAAGGTGCTATTGACGCATCAAACATTTTAAAACCTGCTTTAGCTCGTGGTGAAATCCAAACAATTGGTGCGACAACTTCGGATGAGTATCAAAAATACATTGAAAAAGATGCTGCATTAGAGCGTCGTTTCTCAGCTATATTAGTTGATGCGCCAACAGATGATGAGGCCATTGCGATTTTACAAGGTTTGAAAGATCGTTATGAAAAACACCATAGCGTGAACATTTCAGATGAAGCCATTACGGCAGCCGTGAAATTATCATCTCGCTATATCCAGGACCGGGAATTGCCAGATAAAGCCATTGATTTAATGGATGAGTCAGCAGCGAAAGTTCGCTTAGACTTAACAGATGGTGCTACACCGTATAAAGACGAAATGGATAAATTAAATGAATTCATTCTTCGTAAAGAACAAGCGATTACGAATCAAAACTTTGAAGTAGCCGCTAAAGTTCGTCAAGAAGAAATTAAACAAATGAATCGCATTAAAGAGTTAATGGAAACGAAAGAAGACAATGACCGACCAGATGTCAAAACCAAAGACATTGCCGACGTTGTAGGACAGTGGACTGGTATTCCAGTGAGCGAACTACAACAAACTGAAAGTGCGAAGCTGATGAATCTTGAAGGCGAGTTACACCAACGTGTAATTGGTCAAGAGGAAGCGGTAAGTGCAGTTGCACGAGCTGTTCGTCGTGCTCGTAGTGGGATTAAAGATCCAAATCGTCCAATTGGTTCATTTATGTTCTTAGGACCTACTGGTGTAGGGAAGACAGAACTGGCGAAGTCATTGGCTGAAGTCATGTTCGGTTCGGAAGAAGATTTAATTCGAATTGATATGTCGGAATATATGGAAAAATTCACAACGAGTCGTCTAATTGGATCACCTCCGGGTTATGTCGGTTATGATGAAGGTGGCCAATTGACGGAGAAAATTCGTCAAAAACCATACTCAGTCATTTTACTAGATGAGATTGAGAAGGCCCATCCAGATGTGTTTAACGTCTTGCTACAAGTATTGGATGATGGGCAATTAACGGATGGTAAAGGACGTCGTGTGGACTTTAAGAATACAATCATTATTATGAGTTCAAACCTTGGTGCTACGACATTAAGAGATGAAAAAGAAGTTGGGTTCGGTGCTGCTGAGCGTAAGTTCGATCATAAGGCGGTTGATTCGAAAATCCGCGAAGAGATGAAGAAACATTTCCGTCCAGAATTCCTAAACCGTATCGATGAAGCAATTGTATTCCACTCGTTAGAAAAAGAACAACTACGTGAAATCGTTAAATTGTTAACGGATGATTTAGTGAAGCAATTAGCGGATCAAGATATAGAGTTACGCATTACGACAGCGGCTTTAGATATATTAGCTGAAGAAGGATACGATCCAGAATATGGTGCTCGTCCTTTACGTCGCGCTATTCAAACAAAAGTGGAAGACTTACTAAGTGATGAAATTATCTCAGGAAATATTAAAGCTGGAGATAAGATTACGATTGGTGGCTCGCAAGGCTCAATTACGCTAAGACACCGTGGAAATCGTACGGATGAAACGAAAGAGAATGAAGAAAAAGTCGAAGTGACTTCTTAAACATTAAATAAATTTTAAAAGCTCGCTGCCTGTTAAAAGGTAGCGGGCTTTTTGTGTCGTCTAAGGGGTTATAAGTTAAAGGCTGATAGTATACAGTTTATTTACTGATTTATTTCTATTCTAAAAAGAGAATGACGTTTCATAAAATACGAACGCCATCTGACATCAAGTTTCCTCCATTTTTCGCGTGAGCGAATGAAGCAAAAAAATAATGGGTTTTGTACCTGAGCTAAATATAGTTTATGTTAAAATGTATGGGAGAGCGATGGATAGAGGGTGTTGCCGGGTGTTTACACAAGAGGAAAAAGAGTTTTTTATGAAAGAAGCATTGAAGGAAGCAGAGAAAGCTGCTGCGATTTTAGAGGTGCCGATCGGGGCTGTGATTGTGAAGGATGGGGAGATTATTGCGCGTGGTTACAATCAGCGTGAGACTTCGAATCGAGCGATTTCACATGCGGAAGTGTTGGCGATTGAAGAAGCGAATCATGTTTTAGATAATTGGCGTTTGGAAGATTGTGCCTTGTTTGTGACAGTGGAGCCATGTGTGATGTGTAGTGGTGCCATTGTCCAATCGCGTATTCCCTATGTTTATTATGGGGCATCGGATTATAAAGGTGGCACGGCCGGCACATTGATGAATTTGCTGGATGAAAGTCGCTTTAACCACCAATCCGAGGTAGAAGCGGGCGTTTTACAAGAGGCATGTAGTGAGTTGTTGTCTTCCTTTTTTAGAACATTACGTGCAAAACGAAAAGAAGAAAAATTAAAAGCCGCTGAAATGGAATCCGAAAATTCAGAAAGGATGGATTAAATGCTATATAAATACCAAGTAGCTACCAGTCGAAAACAGGAATTTATAAATATTGATGCTTATATTTACGATGCCTTGACGAAAAGTGAAGTCAAGAGTGGGATAGCCGTCGTTTTTTGTCCTCATACAACGGCAGGGATTACGATTAATGAAAATGCCGATCCAGATGTTAAAAAAGACTTGGGACTTGGCTTAGATAAAGCATTTCCAAATGATCCTGAGTATGTTCACTTTGAAGGCAATTCAGATGGACACATGAAATCGTCCCTTATTGGTGTCAGTGAAACGCTTATTATAAAAGAAGGTAAGCCGTTATTTGGCACATGGCAGAGTGTTTATTTTGCGGAGTTTGATGGACCACGCAACCGAAATATTGCGATTAAAATTATAAAAGATGCATAAAGTAGCAAAGGAGTGGAGATATGTTAGAAGTTGAAGGTTTAAAGAAATCGTTTGGGGCAGTTCAAGCGGTGGATGATGTCCGTTTTAAAATTGAACCAGGACACATTATGGGCTTAATCGGTCAGAACGGTTCAGGTAAAACAACGACATTTCGTTTAATATTAAAATTATTAACGCAAGATGCGGGTTATGTTAATTGGAAAGGGAATCGCTTTTCAAAAGAGTTTTTTGATCATGTCGGCTATTTGCCAGAAGAACGTGGCTTGAACCAGAAAATGACCATTGAACACCAGATTTTATATTTTGCCCAGTTACGAGGTAAGAAAAAATCGGAAATTGACCCGTTAATCGATGGCTGGTTAGAAGATTTCCAAGTCGTTGGTGGTCGCAAAGATAAAATTAAGTCCCTTTCAAAAGGAAATCAACAAAAAGTGCAGCTGATTACGACCTTAATTCATGAACCGGATTTGATTATTTTAGATGAACCATTCAGTGGCTTAGACCCCGTGAATGCGGATTTATTAGAAGAAGGTATTCGTAAAGCCCGGGATCGAGGCGCATGTATTATTTTCTCCAGTCATAATATGAATAACGTCGAAGAATTATGCGACAGCATGGTGATGTTGAAAAATGGTCGCCAAGTGCTATACGGCACCATTCATGAAATCCGTGAAAGCTTTGGTCGTACCCGTTTATTTTTAGAATCGCCATTATCTAAAGAAGAATTATTAAATGTTGATGGGGTACTAAGTGTCAACGAAGTCAATAATGGCACTTATCATATTGAGCTTAGAGATGGCGAAGTTGGTCGTGAAATTTTCCAATTAGCGACTACAGACGGTTATATTCCGACATTCAGTCAACAGCCACCAACACTAGAAGAAATCTTTAAACAGATTGCAGGTGAAGAAAGTGAATAAACTAAATATATTTATTAAAGATACTTTTTTCAAAATTGTGAAATCAATGAGTTTTATTATGATGCTATTGACGCCACTGATTATGATTGGGATTGTAGTGGGAATTGGCTACTTTGCGGAGCAAGCCTTTTCGGGCACGCCTGAGGTCGACATTGCCGTTATTAGTGAGGATACCAGTATTGGTGACACACTAAGTGCATCAGAAGAGTCGATTCAAATTACTACGGAGTTAACAACGGTTGAGGAAGCACGAGCGGCTTTAGTGGCTGAAGAGATTGATGCTTATTTAGAAGCCGATTGGGAAGGCAATCAGTTAACGGCTGAGCTAACGCATGGTAGTGGGGTGGATGCCCATATTGCCATTATCCAACAAGTCCTAACCAGTTTACAAATGATGACTCGAGCACAAGAGTTGAATGTGTCTCCTGAAGAAGTGCAAAGTCTAAATGAGCCGGTACAACTCCAAACACATACGGTCTCCATTGAAGATGGCGCGATTGTCGATGAAGATGACCTCGCAAATATAATTGCGATTGCCAGCGCTTATTTTATTAATATTGTCATTATGATGTTTATTATGTTCTATGCGTCAACGGTAATCGAAGAAATTGCCCGTGAAAAAGGTACGCGTATGATGGAAGTTATATTATCGAGTACCACAGCAACAACGCACTTCTTTGGAAAACTAATCGGTGTGTTTTTAGTCATGGTCGTGCATGTGGTCATATATGCAGCTATTGCTGTAGCAGCCTTTATGTATTTACGCAATCATGAGTTTGTTCAAAGTCTCATCGGCGATTTTGATGTCGGAGCTATTCTTCTGGAATTCTTCCAGTTCTCAGGTGTCTTTTTAATCATCGGAGTCCTTATGTACATGCTGATTGCAGCTTTCTTGGGCTCACTCATTACCAAAACAGAAGACATCGGGCGTGCTTCAGGTCCATTAACAATGCCCGTCCTTTTAGGTTTTTATATTGGACTCTTTGCGATGGCCCAACCTGAAAATATCGTGGTCGTCATTTCGTCCTATATCCCGTTCCTCACGCCATTTGTGATGCCGTTTCGTATCGCCACCAACACGGTCTCAACCCTACAAGTTTGGTTGGCGCTAGGAGGTTCGGTCTTGTTCACCATCCTGCTCGCATTTGTATCTCTAGCATTTTACCGGGCAAATGTTTTAATTTATTCGGATGGCGGCATGTTCAAAACAATCAAACAGTCATGGACGGTGATGCGCAGTGAGAAAAACGCGCAGTAAAAATCCCATGGTGAAATGAAACCAAAGTAAAAATACGCAGCGAGTAATCATGATGATTGCCCACTGCGTATTTTTCTGTTTTTTATTTGGTATAGTCGTCGAAATAACCTTGGATGTAGACGAAAGGTGTTCCTTTGTCGCCACTTCCAGAAGTTAAGTCAGCTAATGAACCGATTAAGTCCGTTAATTGACGAGGTGTTGTCCCAAGTGCTTGTTTCGAATCTTTTGTTTGATCGTCTTTTGAACCAATCGATTCGCGAATCGCAGCTTGTAATTCCTCACCGGACAAATCGGAATAATCATTATCGGCTAAATATTTTAATTTAACTTCGTTTGGTGTGCCTTCAAGTCCTGAAGTATAACCAGGAGATACGACTGGGTCAGCCAGCTCCCAAATTTCACCAACCGGATCTTGGAACGCACCGTCACCATAAACCATGGCTTCAATTGTGTGACCTGTTTTTTCTTTGATTTCTTTTTGAATGGCGTCAACGACAGCTTGTGAACCAGATGGGAATAATTTAACACTCTCATCGGTTGCATTGTTTGCGCCGAGTAGCCCAAACTCTGTGTTGTAACCACCATTTTCAGTCACCGGTGTTTTTAAGATGTCACCTAATTCGTAAACAACTTTTGCGCCAGCTTCCGTTAAAATTTCACTAGTGCGTACACGTTGGTGGACATCACTGACTAAAACAGCATCGGTATGTTTTAAAATTTCTTTTGGATCGTTTGAAAAAATAATCGTACATGGTGTATTCTCTTCAGCAGCGATTTCTTTATACAATTGAATATAATCAACGCCGGTGAAAGGGTGGGCAGTTTTCCCGAAGTGTACTTCAAACTCTTCTTCAGACAACGTATCGCTCCATGGATTCACACCAGATGCATCCAATTGATCACGTGTAATGAGGTGATTCCCCACTTCATCAGCTGGATAGCTTAGCTGAATCACAATTTCTTTTGCCCCACGAGCAAAACCTTTTAACAAGTTCATAAAACGATTACGACTTAAAATTGGAAAGACAATTCCAACTGTTTTATCTTGATATTTTGTTTGGATATCTTTAGCGATATCATCAATTGACGCATAGTTTCCTTGGGCACGTGCCACAATTGATTCTGTAATCGCAATAATATCACGATCTTGAACCTCAAAACCAGCTTCTTGAGATGCGTTTAACAGGGTGTCGACTACGATTTGTACAATGTCATTTCCCTCTTGTACAATTGGCGCTCTTAAGCCACGTACGACTGTCCCAACACTTCTACTCACAAAAACCACTCCCTAACAACTAATATACCCCTATTATACTAGTAAAAGCCTTAGACTAAAAGAGCAATAAGTGATAATAATTTCACAAGAAGAGATGCGAAATGTGCTGAATTGTTGTAAAATGAACATATTACAGTTCAAGGTGGGATGACATGATAGAAATAGATGCGAATAAACCGGTTTACGATTTGATACAAGAGCATCCAGAATTAAGAGAAATCCTCGTAAAATTAGGTTTTACGCCACTTGCAAATGATGCCATGCTCAATACTGCAGGCCGTATGATGCATTTAAATGGTGGCGCAAAAAGAATTAAATTAGACCATGAAGAGTTAGTGAAAGGCTTAAATGAAGCAGGATACACAATAAAAGAAGCTTAAAAAGGAGCGAGTAGAGTGCAAGATCGCGCAGCGCAAACAAATGAACGTGCCAACAAATTAAAAGACTTAATTATGCGACTTCACGAAGGTGAAAGTGAAGAAGTGATCAAAAAAGATTTCGCCGAGCATTTTCAAACGGTTAGTCCATTAGAAATCTCAGTTATGGAACGAAAGCTAATGAAAGAAGAAGGGCTCAGCGCCGAACATATTATGAAACTATGTAACGTGCATGTGTCCATTATGAAAGACTATGTCACGGATCCAGAAAATATGCCGACAGATTATGAAAAACCAGGGCACCCGGTCCATGTGCTAAAAGAAGAAAACTTTGCGATTGAGGCTGCTTTAATGCGTGTTCGAAATCTATTAGAAGTTTATTTAGAAGAACAATCGGATGAAATAAAAGACGGTCTTGAGAAACAATTAGATATCTTATGGCAATTTGACCGTCACTATGCCCGTAAGGAAATATCGTTCTTCCCAATTATGGAGCGCCAAGGGAACACTGCGCCTCCTCAAGTCATGTGGGGTGTCGATGATGAGATCCGAGAGTTGTATAAAGACGTCCGGAAAGCTTTAACTGCAGGTGAAATAGATCAGTTAATGCCTATTTTCTCTGAGTTAGAATATGAAATGCAAGAAATGATTGTAAAAGAAGAAAACATCTTAATCCCAATGGTGTCTGAGACTTTTAACGAAGATGACTGGATAACGATTGCGGAAGAACAAGATGAAATAGGTTATACGATTGTACGTCCACGTGCAAAATGGGTGCCAGACAGAGTGAGACCAGAAGAGACTGTTTCAGCGGAAGAACTAGATGGTCGTTTATCTTTAGGTACGGGTTCACTTAGCTTGAAAGAGTTGAATCTGATTTTAGATATTTTACCGATGGAGTTAACGTTTGTGGATAAAGATCATATCGTAAAATACTATGATAATGGTGAAGGAGAAAAGTTACTTGGACGGACACCTTCTGCCATTGGTCGTGATATGATGAATTGTCACCCACCGAGAGTCCATGATACCGTTCGTCAATTAGTAGCTGATTTGGAAAGTGGCAAAAAAGATTCACAAGACGCTTGGTATCAGCGTGAAGATGGCGTATTTGTCCATATTGATTATATTGCTGTTCGTAATGAAGCCGGCGAGTTTATGGGGATTCTAGAAACCGTCCAAGATATTACGGAACTTAATAAAATTGAAGGTACAAACCGCGACGTCAATGCATAGGATTGGGG
>CAZUZA010000006.1:28904-31134 GCA_964624875.1 uncultured Carnobacteriaceae bacterium | reverse complement strand
AGAATTAAATATAGGAACAGGGTCTTTAACACTTGAACAAGTAAACTTAATGTTAGATCATTTACCATTAGAGTTAAGTTTTGTCGACAAAGACAATTTAGTGACTTATTTTAATAACACACACGGTGAAAAAATGTTTATCCGTACACCCAATTCAATTGGTCGGGACATGTTGATGTCACACCCACCAAAATCAAAGGCAATGGTTGAAAAATTACTCAATGATTTGAAATCTGGCGAAAAAGATAAACAAGATGCGTGGTACCAAACAAAAGAGGGTCGTATTATTCACATTACATTTGTAGCCGTTCGTGACGGCGAAGACTATCTCGGTGTCTTAGAATACGTTCAAGACATTACTGAAATCACACAGCTTGAAGGTACCAATCGTGATGTTAATGCATAGATATTTCACAAAGGTGGGGTTTGGACTTGGATAACTTAAATTTATATTTGGCGGTGGATAATGAAATGGAAACAGAGCAGTTATTATTAAGACCGATTACTTTAGCGGATGCAGAGGATATGTTTGAGTATGCTTCAAATGCGGATAATACGTATTATGTTTTCCCGACGCATCAGACAATCGATGACACGAGACATTCCATTGCGAGTTATTTTATGGCAGCACCCCTTGGAAAATACGGTGTGGAATTGAAAGCAGAAAAGAAATTAATTGGGACAGTCGACTTACGTGTGGATATGAAAAAGCAAAAGGCTGAAATTGGCTATGCAATCAACAGTCGTTACGGTGGGCAAGGTTATGCAACTGAAGCGTCTAAGCAATTAATGGCCTTCGCTTTTGAAACGCTGGAACTTGAAAAAGTAGCTGCCACTTGTGATGCACGAAATACAGCTTCTGAAGCGGTCATGAAAAAATTAGGCATGACGCTAGAAGGCCGCTCGCGTAATCATGAAATTTGGAAAAACGGCGAGTGGATTGACATGCTATATTACGGTATTTTACGTGAAGAGTATTTTGGAAAGTAAGATTTAAGGTTTATTTTTATCGCTTAATTTACTATACTATTGTATTGGAATAATAGAATGGAATTAGGAGATAAGATGATGAAATTATGGATTAAATTGGGGCTGGTACCTGTGACTTTCGCGTTATTAACAGCTTGTAGTACCACAGCCACCGAACCGGAAGAAGTAGCTTTAGTGGATACCGTTGAAGTGGCGGAAGCACCATCGATTGCAAATGGGGATACAGTTGAAACAACGATTCCCGTTGAACACTCAGCGACTTGGGTAGAGGAAGCGAGTGAATTCACTGAGGCCGTTAGTGGTGACGATTATGTGCTACTGGATCGAGGTGTCATGACGGTTGAGCAGATTAATTTTATGCTGAAACACTTACCAATGGAGTTGACCTTCGCGGATGAGAATAGTCAGTTTCTCTATTATAATCATCGTGAGGAACCAGAAGAGATGATCGCAGCACGTGCGCCTGAACAAGTTGGCGATTCGTTAACTGCTGGTCATCCAGAAGCCGCTCAAAAGAATATGCAACGTGCACTCGATTTGTTTTACGCTGGTGAAATCGATGTTTTCCAACGTCCGGTCCAAACGGACAATGAAGATGAATTTATCGTGATTACTTACCAGGGTGTTTATGATGACGCAGGCGAATATCGTGGCATTACGCAGTATGCCCAAGATATTCAACCACTGATTGATTTTTATTTAGAGCAAAAGGGTATGAAATTAATTGAGGACCCTGACGCTGTAACTGGTGCGACTGCAAACGAATAACCACGATGAGTCAGATGAATTTGAAGAAAGACTAGATTTTTAAAATGAGCTGTGGTACAATATGTATTGCCGAAAGGCCACATGATGATGGTGAACGTACGAACCGTGTCAGGTCCGGAAGGAAGCAGCACTAAGTATTGTTCGCCATGTATTATGTGTTTAAATAATCATTAACAAACCGTTGAAGAGAAATCTTCAGCGGTTTTTCTGTGTGCATTGGGTGATGAAGATTCGCTTTTGTCTGTCAAAAGCGAATTGACTGAACTTAATAAGGAATAGCCTAGCGAAATACGAATTTCGCCAGTCAATTTTTAAAAGAAAACCACTATTGGTAGTTAAGCTCACGCTTAACGGTTGATAACTCAAACTTACCGTCGTATAGCTTCCCCGATACGGTTGATAACGCAGTCTTACCGACGTATAGCTTCCCCGATACGGTTGATAACGCAGTCTTACCGACGTATAGCTTCCC
>CAZUZA010000006.1:27101-28804 GCA_964624875.1 uncultured Carnobacteriaceae bacterium | reverse complement strand
GCTGGTAACTCAGTCTTACCGTTGTATAGCTTCCCCGATACGGTTGATAACGCAGTCTTACAGGCGTATAGCTCCCCCCGATACGACCGGTAACTCACTCATACCGTCAGCTCACGGGATACGACGGTATACCTCGCTAAACTCTCTATTCACTTCATTTGACTCACCCAACTCGCCTTTTTCCAATAGAAAAACCCATCGAAGTCCACAAACGGACTCCAACGGGTTCTAACATTTCACCAAATTAAAATTCTTGATATTCTCGAGGGTCTTGGTCTTTATTACGACCGTCTTCACGTGATAAGTTGTTTATTTTTTGCATATCGTCCTCGGACAACTCGAAATCAAAAATCGCGAGATTCTCGGCTTGACGACCAGCGTGAGCAGACTTTGGAATAGGGAGCGTGCCTAACTGAACTTCCCAGCGCAGTACGATTTGAGCAGGTGTTTTGCCGTATTTTTCAGCCAACTCTACAACCAACTCTTCGCTCAATGCTCGGTTATTGCGACCAACGGGACTCCAAGCTTGGGTAATAATGCCCTTTGACTTGTCGTAGGCACGTTGTTCTTCTTGGTTGAAGTAAGGATGCAACTCGATTTGGTTAATGACCGGAAGGACGCCTGTTTCAGCTTCCAAACGATCGATGTGTTCCGGCAAAAAGTTACTCACACCAATCGAGCGAACTAAACCAGTTTTCTGCGCGTCAACCAATGCTTGCCAAGCTTCCACATACTTATCTTCTTTCGGATTTGGCCAGTGGATTAAGTATAAATCGATATAATCCAAACCAGAACGCAACACCGATTCTTCAATCGTTTTTAGCGCCTTGTCATATTCATGGTGGCGACCAGGTAATTTCGAAGCGAACGTGATTTGATCGCGTGGGACACCACTGTTGCGAATCGCACGGCCAACCGTTCCTTCGTTTTCATAGTTAAAGGCTGAGTCGAGTAGGCGATTGCCTTCATTAATCGCATTTTCAATTCGACGAACCCCATCGATTCCTTGCAAACCATACGTCCCAAAACCAAGTTTAGGAATCTTAAAGCCATCGGATAAAATATAATATTCCATTTTTTCTGCCTCCTATAATCTTTCACCTAGTATACCAAGATTGTTCCCGATTCATAAAAATTCTCTTCCATTTTCAGAAAGAGAATCGTCGTTCTATACAAAAATCGATTTAATTTCTAAATAATCTTCCACACCATAAATTCCCAGTTCGCGTCCTCGACCCGATTGCTTATAGCCGCCAAATGGTGCGCGGGGATTGCGACCCTGTCCATTTACAATCACATTTCCTGTGCGCAACTGACGCGCAACTTTCACCGCTTCTTCCTCCGGTCCAATAACTGCGCCAGATAAACCGTAAATCGAGTCGTTCCCGATTTCAATCGCTTCTTCCACCGTATCATACGTCAAGACCGTCAAAACAGAGCCAAAGATCTCTTCTTGTGAAATAGTCATGTCGTTTGTAGCATTGACGAATACAGTCGGTTCAACATAGAATCCAGTACGATCGATCTTGTTTCCGCCAACTAACGTTTCTGCTCCTTCTTTTTTACCCGTTTCAATATATTCTAGAACCGTATCCATTTGGTCTTGGGAAACGAGTGGACCAACCATCGTCTTCTCATCAGTAGGATCACCGATGACGACTGCTTCTTCATAATAATCTAGAATAAGTTGTTTGGTTTCTTCT
>CAZUZA010000006.1:0-27001 GCA_964624875.1 uncultured Carnobacteriaceae bacterium | reverse complement strand
ACCGATGACGACTGCTTCTTCATAATAATCTAGAATAAGTTGTTTGGTTTCTTCTAAATCATCATTTGGAACTAGTAAGCGCGTTAAAGCCGTACACGTTTGCCCTTGGTTTTTGAGGACCGTATTCATCGCTTGTTTCACAGCTTTTTTCAAATCGCCACCTTTTAAATAAACTAAAGGTGATTTTCCACCTAATTCTAAAACGACTTGTTTAATGCCATCAGCTGCTTTTTCATACATTGTGGATCCGACAGCCGTTGAGCCTGTAAAGGAAATAACTGCCACATCTTTATGACTCGTTAAATAGTCACCAGTTGTACTTCCACTTCCTGTGACTAAGTTAAAGACACCTTTCGGGAAGCCAACTTCGTCCATAATTTCTGCATATAAAACAGCAGTGAGTGGTGTATTACTCGCTGGTTTTAAGACGACTGTATTTCCAGCTAACAGAGCCGGTACCACTTTTCGTTCAATTTGTAACAGCGGGTAGTTCCAAGGTGTGATGCATGCAACGACGCCGTAACCTTCTTCTATAACTTGTGTGTTTTCTAATTCATATTCAAAATCATGCTCTTTGACAGCATCAATGGTTGCGCGAATTTCTTTTAAAGGTAAGCCGACTTGCGTGTCTATCGCAAAGTTCTTAGACGCTCCTAATTCAGCAACAATCGTATCTACAATCTCATCCTTACGTGCTTGAATGGCGTCGTAAAATTTCTCCATTAAAGCAATTCGTTCATCTATAGGCATTGTGTTCCAACTTAGAAAAGCATCTTTTGCGACAGCGACTGCTTTATCGATGTCTTCTTTTGTCCCAACTGGAACAGTGGCAATCACTTCTTCGGTTGTGGGATTCAGAACTTCTGCGATCTCATCACCTGTCGAGTTTATCCATTCACCATTGATATAAAGTTTTTTCGTGTCCAAAAAAATTCCTCCTATATATTTTTTCTTCTCTTTTGTATTTTCTCAATCGATTTTACGGATTGCAAAGAAAAAGCTTATGAAAGAAGTCAATGATTTTAATTAATGGACCAATTGGATTAATATAAAGATAGATGAATATGGAACGAAAGAGACCTTAGAAGAAGGGTGAACCAATATGTTGCCAAAAAAAACAGCACATCGAGAAGAGTTGCCTGATAGAATATCCGATCACAAACGATCTGATATGGGGGAATATTTTGCACGCCTGCAACGCGCATTAAATAAAACCGATAAAAGTATGTTAGTCATTGTAGATGGTTGGGAGTCATCGGGTAAAGGAGATATTTTGAAAGACTTAACCCGTGAACTAGATCCAAAATACTATGAAGTAAGTGTGTTTGAAGAACCCTCTCCTGAAGAGAGTTCGCATCCTTATCTTTATCGGTTTTTCATGAAAAGTCCCTATGCCGGTCAGATTTCCTTTTTCGACCGCAGTTTTTACTATGATATTTTAGATCGCTATGAATTAACGGGTGCAAAGCTGGACCATTTAATTGAAGATGTTAATTTTGTGGAAAAATCTTTAGTGGATGACGACACGCTAATTGTAAAATTCTTTGTGCATCAAACACGTAAAGAATTAGAAAAAAACATTTTAGAATTAGAAGAAGATTCCTATCGTCATGTGAAATTAGATGAAAAAGATTATCGCCACTACATGCATTATAATCGCTATTATAAGCATTTTAATGAAGTATTAAAAAAGACGAATTATCCAAAGTCACCGTGGGATATTTTATATGTCGATGGTAAGAAAGATACATCGCGAAGAGCCTTGAAAATTTGTATTGATCGTTTAGAACTCTTCTTAGAAGTAGATGTTACTCGGAAAGAGCCAGAGTTACCGGTTTTACCGGAAGAAAACGAACGCCCATTAAGCCAAGTTGATTTAACGAAAGAAATTTCGGATGACGAATATGATGAGCGCCTAGAGGATTTACAAAATCGCGCTGGTGACTTGTTGTATCAAGTTTACTTAGAAAAGAAACGAATTATTATTGCGTATGAAGGAACGGATGCTGCAGGGAAGGGTGGAAATATAGAGCGACTCACACGGCATATGGATCCACGTGGTTATGATGTTGCGACCGTGTCGGCTCCGACCAAACATGAGTTAGCCCATCATCATTTATGGCGTTTTTACCGGGACTTTCCAACCTCAGGGCGCATGACAATTTTTGACCGTAGTTGGTATGGTCGCGTGTTAGTCGAACGGATTGAAGAACTAACACCCACCTATCGTTGGAAGGAAGCCTATACTGAAATTAACCAGATGGAACACGATTTAGTGCATGAAGGCTACTTAATCCTAAAATACTTGATTATTATTAATAAAGAAAAACAGTTAGAAAGATTCAAAGACCGGGCTGAAGATCCAGATAAACAGCACAAATTAACGGATGAAGATTGGCGCAACCATGAGCACTTCGATGCGTATAAAGAAGCGATGAATGAAATGGTCCTCAATACTTCCACGGAAAATGCCCCGTGGAAAATCGTTAGTGGAATGGATAAGAAGTATGCCCGTATTGTTGTTTTAGAAGATTTTATTGAAAAAGTATCCATCTTTTTAAGCGAAGAATAAAACAGAAAAATACTTTATCTGAGAATACCATGTTAATTGCATGGTATTTTCTTTATAATAGAGGAGTAAGAGAAACAAGTAAGGGTGAATATAAAAAATGACTTATCAAGCCTTATACCGAGTTTGGCGTCCACAAACATTTACAGATGTTTCCGGACAAGAGATGATTACACAAACACTACAAAACGCTATAAAACAGGGAACACCAAGTCATGCTTATCTTTTTACTGGTCCACGAGGAACAGGTAAAACGAGTGTGGCTAAAATTTTTGCCAAAGCTATAAACTGTCCCAACTCCACAGATGGAGAGCCTTGTAATGAATGTTCAATTTGTGAGCAGATTACAAATGGGAGTTTAGGTGACGTCATTGAAATTGACGCGGCAAGTAATAATGGTGTTGAAGAGATTCGAGATATTCGAGAAAAAGCCAATTATGCCCCAACACAAGCAGATTACAAAGTGTATATTATTGATGAGGTTCATATGTTGTCAATGGGTGCTTTCAACGCACTGCTAAAAACACTTGAGGAGCCTCCTCGTAATGTGGTCTTTGTCTTGGCAACGACTGAACCCCATAAAATTCCACTAACCATCATTTCACGAACGCAACGATTTGATTTTAGAAGAATTTCGCAAGAAGCGATTATGTCTAGAATGGCATATATATTGGATGAGATCGGCGTTGGGCACGAAGAAGATGCGCTGTTGTTAATCGCAAAAGCTGCTGAGGGTGGAATGCGTGATGCCTTAAGTATTTTAGATCAGGCCTTATCTTTCCACGACGAAGAAATATTAACGCAAGATATTCAACGTATTACAGGTAGTGTGACCCAAGAATTGCTCGAGCAATATGTAGGTGCATTAGCCGATAGTGATACAAAAGTGGGATTGAACTTACTCCAAAATCTACTAGCAGAAGGTAAAGATGCTGGTCGATTTGTGGAAGACGTTATTTTGTTCTCACGTGACTTATTGTTATTCCAAAATACGCAAGAACAAGGACGTTCCGTCTTTAAAATTGCGAAATTTGGCGAAGAATTCGAAACATTAGCTAATCGTTTAGCAGATGACTTTTTATATGATACGATTCGTGTTTTCAACGAAACACAACAGGAATTACGTTTGAGTAACCATGCTGAAGTGTATCTAGAAGTGGCAACGATTAAGCTTTCGCAACAAAAAGTCCCAGTTGTCGCAGAAGTGAAACAACAACAACAACCAGAAATGACACAAAATGTATCGCCGGTTTCAAACGATGAAGTAAAACGACTACAGAGTGAGTTGAATTCATTAAAGACGACGATATCAGATATTCAAACGAATGGAACGCGTCCTCGAAAAGTACCACCGAAATCGCCAGCAGGTAACTTTAAAGCCGATCGCGCGACGGTGTTTAATGTCTTAGCAGAAGCGACACATGGTGATTTGAGAAGCATTAAATCGGTTTGGACAGATATCCTAAACGTTCTAGATGTCGGTCAGAAAGCATTACTAAATAACTCAGAGCCCGTTGCGGCAAGTCCGACTTCCTTAGTTGTTCGTTTTGACTATGGGATCTTATGTGAACGTGCGCAAAATGACACGATGTTACATGACACAGTGAATAATTATTTAGACAAAGTGTTGCAAAGACGCATCCGTTTCGTCTGTGTAACGACACAAGAATGGCCAGAAATTCGTCAAGATTATATTAAACAAATGAACGCAGCGAAACAATCATCCGGCGAGTTGGATGAAGCCGATGAAGAAAAGCAAGAACCTAAAGAAGAAGCCGTTGTCTCTAAAGCGGTTGAAATGTTTGGCGATAATTTTGTAGAAGTATTGGACTAACACTTAAGGAGTTGGTTTAAGATGGAAAATATAACGTTTAAACAAATAGACAAGCAACAATTAGTCGATTTACGTTATCAACATGCATACCATGCAGGACACCTTAAAGGGTCGATTAATCTAAATCCCAAAAACTTTAAAAAGTTCGGGAAAAATTTGCTTTCTACGACAGAACCATTAATATTTATTGTAGATAGTGAAGTTAAAGAAGACTTGAGTGGAATACTTGAAGCAGCCAAAGAAGCGTCTTTTGAAAACGTGGAAGGCTATATCGACATTGAAGATATTTCGCAAAAAGAATTAGCGACATCGGAGATGATTGATGCAAAAACATTCTTAAATAAAGCGGATGATGACTTTATTTTATTAGACGTTCGCAATCAGGCAGAAGTCACGCGTCCAGCACCTGAAAAGAACTTAGTGAAAATTGCGATTGATGACTTGCCAAATGCATTAGACCAATTGGATGCATCAAAAGAGATTTATACACTATGTGGCTCGGGAAACAGTAGTACATCAGCTGCTTCTTACTTAGTCGAAAAAGGCTATAAGGGCGTTGTTCTTGCTGGTGGAATGAAAGCAATTGAAGAAGAAAGTAAAAAATAATAAAATAATTTTAATTTAAAAGGAGCGTTTTTATGTTAGGCGGAAATATGAAGAACATGATGAAACAAATGCAGAAAATGCAAAAAGAAATGGAAAAATCACAACAAGGTTTAGACGAAACAACTTTTACAGGTGTTGCGAACGATGATCTAGTTGTTATTGAAATGACTGGAAAAAGAGAAGTTAAATCGGTAAAAGTAAAAGAAGATATTGCTGAAATGGGCGATAACGAATTCTTAGAAGATTTAATTTTAATTGCTTTAAACGATGTATTAGAACAAGTGGATACGGAAACTGAAAAAGTAATGGGTAAATATACTAAAAACTTAAATATTCCAGGATTCTAAGAAGATTGTTTGAAGAAGAAGGCAGGCGTTAGAAGATGTTTTATCCAGAACCGATTTCTCGACTAATGGAAAGTTATATGAAACTGCCAGGAATAGGCGAGAAAACTGCTTCAAGATTGGCTTTTTATACTGTAAATATGCGTGAAGAAGATGTTACAGATTTTGCGAAAAATTTAGTTAGTGTAAAACGAGATTTAAAATATTGTTCAGTATGTGGAAACATTTCAGATAGTGATCCATGTTCAATTTGTGGGAATGATAATCGAGACCGTTCAACCATATTAGTTGTTGAACAAGCGAAAGATGTTATTGCACTTGAAAAAATGCAAGACTACAATGGGCTATATCATGTGTTAAATGGTGTGTTATCGCCTATTGAAGGAACAGGCCCAGAAGATATCAACATTCCAACCTTGCTAAAAAGACTTCAAAGCGAAGAAGTGGAAGAAGTCATAGTGGCAACAAATGCGAACGTTGAAGGAGAAGCTACGGCTACTTACTTATCTCGCTTAATCAAACCAGCACAAATCAAGGTATCGCGTCTAGCACACGGTTTATCTGTAGGCAGCGATATTGAATACGCAGACGAAGTAACTCTACTTAAAGCTGTCCAAGGTCGAACTGAAATGTAATGTTGTCTTTTCCTGAGCGTAAGAAATGGAGTGGCTGATTCATGAGGGGTATTGAAATTGATTTTGTGGTTTCAGATAGTCTAGAAGCCTTAAAATTGTACGAACAAATTTTTGAAGTTGAACGGATTGAAGTAACGAATTTACCTAAAGGTGAAAATGAAGTGGTGTTTTCAATCCATAATATGCAGTTTCATATGTTAGATGAAAACAAAAAGTTCCATCTTGTCGCACCAAAAGAAGACCATCCGATTACAATGTGGGTGAATGTTACTGTACCAGATATTAAAGATACCTATACAAAAGCGATTCATGCTGGTTGTATTGAAGTTCAACCTGTCGTTGTATTAACAGGGTATGGAGTATCGAATGCTTCATTTATTGATCCTTTTGGCTACCATTGGATGTTGCATCAAATTCATGAAGTGGTTAGTCATGAAGAACGATTAAAGTTATGGGAGAACCGTAAAAAATAATCTCATAAGCACTTATTCGTGCATTTAATTTAATGAATGTAAACATAGATTGAGTTAGATGATTAACGCTCAATCTATGTTTTTTGCTATCTTAATAGAAATAAGGAATGAAAGTAGGCATAATAATGGCGGTGTACAGAGTTGTTTTTCATATCAATGAGCAAAGCAAGTGGAAATCTGTATTAGGAAACGTTTCGAACTTATTAAAAGATTTAGGTGATGAACCATCGGAAGTGGTTGTTCTTGCGAATGGAAATTCGGTTCGCTACTATGAGAAAACAGTAGCAGAAGAGGATTTGAAAAAGTTAAGTGACCTTGCAGATAAGGGTGTACAATTTTTAGCATGCAACAATTCTTTGAACGCACAAAGCTTATCAAAAGAGGATTTACAATCTTTTGTGGAAATTGTACCTGCTGGTGTGACTGCACTCATAAGAAAACAAAATGATGGGTTTGCTTATATTAAGCCATAGGCAATCATCATTTGGTACAGTGACTCATCTAGCCAACTCTTCATTTCACCAGAGGTATTCAAGTTTTTAAAACAACTAAAAGTGTGTTGTATTTGTGAAAGCCTTCCTATTTTTTAACGGAATACGCATAATTGATGGAAAAATATCCGATTCTAACGTATAATTAATGAAGTAGTATAATTGGGAATGGAGAGAATCGATTGTCTGGATTATTTATTACCGTAGAAGGCCCTGATGGAGCTGGTAAATCAACACTCGTTAGAAAATTAGAAAAAAAGTTACGGGAAGCATTAGCTGTCCCATTTATTCAAACGAGAGAACCTGGTGGTAGTGATATCGCTGAGAAGGTTCGAGAAGTTATTATTGACCCTGAAAATAAAAAGATGGATGCGAAAACAGAAGCCCTCTTATTTGCAGCGAGTCGACGACAACATATTATTGAAACGATCCAGCCAGCTTTACAAAGAGGAGAAGTTGTTTTGTGTGACCGTTTCGTGGATAGCTCGATTGCTTACCAAGGAGCTGGACGCCAAATTGGAGTAGAGGAAGTTGCTACGTTAAACCAATTTGCGACTGAAAACTTAGAACCCGATTTTACCTTATACTTAGATGTAGATGCACAAGTCGGTTTAAACCGGATTGGTTCTAAAAATTCGAATCGAAAAAAAGATCGTCTTGAAATGGAAGAAGTGTCTTTCCATAATCGAGTAAGAGAAGCTTATCTTGTCTTACTAGAAGAGAATTCGGAGAGAATGCATTTAATAGATGCGTCACAAAATCAAAATGAAGTATTAAAAGATTCTTGGGAAAGTTTATTACCTAAACTTCAAGAACTAGGTTTGATTAAAAAAGATTACGGGAGGAATTAATGATGAAATTAATTATCGCGATAGTTCAGGATGAAGATAGTAAAAGACTGAACGAAAATTTTACAAAAAATGGTGTACGTTCAACTCGATTAACGTCAACAGGTGGTTTCATGCGTTCAGGAAACAGTACGTTTATCATTGGTATTGAAAATAGTAAAGTAGACACGGTCATTGATATTATTGAAGAAGTTTGTTCAACACGTGTTCAATCGATAATGTCTCCTCCAACGTATGATTTTAACTTTGAGATGAACTTAAATTATCCAGTAGATGTTGAAGTCGGTGGAGCAACAGTATTTGTACTTGAAGTTGACCAATTTAGAAAAATATAAAATAGTTTAGGATGAAATAAAGAATGTCAGTTGCCCTTACCAAACAGCCCGAAATTAGTGAGCTATTTGCAAACTTAATAAAGAATAATTTTTTACAACATGCCTATATCTTTGAAGGTGTCTCAGGTACAGGTAAGTACGAAATGGCTCTTTGGGTGGCACAAGGATTACTTTGTCAAAACCGAAGCAATGAAGGCTATCCATGTCTCGCTTGTAGTGCGTGCTTACGTATCCAATCAGGCGAGCACCCGGATATCGTTACGATTGAACCGGAAGGCCTATCGATTAAAGTGAGTCAAGTTCGTGCCATCAAAGAAGAGTTTTCTAAAGGTGGTATGGAATCAAGACAAAAAATATTAATAATCAAAGATATGGAAAAGATGACACCTAACGCTGCCAACAGTTTGCTTAAGTTTATTGAGGAGCCTGAAGGTGAGTTTACAATTATGCTATTGACGACAGAAGTGCAACAGTTATTGCCAACGATTGTCTCAAGAGCACAAGTCATTCATTTCCCTGTTCGAGATACCAAAGTTCGTATCGAAGATATTATGAATCGAGAGGTTCCAAAAGAGTATGCTACATTACTAGCTTACCTCACACAAGATACGGATCGTGCACTAGAGATTTATGAAGATGAAACCTTTAATGAAACAGTTCAAACAGTTTGGGAATGGTTTTTAAAATTACAAGAAGATAAAGACCAAGCCTTTATCTATGTCCAAACAAATGTGGCACGTATCGGCAACAATCGCAGCAGTGCGACTTTAATTATTGATTTATTGATATTAATTTATCGAGATTTAACAGCTGTATGTTTTGAACAAGATCGCGTATTGGCTTTTTCGAAATATGAAAGTCGTCTAGCCGAATTTAAGTATTCAATGGATGTTACTAAGCTGCCCGATATACTAGCGACATTACTAGAAGGACAAAAGAAACTGAGGCGTCATGTTGGGATACAAGGCGTATTTGAACAGATTGCTCTAAGAGTTTAACGTTTAAAAAGAGAGAGTAGAAAAGGAGTGGGAGACTTGGAGAAGAAAGAACTAATAGACTCCATAGTTGAGATTGAATCAAAGACTGCAGCCACTCTCGAAACAATAAGCATATTAAAAGATGAAATTGCAAATTTACTAGAAGAAAACCAGACATTGCGTATGGAAAACGAGCATTTGCGCGAACGATTGAATAAAGAAGCGGAAGCATTAAGCGAAGAAACAGGTGGCTTAACAAAATCTCGTTTAAACTTGGAAAACATCTACGAAGAAGGATTCCATGTATGTAATTTGTTTTATGGGCAACGTCGTGTAGAAGATGAACCATGTGCTTTTTGTTTAGAAGTAATTTATGGCGAACGAAAATAATGGTCCTATTCATTGGGACTATTATTTTTTTGTTTTAAACCTGTCCCTTTTAGATGTTTTACGTGTAAAATAAATAAGAGAGACGCAGAATTTAGGAATTAGTTGAAGAGAGGTAGCCGTTTTGCTAAAAGAAAATGAACGAATCGATCGACTGATGCAGTATAATTTAGATATTATTCAAAGTTCCGATGTGTTTTCATTTTCATTGGATGCTGTGTTATTGGGGGATTTTGCGAAAATAAGAAATCGACATGATTTAAAGATTCTTGACTTATGTTCTGGCAATGGCGCAGTGGCGCTCATGTTATCGCAAAAGACAAAGAGTCGCATTCACGGGATTGAAATCCAAAAAGAGCTGGTCGACATGGCTCGCCGAAGTGTCATGTTGAATGAACTTGAAGACCAGGTAGAAATCGTGCATAGAGACTTAAAAGACATTGGTACGGAGCATTATGACTCAGTTGATGTGATTACATGTAACCCACCTTATTTTCCGTTAAATGAAAAGGGTCATGTCAATCCCAATGAACACTTAGCGATTGCTCGTCATGAAATCCATGTGACATTGGATGAATTAATTTATAAAATTTCAAAATTATTGAAAATGAATGGGAAAGTTTATTTTGTGTATCGTCCCGATCGTTTCTTAGAAATGATGGATACAATGCGTAAATACCATGTGATGCCAAAGAGAGTTCAGTTCATCTATCCGTACGCCAATCAAAATGCGAACATGGTCTTAGTTGAAGGGATTAAACATGGGAAAGTATCCGGTTTCCAAATGCTACCCCCTTTGTACATCCATGAAGACGATGGCGATTACCGTGAAGATGTTAGGAAGATTATGCATGGCGAATAATGAGGAAACCTTTCGTCCACATTACTTTTATGTTTTGTGGTGTAAAGATCATTCATTGTATGCAGGTTACACAACCGATTTGGAACGACGCGAAAAGCAACACAATGACGGGACAGCAGCAAAATACACCCGTCCACGAACGCGACGACCACTACAAATGATTTATGCCGAAACGTATCGCACGCAAACAGAAGCGATGCGGGCAGAATATGCCTTTAAACAATTAACTCGGGCGCAAAAAGAAAGATACTTACAAGAAAATGAAGTCGTTTTTCCACTTAAAAAATCGATGAAATGTATAAAAAAGGATAAGGTGACAGACATTGAAGACACAACAGAGCTATAGTGTACAAGAAAGAGGGACATTATTTTTAGTACCCACTCCGATTGGGAACCTCGAAGATATGACTTATCGTGCGGTTAATACGTTAAAAGAAGTTGACCTTATCGCCTGTGAAGATACACGAGTGACGCAAAAATTACTGAATCACTTTGAAGTCGATACACCCAAAACAAGTTATCATGAGCATAACGTTAATGAAAAAACGGGCGAATTGATACGATTACTTGTGGATGGGCAGAATATCGCGCAGGTGAGTGATGCAGGAATGCCATCGATTAGTGATCCTGGCGTCGAGCTAGTCAAAGAAGCGATTGCGCACAATATTGCCGTCGTTCCTTTACCAGGTGCAAATGCCGCGTTAACAGGCTTAATTGCTTCTGGGATTTCGCCACAGCCGTTCACGTTTTATGGCTTTTTAAGTCGTAAGAAATCGGAACTAAAAGAAGAGTTAAATCAGTTGAAAAACCATGAAGAAACGCTAATTTTTTATGAATCGCCTTATCGATTAGAAAAATTAATGGAAACGTTAGTGGAAGTTCTTGGTGAAAATCGCCAAATTGTATTAGCACGTGAAGTGACAAAACGTTATGAAGAATTTATCCGTGGGACAGCAAAAGAAGTATTAGACTGGACGGAGAAAACGGAATTACGTGGTGAATTTGTGGTCATTTTAGAGGGCAATAAACATGTGGTCGAAGAAGTGTACTGGGAAGACTGGTCAATCTTAGAACATATTGAATACAAAATGAATTTTGAAAAGATGTCGAGCAAGGACGCGATTAAGGTTGTAGCAAAAGAAAGAAAGCTACCGAAACGCGAAGTCTATGCTGAGTATCATCAATAAGAGCAAATAGAAAACATGTCGCAATCAAATGCTGACATGTTTTTTTGCTGTTTAATTAAAAATATAAATATATAAGAAGGCTAAAAAGAGGAGGGTAGCTAATACGCCAATAAAAATCTGAGTTGACCGCATAATGAGTTTGAACACTTTCTCTTCTTTTTCTGCTTGGGCTTTTTCTTCTGGGGTATCGTATTCAATATCAAATATTTTTTTCTTGTCCTTTTTCACTAGAATGCTCCTTCGATGTCGTTGCTTATAGTATAACGGAATTCTATCTGAATTGAACGGAATCTTCTCATTTCACAAAGAACGATGTTGTCTTTTTTGGCTAATTTAAAATTTGTCTTTGTATCGTAACAAATAAGTGTTAAAATGTGGTCAAATTGATATATTTCGAATACTACTCAGAAAGTTGGTAAGTTTATGTACCAGAAACCTCACTTACTCTTCACTGCGATTGTAGCATCTATGTTACTTTTGGGATGTGATAGTGGCAATATTGGAAGTGAATCAAGTACGTCCACTTCGACAGAGTTAACGAAAGTGGCTGAAGAAATAGAAACGGTAGAAGCACCCGAAGATGGAACGTTGGTACTGGAAGCAGTTGAAGAGGCAGAAGAGGCTGTAAAAACGGCTTCTGAAACAGCGGAAGCAGAAGTATCGGCAGATGACCCAGTAGTTCAAGAGGAAGCGTTAGAAGAGCCTTTGGCAGCGGATGCTGTGGATCCAGTCTATCAAATGGCCTTACAGCGTTTAATTGACGTGACAGATCTGAATAAAGAGGATTATAGTTTTTCTTTTTCAGCGACGGAAGAATTTATTGAAATCGAAACGCGTGAAAAGGTTGACGAGATTGCTCCGTTACAGGGAATTTATCGCTATATGCTTGATACGGATGAAATATTACATAGTGATTATCTGACAGGTGAATTTATACCATTTGAAAATTAAGTTGAATAAGAAGAGACCTCTAGAAGCAAAAGTGATTTTTTTGTAAAAAGTGGTCTCTTTTCTTTTTTTAGTGATATGGTTGTGCTATGATTAGAAAGGATTATTAAAAAACAATGAGAAGTTTAAAGGAGAGTTTGAATGGTAGAAGAGTTAAAAGTACGTTCAGAGGTTAGTGAAGATTTAAAATGGGATCTAACTGGTATTTTTGCTACAGAAGAAGAGTTCCAAGTTGCTTTAGAAGCCTTCCCGAAAAATGTTGAAGCCTTTGTTGCGAAATATAAAGGGCATCTAGATTCAGCAGAATCGGTTGTTGAAGCGCTACATACATATGAAGATATTATTTCTGCAGCGGGTCACTTAGGTCAATTTCGTAGTTTACCTGTTTATGCAGATATTACAGATGGTGAAGCAGCAAGTAGCTTACGCTCGGTTTATTCAATGCTTTCAAAAGAGAGTGCACGTTTAAGTTTCTTTGATTCAGAAGTATTGGCTTTATCAGAAGAAGAATTGGATAAAGTGGCTGAGTTAGAGGCAGGCTTTAAACCATGGGTTCGTAAAACGAAGAAGAGTAAAGCAGCTGCTTTAGATCCAGCTGTTGAAGAAGCTTTAGAATTATTAAATCCAGTACTCGGTTCATTTATGGAAATTTATGAACAAGCGCGTTCGAATGACCCTGATTTTGGAACGTTTGAAGTGGATGGAAAAGAATACCCATTAAGCTTTGTTTTATATGAAGACTTCTACATGTACCACATAGATCCAGCGATTCGTCGTGCATCTTACGATAAATTTAACCAAGTATTAGGTCAGTATAAAAATACGGTTGCGAATGCTTATTATAACCAAGTGGTGAAAGAAAAAACGATTGCTACGATGCGTGGTTATGACTCTGTAACGGATTACTTATTAGCGCCACAAGAAGTAACGCGCGATATGTATGACCGTCAAATAGATGTCATTATGGATAAGTTTGCGCCCGTGATGCGTAAATATATTACACATTTAAAAGATCAAAACGGCTTAGACAAGATGACTTATGCGGATTTGAAAATTGATGTGGATCCAGAATTCAAACAAGACGTGACGATTGAAGAAACAAAAGAACTAGTCAAAGGTTCACTAGCGCCATTTGGTGAAGAGTACCTAGACTTAATGCTTCGTTCATATGATGAGCGATGGGTTGACTTCGCAAGTAACGTTGGTAAGCGTTCAGGTGCATTCTGTTCGACAACGTATCAGAAACATCCTTATATCATGATGTCATTTTCAGGTTTATTAAGTGATGCGTACACATTATTCCATGAGCTAGGGCATGCAGGACAAGGTGTCTTATCTCACCAAAACAACTCGAATACGGCTTCAAGACCGTCATTATATTTAATTGAAGCCCCTTCGACATTTAATGAACTAATGTTAACGGATTACTTGAAAAATCAAACAGATGATGCGCGTACAGAGCGTTCTGTTTTATCAATGATGATTTCAAAAACATACTTCCATAACTTTGTAACGCACTTATTAGAAGCGGCGTACCAAAGAGAAGTGTACCAATTAATTGATGATGGCAAGAGTTTCGATGCGAACAAATTATCAGAAATTAAGCGCAATGTTTTAGAAACATTCTGGGGGGACGCTGTTGAAATTGAACCAGGTGCAGAATTAACTTGGATGCGTCAATCGCACTATTACATGGGCTTATACCCATACACATATTCAGCTGGTTTAACGATTGCTACTCAAGCTTTCTTGAAGATTAAGAGTGGCGAGTCAAGTATGGAAAACTGGTTAGACTTCCTAAAATTAGGTGGTCGTGAAGAACCATTAGCTGCAACGAAAGTAGCGAACGTTGATGTGGATACGGATCAAGCATTATTAGATACGATTCAATATTTAGATGAATCAATCGACCGTATCATCGAATTAAGTGAAGAATTAAAATAAGCTACAGTTGAATGCACACGAAGTAAAGGAGGGAAGCCTATTTACTTCGTGTGTTTTTTACGATAGTGAATTTAGAAAAGTATCATAAGGAGGGTATTGTATGTGGGGAATGATTGCTACTTGGCGCATGGCACTAGAGGGTGTTATCGAGGGAGCTGAGATTTTAACAAATGATGGCAATGCTGCTGACGCCATTGAAAAAGCGGTTAAAAATGTCGAAGACAATCCGTATTATATTTCAGTCGGTTATGGCGGTTTGCCAAACGAAGAGATGGAAGTGGAATTAGATGCCGCATTCATGAATGGGACGACGCTTGATTTTGGTGCGATTGCTTCGATCAAAGATTATGCGAATCCCGTTTCAATTGCACGTAGCTTGAGTACAGATAAAGTAAATAACTTTTTAGTGGGCGAAGGTGCTGCTAAATATGCGCATAGAAATGGTTTTGAGCGTAAAAACATGTTGACGGATCGTTCTAAGAAACATTTTAAAAATAAAATCCATCAGCTAACGGTGTCAGATCATAAATTGTCACCTTATGCTGGTCACGATACAGTAGGTATGGTCGCATTGGACGCGGATGGCTTAATGACATCAGCCACTTCAACGAGTGGTTTGTTTATGAAAAAGCCCGGTCGTGTCGGAGATTCACCTGTCATTGGTGGAGGCTTCTATGTGGATAGTGAGATCGGTGGCGCAACAGCTACGGGCCTTGGAGAAGATTTAATGAAAGGTGCGATGTCTTATGAAATCGTACAATTAATGGGGAATGGCTTAAGTCCTCAAGAAGCATGTGAACAAGCTGTTGATAAGTTAGATAAGAAATTAAAAGAGCGTCGAGGCGAAGCAGGTGACCTATCTGTGGTTGCGATGGATAAAGAAGGCAACTATGGTGCAGCTTCAAATATTGACGACTTTTCATTTGTGATTGCTACTGCAAAACAAGAAGCTGAAGTCTTTGTTGTGGATGCGATTAAAGATGGAACATGTCATATTACAAAAGCTTCAGAAGAATGGCTAGAAAACTACATGGACTCCCACCAAAAAGAAGTCGTCGAAGAGTGGAAAGACAAAAATATTAATCCATTATTTTTAAAAGAAAGCTAAGATCAATAAATGAAAACTCGTGCTTGAGTGACCTAAATAGCGTCATTCAAACACGAGTTTTTATTCTTTATTTGATTTACCAAAGTTCGTGAATATCTTTCGGTGAATTGGAAACGGGATCGGTGAGTGGTTGCTTCACTTTTGCGATGTTATCTCGTACCGTATCATAAACGTTGTCGTCGCCGTATTGGAAATCGACTTCATGGTCATTTTCAGGATAGGCACCGACAATTTCAAAGTTCTCAGAAGCATCTAACTTCTTGTGACTTGTTCCAGCAGGGAGCAAGACGACATCGCCTTTTCTGACTTTTATAATTTCACCATTGGGACCACCTAATTGCACGGTGACCTCACCTTTTGTACAAGCGAGTGCTTCGTGAGCAGTCGAATGGAAATGGTGTTTATCCATAATTCCATTGACCCAGCCATCGACGTAACCATTGCGTTCAAATAGCTCAATTACATCTTCAGCGGTGTACTCTTCTTCAAATACTTCAGTGAGTGCCTTTTCATAATATAAAACGGGCAACGTATTGTTTGGGAACGGTCGGTTTTCAGATAATTGAATTGTTGTTACCATGACGATTCTCCTTGTATGATTTGAAATCAACGAACATTTTTACATACGTAATATAACAAAAAAGGGATAGAAACCGAATCAATACGCCTATTGTGCATGCAAAAAAGCAGCGAAATCAATCTAAAAGAGTGTGCTCGCTGCTTTTCAATTTATAAAATTATTTTCGCTGATCCATAAAAGTCTTTGCTGTAAAGTTCGCTTGTTCAATCGTTTGCCCACCATCATTATTTTCATGTTGGGTACCACCGATTAATAAACCTAAGAAAAACAAGTTGTCCATCACGCCAAAACGTTGGTTCATTACCCGACAATGTGGCCAGTCGACTAAAACAAATTTTCCTTCGACATGCGGTAAAATAATGCGTTGATTATATAAATTATGAATTAAAGTCGAGTCCTTTGCGAGACGTACTAAGTTTGAATTAAATCCAGTCGCGTTCACTAAAATATCGACTTCATCAGACTGCTCATCTGTCGTGACTTTAAAGCGACCACCTTCTAAAACATCCACATCTTCTAAACCAGAATAAGCTTCTAGCTTACCCGCATCGACTAAATCAAAGAGCCACTTATAACTGTTGTAAGGTACTTTTGCTTTAAAGAAGGTCATTATTTCATGATAGTCCTTCATGTACGTATCACGGTCTTCACCATTCAAAGCATTATACAAATGAGGTAAATTCCCAACCATTTGGCTCGCATACTTTTGTACTGCCGCTAATTCTTGGTCTTTCGTCTCAAAAGCATGGCGATAAACCTCTAACGTACGTGCTTTATAGCGATCATAAACAGCCATTGCATCGGCATCTTCGTTTGCTAAGTCAGCTTTAACCGTATCTAACATGAACGCTAACGGAATGAAGCCACCATGTTTTTCCTTTTCACGATCGACCCATTCTTTTGTTAATGAATAAGTTGCTTCTTCTTTTTCAAAAGGAATGTTGACGCAGAAGAACGGTTCTTTCACATCGTAAAAGGCTAATGGTTTTTCTAAATTGTAATTTGTAAAGAAGAAACGCATTAAATCAATACCTGTCGCGCCTGTTCCAATAACAGCTACTTTATCGCTGTTTTCAAATTCTATTAACTTTTCATTCATTGGGTAAGGATGATGTATAAAATTCTTTTCATCTTTAATGTCATAAAAATCATTGTAAGCCGGATGACCGACACTGAAAAAGACCGCATCGTAAATGGTGTCTTCCCAGCCCGCATTTGTTTTTACACGATAGACATATTGGCCACTTGACGTTTCTGAAGCTGGTTCCTGTGTTTCAGCATCTAATACCAATAAATCTTCCACTGTACTTTGAATATGATGCACCTGTTTATGGTTGTAGAAAGGCGCAAAACGCTCTAATAAATATTTTCCGTATTTTGGACGGGAAACTAATTGTTCAAAATTATAGGGTTCTTCATAATTGGCATCGAGCCATTCTTCAAAATCATTTGGGTTATCTAAATCAACGCTCATCACATCAGGCGCCGTGTTCAACATAATCGATTCATCATCGGTCGGGTGGTAAGGCAAGCCCGCACCTAACACTTCACGGTATTCAAATACATCAATCTCATCCCCAGCATCAAAATTTGGATGAGTGATTAATCCTTTTAGAACATTGGAGCCCGAAAGTCCAGCTCCCACAATTGCAATTTTCATCTCTAGCCTCCTGTAAACTCAAAAATCTCACATGACTTATCATACCATTATTGCTCACATTTTTTCGCGATTTCAACCAATTTTTCCACAACATTTTCAAAATCTTCTTTCGGCAGATGCGAAAAACTAATAAACAGCACATTCGCATATTCCGGTCGCGCCTCCGTCGAATAATCGCTCAACACATTCAACTTAATCCCTTCAGCCAAGGCCAGTTCCTTAAATAAAACCCCATCAAAGTGAAATGACGGCGATACTAATAAATGAAGCCCAGCGTTTTCCCCATGAATCATGGCATCAGGATCCAGTTTGTAGATGGTGTCCATTAACGCATCGCGTTTCTTTTTATAAAATGTGCGTGAACGATTCAGATGCGTTGTAAAGTGACCTTGTGTTATAAAATCCGTAATGACCCATTGCTCTGAGGTACTTAAGACAGAAGAGTGGGAAGGGAACTTCCATTTATATTGGGTTAATAATGGCTCAGGTAAAACCATATAGCTCATGCGAATACTAGGAGACAACACACGCGTGAAGCTGCCTAAATGAATGACTTTCTTTTTTTGGTCTAAATATTTTAGGGAAGGAATCGGAATGCCTGAATATTTAAACTCACTATCATAATCATTTTCAATAATATATTTATCCGGACTTTCATTCGCCCAATTTAATAAGGCTTGTCGACGATCCAAGGGCATTATGGTGCCTGTTGGAAATTGATGGTTTGAAGTAACAAGCATCATATCAATGTCGGAATCTTTGAGTTTAGCAACATCCACACCTTTTTCATCGACTGGAACCGGTTGGGTTTCTAAATCAAAACGCTCCAATAAATGGCTGAAACCTGGATACCCCGGATCTTCAAGTCCAATTAAAGGTTTTGTATCCACGATTTGAAAAAGTAGGGACAATAAGTATTCGGTGCTCGGTCCCAATATAATTTGTTCTTTCCGGCAAGGTACGCCTCGTGACTGTGACAAGTAATGTTGTAAAGCCTTACGCAGTTCATCCAGTCCTTGACCACTGGACTCTTTTAGTAAAGCATCTTCTTGCTGACTAAAGTGATTGCGGTAGAGTTTTGAAAATACAGAGAACGGAAACAAGGTCACGTCAGGATTGGATCGGGTTAAATCATAGCGAATCGTATTCTTCTTTTCTTCAGACTCTGCTTCCATTTCACCAGTGATATCTGGGGTTTCAAATTGCAGTTCGACATCAGCTACAAAATAACCTTTGCGCTCAATAGCATAAATATAGCCCTCGGTTAAAAGCTGGTTGTAGGCGTTCATGATGGTGTTTTCACTGACATCATTCAGTGTGGCGAGTTGACGTTTGCTGGCCAGCTTCTCGTTTGTTTTGAGCTCGTTGTTATGAATTTTGTCTTTGAGTTGTTGATAAATTTGAATGTATAAGGGTGTTTTAGCGGATGTATTGATGCTTAGTAACATAATTAGCCTCCTATCTGGTATTCTTTATTGTTCCATATTGTCGTCTCTAATGGTACCAGATTTTCGAGAATTGTCATGTGTTTTGGTAATAAGGGGCAAGATTTGAATAATTCTGGCTGACCTATATAATGAATAGGAAGAAAAGACTGAAAAAGAAGGAGAATTTCATGAAATTTGTAGTTTATTTAGCAGGTCATGTGCATGGAGACTGGCGTGAGGAATTAATAGCAGAAGTTGAAAAACGAGATTTACCTTTTGAGTTTGTGTACCCACAAACAGATCACGATTTATCAGATGCAATTGGTGAAAATATTTTAGGTGAACAGCCGGGCGATTACTATCGTGATGAAGCAGCTTCAGCTGTGAATAATTTCCGTACGAACGTATTAATGGAACGTGCGGATATTGTAGTGGCTCTATTTGGCGACAAATACCGTCAGTGGAATACGGCAATGGATGCGACGACAGCGATTAATAAAAATAAACCACTAATTATTATTCGACCAGAAGGTTTAATTCATGCGATGAAAGAATTATCGAACAAAGCGAACGTGACGGTTTCGACAATGGATCAAGCTGTTGATGTTTTAGAGTACGTTATTAAATAAAAAAGAGAAGCCGATTGCTTAGGGATAAGTTTTCGGCTACTTTCTTGCTTAAAACAAAAAAATGTACTTACACATTTTTAGTGGGTATAATGAAAGTAATAAAACTAGGGGAGGGGCAGGCTATGAATCTTATTTTTACATTTGATGAAGGCTATTTTGGCCCTTTTAAAGTGTTGCTTCATTCGGTGTTTTTGAATAATCCTGATGAAGTCATCCATCTCTATTTTTTGCATAATGGAATGAATAAGGAACACTTAATAGAGCTTGAAGATGTGGTGAAAGGGTATCCGTATCATTTTCATCCAATTAATTGCAAACATTTTTTTGCAGAAAATTCGGATATTACGATTAATCGTTACTATACGATTGAAATGTATCTGTGGTTATTCGCTCCATACGTGCTTCCTAATCATGTTGATCGTGCATTATATATAGACCCCGACATTATCAACTTAAACCCTATTGAACGTTTTTACAACATCGACTTCGAAGACAATTTATTTGTGGCGATGGATTATGAAGTCAAAACAAAAATTATTCAACCGATTAATAACTTGCGTCTTGGCACAAGAGATGCAGAATATTATTTTAATACGGGTGTTGTCTTGATGAATATTGAGAAACTTCGAAAAGAGCGCAATCCCGAGGAGATTGTTGCCGCTGTTGTAAAAAATAAAGCTGTTTTGATTTTACCCGATCAGGATATATTTAATTATCTGTATACGGATGAAGTGAAATCGAGTAACTGGGAATATTTTAATTGTGATCCTAGACTCTATCAGATTTTTAAAATCTTGAAGCCAGAAACGTACAATAAAAAATGGGTGGAAGAGCAGGTTGTTTTTATCCATTATTCGGGGAAGCATAAACCTTGGCTGGAAAAAAAGAAGTATAAAAATGATTTAGGGTATTATTATTTTTTTTATGAAGATTTACTGAAAATGGAATACAAGAAGAGGACGTGAAGGAAAAAAATGACAAAACATTTTGATTATCTCGTAATTGGTGGCGGAAGCGGTGGAATCGCATCTGCAAACCGTGCTGGAGAACATGGAGCAAAAGTAGGTTTAATTGAAGCAAGTGATTTAGGTGGAACATGTGTAAACTTAGGTTGTGTGCCTAAAAAAGTGATGTGGTATGCAGCGAAAATGGTTGGCGATATCGATAAGTATTCTGAAGGTTACGGTGTCGAATTTTCTGAGAAACCAACACTAAACTTTAAAACGTTGAAAGATAACCGTGACAACTATATTAACTTCTTACACACGGCTTACCAACGTGGACTAGACAATAATAAGGTAGAAGTCATTAAAGGCTATGCAAAATTTGTTGACAAAAATACGGTTGAAGTGGATGGCGAGCAATATACAGCAGACCATATTTTAATCGCAACGGGTGGACGTCCAAAACGTCTAAATATTCCAGGTGCTGAGCACGGAATTGACTCAGATGGATTCTTTGAATTAGAAGAATTACCAGAAAGTGTTGCCGTTATTGGTGGTGGCTACATTGGTGTTGAAATCAGTGGCCTACTACGTACATTTGGTGTAGACGTTCATTTATTTGAATTCTTATCCTCCGTATTAGCAACATTTGACCCTGTGATTCGCGATGGCTATAACGAATTAATTGCGCGTGAGGGACATGCCGACACGATTCATACAAGTGCTTCTGTTAAAGAAGTAGAGAAAAAAGGCGACAAATACGTGCTTCACTTTGAAGACGGCTCAACACACGAAACAAACTTAGTCTTATGGGCTACAGGCCGTGCGCCAAACGTTGAAGGTATCGGTCTAGAAGAAATTGGCGTGAACTTAGATGAGCGTGGCTTCATCGAAGTGGACAAATACCAAAACACATCGGTTGAAAATGTTTATTCAGTTGGAGACGTGATTGGTAAAATCAGTCTGACTCCTGTCGCAATTGCAGCAGGTCGTCGTTTATCAGAACGCTTATTCAACAACAAACCAGATTCTCATTTAGTTTATGAAAATGTTCCGTCCGTTGTCTTTACTGAGCCGCCAATTGGTACAGTAGGTATTACGGAAGATGAAGCGATTAAGAAACATGGAAAAGACCAAGTGAAAGTTTATACAGCAAACTTCACTTCTATGCATAGTTCGATTACAGATCACCGTGAGCGTGCGTACATGAAATTAGTATGTGCTGGCGATGACGAGAAAATCGTTGGTGTGCATGGTATCGGAGCAGGCATGGATGAAATGCTGCAAGGATACGGAGTTGCTGTGAAAATGGGTGCAACAAAAGCTGATTTTGATGACACAGTTGCGATTCACCCAACAGCTGCAGAAGAATTTGTAACGATGCGTTAATTAAGTAGAATCAAAAAGGCTTCCTAGCGATAGGGAGCCTTTTTGTCGTCTGAAGCCTGGTTTACAAGCAAACTCTTCATCTTTTTATAGACCAATTAACCTCTTAAATCGTCTCTACAATACACTTGAGGGTTTTAATCTTTGGCTGTTTACCTAAAGAAAATTCGAAAAATAAAACAAAAGGATAGGTCTTGCCATCACGGATAACTGACCCTAAAAGTGCACCATCCCTACCGTGGGTAATAGCCTTTTCTAAAGCTATTTCCTCCATTTCACCAAGGATGTTGAAATCTTTGAGAAGTGTTTCTTCGCCTTTGAATGTGAGCAGGGAATCATCAGTCACAAAGGGCATGGGTTCGTTCGATTCAACTAAGGCGACGGTCCAGTCCACGAGCATCTTGTTTTTAGGCGAGTTGCTACAGTCTTCCAGTATGTGCCATTTCATTATTTGACCTCCTTTTTTGTTGCTTATGTTTCAAGTATATCTAGTTGGATAGATTTTTCAACACATTGTGATTATGGTATGATGAATGAACCAGAAATAGAGTAGGAGCAGTTGAATGAAGACATTACTGAAGTACTTTAAGGGCTATCGCTTTATGAGCGTATTGGCGCCCTTAGGTAAGTTAGCAGAAGCATTACTAGAATTAACGGTCCCCTTAATTGTTGTGCAAATTATTGACCATGTGATTCCGACTGGAGATCGTGGGGAGCTCTTGAAATATGTCGGAATGATGTTTCTTGTCGCCATTGTCAGTTTAGTTTTTTCTATTACCTCACAATTTTTCTCAGCTCGAGCAGCAATTGGGTATACCAAAAATCTGACGAGTGATCTATACAAAAAAACATTATCATTGAGTCAATCTGCGGTGGATCGCTTTACCCCAGGTAGTTTGGTTAATTACATAACGAGCGATACGTTTCAAATACAGGGAGGTCTAAATTTGTTTTTTAGACTCTTTTTACGCTCACCTTTTATTGTGTTTGGATCCTTATTTATGGCGATGCAAATTGATGGGCGCACGACCAACTATTTTGTGGCCTTGATTGTCATTTTAACGGTTGTTTTAATCGGGATTATTTATGTGACGACGCCATATCAAAATGACATTCGCGATAAATTTGATAGCCTCGTGACCCATACTCGTGAACAAATGCAGGGGATTCGCGTCATCCGTGCGTTCAACCAGGAAAAAAGAGAGCGCGAAGAATTTAAAGCTATTAATAAGGAACTAACAGTCAAGCAAAAGAAGACCGGCTCCATCGCAATTTTAACGTCACCTTTAACCTTTATCACGGTGAACTTAGTTTTAATTCTATTGATTTGGCGCGGTTCAGAGTTTGTCTATGAAGGCACACTTACGCAAGGTGAAATTGTCGCACTAGTAAACTACTTACTGGCGATTTTAGTGGAATTAGCGAAATTAGTGAACCAAACGATTCGTCTAAACCGTGCTTGGGTGAGTGCGAAGCGTATTGAAAAAGTCTTAAATTATGAATCCGAAGATAACACGATTGATGTGATTGTCTCGGAACCAGCACAAAAAGAAGTGGCAGAGTTTGCTATCCAAGAAGAGCTGGCCTTTGCTTTTAACCATGTGGATTTCCAATATCCGACCTCTGAAAGAAACGTCCTAAACGATATTCATTTCACAGTCAACAAAGGCGAAACGTTCGGAATAATCGGAGGAACAGGTTCCGGTAAATCAACGATCTTACATTTAATCGGCAACATTTATTTACCCACGGCTGGTGAAATTATCTACAATCCGAATACCTTTAATGTTGACTCACGAACTGAATTACGCGAACGTATCAGTGTTGTTTCCGGGAAAGTCGCTTTATTCAAAGGGACGATTCGCTCGAACTTATTAGTCGGAAAAGCGGATGCCACGGATGATGAAATGTGGACAGCAATTGAAGACGCTCAAGCGAAAGATTTTGTTAAATCTTTAGAAAAAGGCTTGGACGCACCCGTGTCTGCATTTGGACGCAACTTCTCAGGTGGACAACGACAGCGTTTAACGATTGCTCGTGCCTTATTAAAGCCAAGTGATGTACTCATATTTGATGATGCAACATCTGCTTTAGACTATTTGACGGAAGCGAATTTACTAAATGCATTGGCTAAAAAATATAGTCATCGTGCTTTAATTATGGTGTCACAACGAACGCGCAGTTTAGAAAACGCGGATAATATTCTTGTGTTGGATGCTGGTGATCAAGTGGGTCTAGGCACACATGAAGAATTATTAGAAACGAACCAAGTGTATCAAGAAATTTACAACTCACAATTAGTCAAGGAGGTGGAGTAAATGCAAATGAATCGAAAAGATGCTCTAATGCGTTTAATTCGCCTACTTTCTGGTAAAACACTCTTGTTAGTGCTGATATTTATTCTGTCACTTGTACAAGTCGGCTTAACCGTTTATCTGCCTATCTTAATTGGACGCGCAGTTGATGTGATTGTTGGTGCGGGGCAAGTGAACTTTGACGCCTTATATGAACTCTTAATTCAGATGGTGATCGTTGTTGTCATCAATACCGGCGTACAATGGGTCTTACCCTTAATTTACCAAAAAATCGCTTATGAATTAACCGAAGATTTAAGACAGCAAGCTTTAGATAAAATTCATACCATGCCATTAAGTTATATTGATCGACAAGGAACGGGAGACTTAGTCAGTCGTCTAACTACAGATAGTGAACAGCTAAATGATGGCTTGCTTTTAGTTTTCCAACAGTTTTTAATTGGAGTACTTACCATCTTATTCACTCTGGTTATGATGTTCCGTATTAACGCTACTATGATGGCTGTTGTTGCTATTCTGACGCCGATTTCACTCTTTGTCTCGCAATTTATTGCCAAGAAGAGTTTCGAAGAATTTACGATGAGTGTACGTTTGCGGGGCGATTTATCTGAAATTGTCGAAGAAAGTGTCACGCAAAATGAGATTATCACACTCTTTAATATTCAAGAAAGCAAGGAAGGCCAATTCGACGAACTAAATGAACGCTATAGCCAGTATGCCGAAACAGCGACCTTTATTTCGTCAACGGTGAATCCGACCACGCGTTTTATTAACGCACTGATTTATGGAGGCGTAACGTTTATGGGAGCCGTCTTGATTGTGAATGGTGGCTTATCTGTCGGGGGGCTTACGGTTTTCCTAAACTATGCCCGCGAATACACGAAGCCATTTAACGATATTTCAAACGTGCTTGCCGAACTGCAAAGTGCCTTGGCTTCAGCGAACCGCCTATTTGCGATTTTGGATGGGCCAGTGGAAGAAGAAACAGGCACAAAGATCTATGATACGGGTGAAATAAAGGGCGAAGTTACCTTTGAAGATGTCGACTTTGCTTATGTACCAGAATCACCATTGATAAAAGATTTAAATGTCGATGTCAAACCCGGCATGAAAGTCGCCATCGTAGGACCGACGGGAGCTGGTAAATCGACCATGATTAACTTAATTATGCGTTTCTACGAAACAGATGCTGGTCAAATTACCTTAGATGATGCACCGATTACAGAGTACACACGTGCTTCTTTAAGAGAGCAACTAGGAATGGTGCTACAAGATGTCTGGTTAAAATCGGGTACGGTTCATGACAATATTGCTTATGGTTACCCAGATGCAAGTCGTGAAACAGTGATCGCAGCAGCCAAATCTGCGCATGCCCATAAATTTATTGAAGCTTTACCAAATGGATATGACACGAAGTTGAATGACGGAGGCTTGACGTTGTCTAAAGGAGAGCAACAACTCTTATCGATTGCGCGAATTTTTGTAGAAGTACCAAACGTCTTAATTTTAGATGAAGCGACTTCTTCGATTGATACACGTACGGAAGTCTTGATTCAAGATGCTTTCCACGAGTTGATGGTAGGCCGCACAAGTTTTATTATTGCCCATCGTTTATCAACGATTCAAGATTCAGACTTAATTTTAGTCATGCAAGACGGCCAAGTAGTCGAACAAGGTGATCATCACGATTTAATGAAAAATGAAGAATTGTATTATCAAATGCAAGTCGCACGCACAGCTGAAGTCGTTTAATAGAATAAGTTTAGAAGAGTCTATAGTGAGATGCTATAGGCTCTTTTGTATTGTCAAAGAATCGAGCAATTATTTAATATTTTTTTGAAAAAGTGACAGAAATGAGTCATGATTCTTGTATATATAAGTGAAGCAGGGAATGGAGGGTGAAATGATGGATAACGATCAGTGGATGATTGCTCAAATAAAACGAAGGAATGAAGCCGGTCTAAAGCAATTAATCGATAAATATACCGGCTTATTAAAATCAATCATTCAAAAGACAATGGCATACTTACCACAGTATCAAGAGGAATGTTTGAACGATGTGTTATTAGCCATCTGGAATAATATTGAACAATACGATGCAGCCAAATCAAGTTTCAAAAATTGGATTTGTGTCATCGCAAAATATCGCGCCATTAATTATTTAAAGAAATACCAAAATGAAATACAGAACTTGTCTTGGGAAGAAGAAAAGCACGAAGAATCTTATGCCCACCACGATAATGTTTTTCAGCAGGAACTATGGGAAATTCAATTAGATCAATTATTAGAGCCACTCAGTGAACAAGATAAAATCCTTTTTAAAGACTATTTTATTTCAACGGACGATACCGAAACCGTCGCAAAAAGAAATGAATTGACACCAGGTGCTTTGTACAGTCGCATTTCACGAGGAAAAAAGAAAATTAGAGATTTTTTCGCTAGAGAAGGAGGAGAAGCACATGACAAAGGAAGATAAATTTTTTAGTATATTGAACGACATAAAAATTGACGT
>CAZUZA010000005.1:0-63505 GCA_964624875.1 uncultured Carnobacteriaceae bacterium | reverse complement strand
CGGTGGTGTGAGAGGTCGACTAGTCAATTAATGGCTAGTCTCCTACTCGATTAGATATTTAAATTTCAGCCTAATACATCTAAAAACCCATTGAAGCTTTCGACGCTTTAATGGGTTTCTTTAATTATCTTAAATTAAAATATTGTGTTAAATAGTTCGCTAAACCATTTTCGTCATTTGTGGATGAAGTGATGTCATCGGAAATTTCTTTTAGTGAATCAATTCCGTTCTTCATAACAACACCGTGACCAGCATACTGGATCATTTCATAATCATTTGCTTCATCACCAAAAGCTAGAATGTTTTCACGTCGAATATTAAAGTAATCTGCAACTCTTTCGACACCCATAGCTTTTTGAATCCCTGCAGACACAACTTCTAGAGTAGGTGTTTGTCCACCCCAAGTTCTAACTTCAACATCTTTTCCATATTTAGTAATAATTTTATCTTGAATAACAGGTACTTCGTTTTCATTTATTGCAAACACGTTTACAGATGTCGGATCATTTTTTAATGTGCTTTCGTTAAATGGTAACGTTTTGGCGTTTAATAATTGGATAGGAATTATAAAATTCGGTGTTTCTTCGTGGTTACGATCGACATAAACTTTGTCTTTCTCTTCAGCAGCAATTAAATGTACGCCCGAATATTGATTCAAACTTAATAAAGATAAAGCAACTTTACGGTCTAATGTCTTATGGTATCCAGGTTCCCAATTTTCTTGTATAGGGTGGTGGCACCAGGCACCATTAAAGTTAACCATTGGTGTATTCAAATTAAGTTCCTTATAAAAATGAGCACTTGTTCGATAAGAACGACCTGTAGCTATGGATACAATATGGCCTTGTTTAATAACTTTTTGAATCGTTGCATATGTTTCTTTCGTGATTAAAGATTGATCATTTAGAGTTGTTCCATCTAAATCGATCGCAATTAATTTTCTGTCCATATATCTTAGTCTCTCTCTTTTTTTTTTTTATAACTGGTTATAGTCATCATTGTAACAAATTTAGGGTATAATTTACACTATATTAGGAGGGATTTAATGGTTGAAATAAAGCAACACATGATTTCTGAAATACCAGTACTAGAATTATATGAAAAAGGTGCAGAATATAGTAAGTTACCAGTTGTTATTTTTTACCACGGATGGGAAAGTAGAAAAGAGCGCGTCCTGGAGCAAGGTTTTATCTTGGCGAAAAATGGATTCAGAGCCATTCTTCCTGAAGCGATGCATCATGGTGAACGACAAAAACAGGATGACAAAGAATTGAATCCGATGACTTTTTGGAATACAGTACTCGCAAATATTCAAGAGTTCCCCTTAATTGTTGATTACTATGAGAAACAACAATTACTTAAAAAAGAAGAAGTCAATGTTGCTGGACTCTCTTTTGGTGGTATTACAACCAGTGCTTTATTAACACAATATGATTGGATTCATACAGCAGCAATATTAATGGGCAGTCCTTCACCGAAAGAATTTTCTTTATGGACGCTGAAACAATTCGAAAAAAATGGCTTGCCAGTTTCTGATTTAATGGATAAAGAAAGTCTGCTGCTAAAATTGGATGAACTTGAACCAATTTCATTAGACAAGCATCCAGAAAAAATTGCGAATCGTCCAATTTACATATGGCATGGGAAGGTTGATCCAACGGTACCTTTTCATATTACAAATGATTTTGTTGAACAGATAAAAAACGAACCTTATAGTGAAAATGTTGTGTTTGAAGTGTCTAAGAATGTTGGTCATGAAGTGCCACAAGAAGTCACCAAAGCGATGACATCTTTCTTTAAAGAACAGCTGTGAAACTGTGAATAAGCAAACTAAAGAATAATTGAGTTTGCTTATTTAGTCTGTATTTTTGTTTTATACAATTAATTGATATAATAGAGATTGGGAGGTGGAAATATGGCATTTACACATTTACAAGTTATTACAACGAACTCGTTAATGAATAGTACACTAACGATTTCTGATTTAGTGAATCATGCAAGTGAACAAGGTCATCAAGCGATTGCACTAACAGATCATAATGTTTTATTTGGTGCGATCGAATTTTATGAAATGGCACTAGAGAAAAACATCAAGCCAATCATAGGGTTAACGCTCGATGTTCAAGGTTATATTTCATCTGACAAAATATACCCACTGATACTATTAGCAAAAAATTACCAAGGGTATCAGGATTTAATTCAACTATCTACTTTATATCAGTTGAGTGAGCAAGTAGGTGTCCCACTTACGGAAGTTATTTTAAGAAGCGAAGATCTTTTTGTGATTTCACCGGGAATGGAAGGGGAAATCATCTCACTATTAAAATTTGGACGAACAAACGAAGCGAGAGAAACTGCAGAATATTTTATTGAAAATATGCCCTTATTTTATTTAGGTTTATCCTTACAAAATGCAGATGAGCAAATGCTTCAGTTTTATAATAATACGAAACTTCCAATTGTAGCTTTAGGAGACGTACAATATTTGCACCCTGAGGATGAAATGCCGACGAAAGTATTAAGAGTACTAAAATCAGAAATAAATTTAGGGGAAGAAAACCAAGCTTATATTAATCAGTTTCTTGCAAAAGAAGAGGGCGACTTTTCATTACGAGCACCAGAAGTCTTGTATGAGGCATTTAAGGAAGCTGGTTTTGAAGAAGCAGCTAAAGAGACGAATCGAATAGTTGACCAAATCGAACTTGAAATCGAACTTGGACATCATATTATGCCGAGTTACCCGGTACCAAATGGTGAAAGTTCAGATTCGTATTTAAAAAAATTATGTATGGCGAGTTTGAATAGACAATTTGATGAAATACCGACAGCTTATTTGACGAGGTTAGAGAATGAATTAAATGTTATTACAAGCATGGGCTTTTCGGATTATTTCTTAATTGTGTGGGATATTATTACTTATGCACATAAGCAAAACATCTATACTGGTTCGGGAAGAGGCTCAGCAGCGGGATCACTTGTAGCTCATTTATTAAAAATAACGAACGCTGACCCAATAGAATACAACCTTTTATTTGAGCGTTTTTTGAATAAAGAGCGGTTTACGATGCCCGATATTGATTTAGATTTTCCGGATAATCGTCGTGAAGAAATTCTCAATTATATCCATCAAAAGTATGGCCATGAAAAAGTAGCTCAAATCGGAACAATTGGAACATATGGTGCAAAATCAGCTATTCGAGATGTGAACCGGGTTCTCGGGCAATCCCAAGAAGAAATTAAAAAATGGGCAAGGATTATTCCTAGTGGGCCAGACGTTACACTTGAGAGTGCCATGCAGCAGAAAAGTTTTAAAGAGTTTGTCACACTAAACGAACAGAATCAACAGATTTATCATATTGGAAAGAAAATTGAAGGCAGTAATCGCCATATTTCTACTCATGCAGCAGCAGTTGTGATCGCTGATAATCCATTGGCTAATCAAGTACCCTTACAAAAAGGAAGTTCAGATATTTATTTAACACAATATACAATGCAAAGTGTTGAAAAAATTGGGCTACTTAAATTAGATGTTTTAGGACTTAGAAACCTATCGATTTTATCAGATTGTATTCGTTTTATACCATTTGAACAAGACGGACAGAAAATTGATATTGATACGATTCCTTTTGATGATCAGAAAACACTTGAGATATTTAGAAATGGGGATACAGATGGTGTCTTTCAATTTGAATCTCCAGGAATTCGTCGTGTTCTTCGAAAGTTACAGCCAAATTCATTTGAAGATATTGTAGCGGTTAATGCACTTTATCGTCCAGGTCCAATGGAACAGATTGATACATTTATCAAGCGGAAAAATGGAGAAGAACCGATTCGTTACCCACACGAAGACTTAAAAGAGATTTTAGAAATCACATATGGTGTCATGGTTTATCAAGAACAAGTTATGCAAGTTGCATCAAAATTGGCAGGATATAGTTTGAACGAGGCGGATATCTTAAGACGTGCAATCTCAAAGAAAGACCATCATGCGATTGAAGAGGGTAGTAGATCATTTGTGCAAGGGGCTGTGAGTAAGGGATACACTGCTGACACTGCGAATGAAGTATATGGGTATATTGAACGTTTTGCGGATTATGGTTTTAACCGTTCACATGCTGTTGCTTATTCGAAAGTCGCTTACCAACTAGCTTATGTAAAAGCGAATTATCCAGCAAGTTTTTTCGCAGCAGTTATGAATGCTTCAAGTAAAGACAAAATCAAATCTTTTGTTGCAGAAGCAAAATTAATGGGGGTTTCATTTGAAGCACCTCATATCAACAAGAGTTATCGTTCTTTTATCATCGATCATAAAAAGATACGATTTGGTTTTGATGTCATTACTGGACTTCCTCGTAATTTTATTCAAGAAATTATTAATGAACGAAAAGATAAAGGTGAATTCACACACATCATTAACTTTTTAAGTCGAATGGATACAAAGTGGTTAGATAAGAATTATATATTACCTTTAATTTATAGTGGTGCTTTTGACGAACTAAGAGATAACCGCTCCTCATTACTTGGGTCTATCGACAGTGTGTTGGAAAGTATTGAAATGAGTCAAGGCAACACAGAATTATTTGATATTTTTGCACCAACCATAGTGGAAAAAGAAGACTTGACGGATGAAGAGAAAATGAATCAAGAACATGAAGTAACTGGTTATTATTTTTCATCCGAACCAGGTGAGAAATTCAATTACTTAAGAAAAGATGGCATTATTTCTTATTTAGCAGATGAGCAAGAGAATAAGTTTATTAAATTACTTGTTGTCGTTGAAAAAATTACGCGAATTCAAACGAAAAATGGTGAACCGATGTCCTTTGTGGATGTGCTAGATAATACTGGAAAAGGATCCTTAACATTGTTTCCAGCCGTTCATCGTCGATATATCCAAAGATTGAATGAAGGAGAAACAATTTTAGTCGAGGGTAAAGTCGAAAAAAAGAGCACACCTATAAAAGTTATTGTAAACAAAATTACAAATGCGATTGATATCACGGATAAAAAGAGTGGAGATCAAAGCAAAACGACGAATACTGAGAGTAAACAAGTTTTGTATATCCGTTTCAAATCAGTATTAGGCGAACAAAAGAAGTTAGAAGCACTACAAGAAGTATTGAAACAACATCGAGGGAACACGCCTGTTGTTCTCTATGATGAGAAGACAAAAGAACAAAAACCATTTAAGAAAAAGTATCATGTTCGTATTAACGAGCAACTAGTGGTATCCTTAAAAAGGATGTTTGGAGATAATAATATTGTGTTAAGAAAATTATAATTTAACAAATATCATTATCTTTAAAGACTTCAACCGTAAAAAATGATAGAATAGCTATTGGAAGATTTATTTTGGATTATATTTTAATAAGGTGGTTAAATATGAAAAGGATAGGAGTAATGACTAGTGGAGGAGACGCTCCAGGTATGAACGCAGCAGTTCGAGCAGTTGTTCGACGCGGAGAGTCACTAGGCATGGAAGTTTTTGGTATTTACAACGGTTATAAAGGCCTTGTTGATGGAGACATCGAAAGAATCACTTCTGTAGATGTTGGAGGAATTTTAAACCGTGGAGGTACCATACTTTATTCTGCGCGTTATCCTGAATTCAAGGATGAAGAAGGTCAATTAAAAGGAATTGAACAGCTTAAGAAATTTGGCATAGAAGGTGTTGTTGTAATTGGAGGCGATGGTTCTTTCCGAGGAGCACAAGCTCTGTCGAATCACGGCTTCCCAACAATCGGTATTCCTGGAACGATTGATAATGATATCGCTGGAACAGATTACACACTAGGTTTCGATACGACTGTCAACACAGTTATTGAATCTTTAGACCGTGTACGTGATACAGCAGGATCACATGGACGAGTATTAGTTGTTGAAGTAATGGGACGTGGCGCTGGAGATATCGCTCTATGGAGTGGCCTAAGTTCTGGTGCGGAAGCTATTGTCATTCCTGAGATTGAATTTGACTTTCAAGACATTGTTAATACAGTAACTGGTGGTTTTGGGCATGGTAAAAACCAAGGTTTAATCGTATTAGCAGAAGGCGTTATGCCGGCAAAAGAATTTGTTGAAAAAATGTCAGAATATGGGCCAGACTTAACAATCCGAGACGTTGTCTTAGGACACGTTCAGCGTGGTGGGAGACCAACAGCTCGAGATCGTGTTATTGGTAGCCGTTTTGGTGCGAAAGCAGTAGAATTGCTCGATGAAGGCGCAGCTGGTGTTTGTGTAGCCATAGTTGATGAGGAAATCGGAATAAATGATTTTAACGATATCTTTAATAACCTTATTCACCAACCAAAATTACACTTACATGAACTGAATAAACATTTAATTTAATAAAATATTTTTATAAAACACATAGTATGTAAATAGATACTATTGTAGGGAAGGATTAATGATAAATGAAGAAAACAAAAATAGTATGTACAATTGGTCCAGCAAGTGAGTCAGAAGAAACATTAAGAGATTTAATCGAAGCAGGTATGAACGTTGCTCGATTAAACTTCTCACATGGAGACCATGATGAGCATTTAGTACGAATTAACAGAATTCGTAAGATTTCTAAAGAATTAGGTCAACCAGTAGGAATCATGTTAGATACAAAAGGTCCAGAAATCAGAACACACAAAATGGCTGAAGAAGTTATCCAGCTTAATAAAGGTGAAACAGTTCGTATTTCTATGACTGAAGTTCTAGGGACTGCAGAAAAATTCTCAGTTTCATATGATGGTCTAATTAACGACGTAACCGTTGGTATGCCAATCTTATTAGATGATGGTTTAGTTGAATTACAAGTAACTGAATTAGATACTGAAAATGGTGAAATCGTAACTAAAGCAATTAACTCAGGTGTTTTAAAGAATAATAAAGGTGTTAACGTACCTGGAGCTTCTTTAAATTTACCAGGATTAACAGAAAAAGACCGTGAAGATATCCTATTCGGTATTAAAAACGGAATTACTTTCATTGCTGCTTCATTTGTACGTCGTATAAGTGATGTTTTAGAAATCAAAGAAATTTTAGAGAAAAATGATGCACTTCATGTTCAAATCATTCCAAAAATTGAAAACCAAGAAGGTGTTGATAACTTAGATGAAATCATCTCAGTTTCAGACGGTTTAATGGTTGCTCGTGGAGACTTAGGAGTAGAAATTCCAGTAGAAGAAGTTCCAATCGTTCAAAAAGAAATGATTAATAAATGTCGTGCTGCTGGTAAGCCAGTAATCACTGCAACACAAATGTTAGACTCAATGCAAGACAACCCACGTCCAACACGTGCGGAAGCATCAGACGTTGCGAACGCAATTTTTGATGGTACAGATGCAATTATGTTATCTGGTGAGACAGCAGCTGGAGATTACCCGGTAGAAGCTGTTCGCACAATGAGTAACATTGCTATTCGTACAGAAGCTTCATTAATTGATCAAGACGCTTATTCATTAAAAGCTTACGATCAAGGCGATACAACAGAAGCAATTGGACAAGCAGTAGGACATACAGCTAAGAACTTAAACATTCAAACAATTGTAGCTGCTACAGAGTCTGGTCATACAGCTCGTATGATTTCTAAGTACCGTCCTAAAGCAGATATCGTTGCAATGACATTTTCAGAAGATACAGCACTAGCCTTAACATTAAAATGGGGCGTTGTGCCATTAGTCTCTGAAAAACCTGAAACAACAGATGACATGTTCAACTTAGCTGCAAACTATGTAGTAGAACATGAATTTGCTTCGGAAGGTGACTTAATCATCATCACTGCGGGTGTACCTGTTGGTGAGAGTGGTACAACGAACTTAATGAAGATCCAAATGATTGGTTCGAAATTAGTTCAAGGTCAAGGTATTGGAAACAATACAGTAGTTGGTCGTGCAGTAGTAGCAAATACAGCGGATGAAGCTGTTGCAGGTATGACAGATGACGCAATCTTAGTTGTTAAAACAACAGATAAAGACTACTTACCAGCAATTGAAAAAGCTTCTGCAATTGTAGTAGAGCAAGGTGGATTAACATCTCATGCTGCAGTAGTAGGTATTGCTATGGGTATTCCAGTAGTTGTTGCTGCAGATTCTGCAACGGACTTAATCCATAATGGTGAAGTTATTACAGTTGATAGTCGTCGTGGTATTGTTTACCGTGGTGAAACGACAGCAATTTAATAATAAAAACAGAGTATTTTAATTGAAGTGAGGACTTTGCATAAAATTCATGCAAAGTCCTTTCTTTGTTTGTCTTTATTTAAGTTCGAATCATCGGTATAATAATGTATGAAAATACGAATATAAGGGAGTAACAAAATGAATAATATATTAGGTACAGTTGTTACTGCAATGATCATTGATAAAAATGAGAAGTTTTTGTTTGCACAAAAAGACGGCATAACGATAAAAGTTGCAGATAAAGATCCAGTTGACCATGAAGTTGGCGAAATGCTTGAAGGATTTGTCTATATAAATCAAAAAGACGAATATGTCATGATGACAGAACTTCCAGAAGTACGCGAATCGAGTTATGGTTGGGGGGAAGTCGTTGCAGTACAGCATGATTTAGGTGTATTTGTAGACGTAGGTTGGCTTGGAAAAGACTTAGTTATCTCACTTGATAGATTACCAGTGTTTAAAAATGTTTGGCCAAGAAGAGGAGACAAATTATTTTTAACAGCGACTGTGGATGAAAAGGATCGTATGTGGGGTAGAACTGCTGATTTAGACCACTACCTATCAATTGCAGTTAAAGGTAATGAAGAAATGCATAACAATGATGTCAAAGGTGATATTGTTGCATCATTAAAAGCAGGAAGTTATATTTTACTAGAAGATGACTATCTTGGTTTTGTGCATCCAAACGAACGAGAAGAAGAACCTCGTCTAGGCATGCATGTTGAAGGTCGAGTTATTGGTTTAAGAGAAGATGGCGTTTTATATGTTTCTTTACTACCTAGAGCTCACGAAGTATTAGATCAAGATGCAGCGATGATTTTAGAGTTGTTGAAACGTGCAGAAGATAATCGTATTCCGTATCATGATAAAAGTGACCCAGATGATATTCGTACGTACTTTGGAATTAGTAAAGGACAATTTAAACGTGCAGTTGGTCGTTTGATGAAAGAAAAGCTTGCTAAGCAAGATTCTGATGGAACATACATGACAGAAGAAGCAAAAGAAAGAGAATTGTAAATAGTATTCAATTCCATTATACTTTTATTTTACGGAATAGAGGTAGCTTTATTTGATGAGGAGGGGTTTTATGGTTGAAAATGTTAAATTAACTTACGAGCGTATCGGCAATGAATTAAAAGAAGCAGGCTATAAACTGACTCCTCAAAGAGAAGCTACAGTGGAAACTTTAATAGCCAATAAATCAAAATTGCTTACAGCAGAAGAAATTTTTATGTCTGTTGTTAAACAAAATCCAGCTATTGGATTAGCAACCGTTTATCGTACGTTAGATATTTTAGACGAGTTGAATCTTGTCAAAAAAATTCAGTTCCTGGATGGTCTAACGCGATATGATTTATTATTGTCTGATGATCAAGGTCAACCTTTTTATTTAGTTTGTTCAAATTGCAAAAGTATAACAGAAGTACGAGAAGACTTATTGCCCGAAATTCCAATTCGAATAGAAGAGGTCTTTCAGTTTGAAATTCATGCGCGAGAAGTTACTTATCATGGTATTTGCCAAAATTGTCAAGTGAAGGAAAGGGTATAATTTGAGTCCTATAAAATTAGATCGAGAACCATTCAATGAATATTTAATGCATCTTAAGATAGAACGCGATCTTTCAGAAAACTCTATCGAGAGCTACGAAAGAGATATAAACCATTACATCACTTTTTTAGAAGCTTCAAAGATAGAGAGTTGGAATGCAATTGATCGTTATGCAATTGTTTTATTTCTTCAACATTTGAAGGAAGAAGGAAAGTCCGAAAATACGATTATACGAATGTCTTCTAGTTTACGACAATTTCATCAGTTTCTGCGACAAGAAAAAGTAACTGAGAATAACCCAATGCAATATGTACAAACACCAAAGAAAAAAGAAGTATTGCCTAAAGTTCTTTCGATGAAAGAAGTGGAGCAGTTACTGGAAACACCAGATGTTGAAACAGATATTGGTACACGTGATCGAGCAATTTTAGAAGTGATGTATGCAACAGGCTTACGTATTTCAGAATTGGTCCATTTAAGAATGGATGAACTTCATTTAACAATGGGTTTTATTCAAACGGTAGGTAAAGGAAATAAAGAGCGCATTATCCCAATAGGTGGGGAAGCAATTAAGTGGTTAGACGAATACTTGGAATTTAGTCGTCCTGTATTAGAGAGTCGAGCAGCAGAAGAATCGCCTTTTGTCTTTTTAAATGCAAGAGGACGAGGATTAACGAGACAAGGCGTTTGGAAAAACATCAAAAAAACGGTCCAACTCTCTGGCGTGAAGCAGAATGTGACACCACATATGCTTAGACATTCATTTGCGACACATCTCTTGGAAAACGGTGCAGATTTAAGAATTGTTCAAGAATTACTAGGGCACTCTGATATTTCGACTACACAAATATATACACATATTACAAAAGCTCGTATGAAAGACGTTTATGACGAATTTCATCCACGTGCACAAAAATAAAACGTTGCTTTAAAATTTTAAATAGAAGGTGAAAGATTATGTTTGAACGAGTACATTTAGTGGTATTAGATTCTGCTGGTATTGGTGAAGCGCCAGACGCAGCAGATTTCGGTGATGAAGGCTCACATACTTTAGGTCATATTGCAGAAACAGCAGGTTTAACCCTCCCGAATATGCAAGCTATGGGCTTAGGTAATATTGAACCATTAAAAGGAATGGATCCGGTAGAAAATTCTACAGCATTCTATACAAAGCTAGAAGAAGAATCTGTAGGTAAAGATACAATGACAGGTCATTGGGAATTGTCGGGTCTACGTATTGATACGCCTTTTCGCGTTTTCCCTGATGGATTTCCGGATGAATTATTAAAACAAATTGAAGAACATACAGGACGTAAAATAGTAGCGAATCGTCCAGCTTCTGGAACTCAGATTATTGATGAGTGGGGCGAGCACCAAATGGAGACAGGAGATTTAATTGTTTATACTTCTGCTGACCCTGTGCTACAAATTGCAGCTCATGAAGAGATTATTCCTTTAGAAGAATTATATGAAATTTGTGAGTATGTTCGTGAAATTACCAAAGATGATCCATACATGATTGGCCGTATTATTGCACGTCCATATGTAGGCGAACCAGGAAACTTTACTCGTACAAGTAATCGTCATGATTATGCACTAAGTCCTTTTGGCGATACGATGCTGGATCATTTAAAAGAAGCCGGTTTGTCTGTGAAATCAGTTGGTAAAATCGAAGACATCTTTAATGGTCAAGGGATTACGGAATCTGTTCGTACAGAATCAAACATGGATGGTGTCGATAAACTAATCGAGACGATGAAGACAGACTTTAAAGGTCTAAGCTTCACGAACTTAGTTGATTTTGATGCATTATTTGGTCACCGTCGCGATCCAGAAGGTTATAGAGATGCATTGGAAGAATTTGATGCAAGATTGCCAGAAATCATTGAGCATTTAAATGAAGATGATTTATTAATCTTAACAGCTGACCATGGAAACGATCCAACAGCACCAGGTACAGATCATACGAGAGAATATGTACCGTTGTTAGTTTACAGTAAAAAGTTTCAAAATCCAGGGCAGTTAGACCAAGGATACTTTGCAGATATTGCGGCAACAATTTTAGAAAACTTCGGAGTTGAACCGATGGAAAACGGAACAAGTTTTTTAAATAAATTAGTTTAAAATGGAGGATTAAAATGGGTGAGAAAAAAGATATTTTTTTACAGGCACATGAAGCTGCCGAGTACATTAAAAATCAAGGAGTCGGAGATGTAGAAGTCGGCTTAATTTTAGGGTCAGGACTTGGGGAATTAGCGGATGAAATTGAAAACCGTGTGGTTATTCCTTATACAGAGATTCCATCATTCCCAGTATCAACTGTTGAAGGACATGCTGGTCAGTTAGTTTGTGGAACATTAGGTGGGAAAAACGTTGTAGCATTACAAGGAAGATTCCACTTTTATGAAGGCTATGGCATGGATGTTGTAACGTTCCCAGTTCGTGTAATGAGTATTTTAGGAGTTACTTCATTAATCGTTACAAACGCTGCAGGTGGCTCAAATACAGACTTTAAACCAGGTGATTTAATGATGATTCAAGACCACATCAACTTCACAGGAACAAGTCCATTAATCGGACCTAACGACGAGAAATACGGCCCACGCTTCCCAGATATGACACATCCTTATGATTTAGAATATCAAGGATACATTGAAGAAGCAGCAGCAGAATTAGACTTACCACTTAAAAAAGGTGTCTATTTCGGATTTACTGGACCAACTTACGAAACACCAGCTGAAATCCGTATGGTACAAACATTAGGTGGAGATGCAGTGGGGATGTCGACAGTATCTGAAGTGATTGTTGCTCGCCACGCTGGAATCCGTGTAGCTGGAATAAGTTGTATTACGAACTTAGCTGCAGGTATGGGTGCAGAATTAAACCATGAAGATGTTATTGAAGTGTCAACTAAGATTCGTTCATCATTTAAAGCATTAATTGTTTCATTACTTGAAAAACTTTAAGTTCTAGCCAAAAATTTATAAAAGCAGCTTACTCTTTTTTGATAAAGAATGAGCTGCTTTTATTCTTGAAACGTGATTCTAATTGCATTCCCTGTCAAATATTGGTATTTTATATGCTGTAGAATATTTATGTTTTTGAAAAACTTTAACAAATAGAGTGATTTATAGTATAATAATGAATCGAACTTTAAAAAAGTAGGGATTTAAATGAAAAATATTCAGAACATGAACCAATATCGTTTCCAAGATACATTTAAAATAAATAATAAAGGGCATCTCGAAATAGGTGGCTTAGACACAATCGACTTAGCCGATAAATATGACACGCCTTTACTAGTGTTTGATTTAACGACTATTCGTCAAAAAATCCAACAATTTAAAAATGCTTTGGAAAGTTATAAAGGGAAAAGTGAAATTTCATATGCCAGTAAAGCTTTCTCATCTGTTGCGATGTATCAAGTGATGAAACAAGAGAACATTGCAATCGATGTTGTTTCGGGTGGTGAGCTTTATATTGCTCAACAAGCTGGTTTTCCAGCAGAACGCATTAACTTTCATGGTAATAATAAATCGATTTCTGAAATGATTGCTGCATTAGATTATGGCATAGGTCATTTTATTGTGGATAATTTTTACGAGTTAGATATGTTAAAGCAACTAACAAGTGAAAGACAACAAGAAGCGGATGTCTTAATTCGTGTGACACCTGGTGTAGAAGCAGACACACATAAGCATATTTTAACGGGGAATGTAGACTCTAAGTTTGGCTTTGATCTTCAAAGTGGACAGGCAGAACAAGCCGTAAAAGCTGCGATGAATGCTGAGTATTTAAATTTAAAGGGGATCCATCTTCATATCGGTTCTCAGATATTTGATACTGAAAGTTATGCGTTGTCACTGAACGAAGTTTTGAAATTTATAATCAGATGGAAAGACGATTTTGACTTTCAATTAGATGTTTTAAACATAGGTGGAGGCTTTGGGATTCAACATACACCTGAAGAAGCGTACAATTCAGCAAAAAATCAGCTAGAAACGATTACCCAAGAGTTAATGAACCTATTGGATAAATATGAGTTGGCTTATCCTGAATTATGGATTGAGCCCGGTAGAAGCGTTGTGGGAGAAGCTGGTACAACGATTTATGATATAGGTAGCGAGAAAAAAATACCAGGAGTTAGAGATTATGTGTCTGTAGATGGTGGAATGGCTGATAATATCCGTCCGGCATTTTATGATGCAAAATACTTTGGTATGCTTGCGAATCGTATGGAAGAAGAAGCCGATACAGTTGTTTCGATTGCAGGAAAAGCCTGTGAATCTGGGGACATGTTAATTTGGGATCTACCCCTTCCACAAACAACTCCAGGAGATAAATTAGCTATTTTCAATACCGGAGCCTATACGTTTGCTATGGCAAGCAATTACAATCGTTTAACAAGACCAGCTGTTGTCTTTGTTGAGAACGGTGAAGATTTCTTAGCGATTAGAAGAGAAATACCAGAAGATTTTATGCGTTTTGAACAACATTTACCGACAGAAAACAAATAAAACAATATTTTTACATGATTGCATGTTTAGGCATTGGAGGGATTAAATGCTTATCGAATATAGTGATGATTATAAAAAAATAACGATGGGTTTGTTATCGTATATTTCTGATTTAAAAGAACCCGTACGATTAGAAGAAGAATTAGAATGGTATAATGCAGAAGAAACGCGACAATTATACCTTTGGAAAAGTGATGAAACCGATAATCTAATCGGAGTAGTTGGAGTGGAAGTAGAAGATCTTGTTTTATTAAGACATTTAAGTATCAACCCATCACATCGAAATGAAGGGTTAAGTTATAAAATATTAGATGCATTACAAGCGAGATATAAAGATCAAAACATCGCTTCGACACTTGAAACAGCTTCACTTTTAGCAAAATGGCAAAAAAAGTCAGCAGAAAAGCACGTGTAAATGATTAATGTACGAGGAGAGGTATAGGATGGAAAAGCTAAAACCAATTGCAACAACAGCTTTGCAGCTTGAATTGGATATATTTGAAGGACCATTAGATCTATTGCTCCATTTAATTAATCAAATGGAAATTGACATCTACGATATACCGATCGCAACGATAACGGATCAGTATATGAGCCATTTGCAGCAAATGAAAACTATTAAACTAGATATAGCTAGTGAATATTTTGTGTTAGCAGCAACGTTAATGCGTATTAAAAGTGAAATGCTCGTACCTCGTAATGAGAATCAAGCCAATTTAGAGGAAGATTTTTATGACGAAGAAGATCCACGTAAACCATTAGTTGAATTGTTATTAGAGTACAAACAAATTAAAGAAGTGATTCCTAAGTTTGAAGAACGTTCGAAAGATCGTGCAGGTTATTTCGGAAAAGACCCTTCTGATTTATCGCAATATCAGGAGACGATTGAAATAAAAGACCAAGGCTTAAGTGTAGATGACTTAGCCATTATCTTTCAAGAGATCTTAAACAGGCATCATCTAGAAACGCCACATCCAACGACTATTGATGCGGATGAAGTCACCGTTTTAGATAAAATGAATGAAATACGTGTTATGATTAATGCATCAACAAGTAAGAGTGTTTTATTTTCGGAGTTAATAAAAGTACAAAGTAAACGAAATGTCGTTATTACGTTTTTAGCATTATTGGAACTAATCAAAGATAATCGTGTCTTAGTGAAGCAAGACTCCAACAAAGAAGATATTTCAATTTTCGACGTTGAAGTACAAACAGATAACGGGTTAGAAAAGTAGGGGAATAAATGAAGAATCTCGCAATGATAGAAGCCATATTATTTGTAGCAGGTGATGAGGGATTAACTCTTGAAGAGTTAGCAAAATTGACGGACAAGCCTCACGATGTCATGGCTGCATTAATTGAACAATTGGCCATTAAATATCACAATGATGATGAAAGTGGTCTATTATTAATCGAAACAGCAAATAAATATCAACTTGTAACGAAAAGAGAGTATGAAAATTACATCAAACGTTACGCGCAATCCCCATTTTCACAAACCCTCAGTCGACCTCTATTGGAAACACTCGCAATTGTTGCTTATAAACAACCGATTACCCGAATTGAAATTGAAGATATTCGTGGTGTACAAGTTGCAAGTAATTTACAGAAATTAAAAACAAGGCAATTAATTGAAGAAGTCGGTCGCTTAGATAAACCGGGAAGACCTTTATTATATGGAACGACTCCATATTTCCTGGATTATTTTGGTGTAAATGGCATTTCTGAATTGCCAGAATTGATCGAACAAGACAACGAAGAAGAAATATCAGATTTGTTTTACAAAAATTTCCAGCAATCATTTGATGACATGGAAGAATACGAATAGATAGAAGGATACGACTTCTGGAAGGAATAGAGATAAAATGGAAAGATTACAAAAAGTAATGGCCCACGCTGGAGTAGCATCTAGACGTAAGTCAGAAGAAATTATTAAGCAAGGTCGAGTAAAAGTAAACGGCAAAGTAGTTACAGAATTAGGTGTAAAAGTATCTAAAAAAGATGAAGTGGCTGTGGATGATATACCTATCCAAAGCGAACAGAAAATATATGTCCTATTAAACAAACCAAGAGAAACAATCTCAACAGTTGATGATGACAAAAATCGTGACACGGTTATAGAATTGATCGAAGGAGTCGAAGAGCGAATTTATCCAGTAGGTCGCCTAGACTGGGATACAACAGGTGCATTGTTGTTAACGAATGATGGGGAACTATCTTACAAGTTAACGCACCCAAGCTTCGAGTTTCCAAAAACGTATGTCGTAAAAGCCAAAGGACACGTGCAGAAAAAGTCAGCGAATTATCTAGCTAAAGGGATTCGTTTAGAGGGTGAAATGACAGCTCCTGCCAAAGTAAATGTCTTGAGTTACGATAGAAGAACGGATACAACAATGGTTCGAATTACTTTGCACGAGGGAAGAAATCATCAAGTAAAAAATATGTTTAAAGAAATTGGTCATCCTGTTGATAAATTAACGCGTGAAAAGTTCGGCTTTTTAACGACAGATGGTTTGCAATCTGGTGAATGGCGTTTCTTAAAACATCAAGAAATCAGACAATTGGAACAAATGGTCGATGAAGAATAAACCTAAAATCATTTTAGGCTGTACTTTTTCAGATATCTTTTGTATAATGTAATTAAGTAAATAGAAATGATTCGTCTTCAGGGCAGGGTGAAATTCCCGACCGGTGGTAAAGTCCACGACCCATATCCTTTTTGGCTATGGTTGAACTGGTGTAATTCCAGTACCGACAGTAAAGTCTGGTATAAAGAAGATGGAGCTTTTAAACGTACGTTTTTATAGGCGTAAAGTAGCTTCATTTATTATCCTGCAGATAATAGATGGGCTTTTTTTATTAGCTCCTGCTCAATAGGTGAATCCTTTTAAATCAATTACTGAGAATTCAGTAAAAATTATAGGAGGATTTTTTATGGTAGACAAACGAACAAGACAAGTGGTTATAGTAGGTATTTTGGCAGCTTTGGCATGGGTGATTTCAAGCTTTTCTTTCCCATTATTGCCGTGGGCGCCGTTTCTAAAGGTCGATTTTAGTGACATTCCAATATTATTAGGAATGTATATCTATGGTCCTTTAACAGGCATTGCGATTGCAGCATTCCGTTCCCTGTTATCTTATGTAACGACAGGTGGCGAATTAGGGTTTCCAATTGGAGATACTGCCGCTTTTATCGCATCTATTGCATATACATTGCCAATTTACTATGCTATCACACGTCTTAAAACGAAAGCTAAACAATCTGTTATAGGTGGTGTGGCTGCAACGTTATCTATTACATCTGTATTAACGGTTTTAAACTGGTTAGTGATCGCACCTTTATATGTGCGAGTTATGGGCTTTAGTGTTGGGCCAATGCGTGAATACTTAACAGTCTCGGTTATTCCATTTAACTTAGCAAAAGGAATATTGGTTTCGATTATATTCTTTGTCATTTTCTACAAGTTATATGATTATTTAGAAAAAATGAAAAATGGGCATAGTCTTACAAGCTCTATTTCAAGTATACAAAGATAATTAAAATAATTATAAACTGGTGTGTGTATTGTTTCGTCAATACACAACACCAGTTTTTCTGTTTCTGGCTTCAAAATGATGAAAATAACTAGTACAATAAAGAAAACTAAAGGTGGGGATTGGAAATGAATACATATTTTCTAAATTATTTAATGAGTTATTTTAGAACCAATAAAACCACCACCAGTGCACAATTGTTACATGTACTGCAAGGGAAAAGAACACCTTCAATGTTTTACTTAACCGAAATCAATCACTGGCATCATGGTTTTTCCACTTTTCCGAATATAACTTTGCAAGATTTGGAAAAGGTGATCCATCATTTCACAAAGAAGAACGGCTTGATTGAAGTTGGGAAAGGTTACCGACTGACAGAGTTTGGAACGGAAAATTTAACGGCTTATTTTGAGGAGTTTTATTTTCCAAAGCATATTACGAGGTTTACAAATGTGACTATTCGAAATGTTTTCTGGGAGAGGTACCAGTTATTTACGCAAGTTCTGTCGGAAACAAGTTATGAGAATAAGCGTTATGTGCCGATTATCAAACATCCTCAGCATCAAGAAAGTATTCGATTGTTGTTCCAGCAGTTTAAAACGGATAAGACGCCTTTGCTTGTAAAATGGATAGAAGAACAGCAATTTCTTTTCTCGAATTTAGAAGAAGAACGAGCAAGTCGGTTGTTTAGTCATTTAAGTGGTCATGAAGTGGTTGGGAATACGAAACTTCAAACGCAAGAAAAAGTAGGTATGGTGCATTTTGAATATGATTTTTATCATTTAGATTCAATTGAGCTGATTCTGCAGTGTATTAAGAAACATAAAAAAGAGCTGCCGATTTTATATGCGATGTTTAAGCAGTTGAATGAAGAAACCTTTTTTGGTTTATCTGCGAGTACGTATCAGACGTTTCAATTGTTACTGAAAGGGCACACGATATCTGAAGTAGCTAGGATTCGTTATTTAAAAGAAAATACGATTCGAGAGCATATTCTTGAAATCGCCTTTGTGTTCGATGATTTTCCTTATCAAAAATTTATACCTCAACCGATTTACGAAAAGTTGAAGAAACAATTTGAGAAAGTGGATAATCTCACTTATAAAGAAGTGGTTTCTGCAAATGAAGACATTGAATTTATGCATTATAGACTAGCCGAGTTAGAAAGGATGCGAAAAAATGACTAAATTATTAGAAGAGGTGTTGTTTGAGCGCTTTGGTTATTCTTCCTTTCGAACCGGTCAAAAAGAAGCTGTAGAATCTGTGTTGAAGAAGCAAGATACACTTGTTATGCTTCCAACAGGAACGGGCAAATCACTGTGTTACCAGTTACCGACTTATCTTATGGAAGGTACGACCATTGTTGTATCGCCATTATTGTCATTAATGCAGGATCAAGTTGAAAACCTTAAGTTAAATGGGGAGAAAAATGTCGTTGCCATCAATAGCATGACGTCATTCTCAGAACGAAGTCGTGTCTTTAATCGCCTTAGCCATTATAAATTTATATATACTTCGCCTGAGATGCTTCAAAATGCTGATTTCATGCGTCATTTAACTAAGATGAATATTACGTTATTTGTTATTGATGAAGCCCACTGTATTTCACATTGGGGGACAGACTTCAGACCGGATTATCTTAGTTTAGCCCATGTCAGAAAACAATTAGGATATCCAACGACTATGGCTTTAACTGCTACGGCTACACCTCAGGTTCGGAATGAAATCATAGAATTTCTGGCCTTGAATGAGGAAAAGACGAAACAAATTATTCAACCAGTGGATCGCGCAGAGATTAAATATATTGTGGAACATTGTGCGGGCAATAAAACGGATAAAGTTGTTGAATACGTCTTGAAATTAGAGGGACCAGGGATTGTTTATTTTACGAGTAAAAAATTAGCAGATGAAATGGCACAGTTGTTGAAAACGAAACATAATATTCGTGCAGAAAGTTATCACTCTGAAATTACAAGTGATGATAAGATTAAAATCCAACAACAGTTTTTAAATAATACGATACAAGTTATTTGTGCAACGAGTGCATTTGGGATGGGCTTTGATAAAAAAGATATTCGATACGTTATCCATTATCATCTCCCAGATTCACCAGAGATGTATTTACAAGAAGTAGGTCGGGCTAGTCGTGATCGTAAGGATGGGCTTGCAATTTTACTTTATCAACCTGGTGATGAGATGATTCAGAAGCGTTTCTTAGAAGAAGCCTTGCCTCCTCAAAGTTTATTGGAAGCCTTGGCGAGTCGTGCACCTGTTAGCACTGCGATAGAAGAGTCGATGGTGAAGCTTGCAAAGTTTTACTTGGAAACACATGCAACCATTGTACAAGCTTTGGATACAATTGCGTTGCGTAGAAATTTAAAAAATAAGCAAATAAACTATATGGTGCAATATGCGCGAACAAAAACGTGCAAGCGACAATACTTACTAAATTATTTTACAGAGGAAAAGAATGTTGGAATAGAACAATGTTGTATAAATTGTGATGAGGATTTCACGGATGTATTTTCGAAAATTAACCAGTATTCAATAGGTGTTTATACACAAACCGAAGAAATCATTTCGTGGAAAAAAAGAATTCAAATATTATACAATATCGATAAACTATTTTCATAAAAATTATGATACAATAAAACAGAATGAAACTTGGAAGGATGAAGTCCTATGAGTAAAAAGAAGCAATCTCGGGATGAGGAAATATGGTCTAAACGTTTTGGTGAGGATTACAATGAGCTAGAATACGTTTCTAGAAGTGAACGAACCAAAGGACAAAAATATGATAATAGCGATGGTATGTCACCAATTCTTACTGGCACAGTCATCTTTTTAGCTATTTTAATTTTAGCAACGATTTTTTACTATGTGTGGTATTCAAACCGACCGTCAGATCAGTTGGGGGGTTCGAATGATCCAGAAATAGAAACGGTTGATAATAATGGGGACGAAGAACCAGATGCAGAAGAAGATACTGTAGCTGGAGCGGATGAAGAAGAAAATGACTCTGAAGCGAATGAAGAACCAAATCCAGATACAGAGCCAGAATCGAATACGGAACCTGAACCACAACCGGATTCAGATACGGAACCAGAGCCAGAACCTGAACCTGAAACAGTAACCGAACCAGAAACAGAGCCACTTCCAGAACCGGAGCCTGAGCCAGAGACGACTCCAACACCAACTCCAACTGGTGAAACATATACTGTTCAAGCAGGAGATAATATGTACCGAATTGCATTGAACCACGGTATGACAACGGCTGAATTGATGGCTTTAAACAACCTTACAGAAGAAACGGTTTATGTAGGTCAAGTTTTAATTGTAGAGTAATGAAATGAGGATAATATGACAGTGAATTTTTCAGAAATTAAAATAGCTATTGACGGGCCAGCATCGTCTGGCAAAAGTACAATTGCTAAAAAAATTGCCGATTTATATCATCTTGTTTATGTAGACACTGGAGCAATGTATCGCTCATTAACCTTTTTAGCATTAAAAAACAATGTGTCTGTTCATGATGAGGAAGCTCTAATCGAATTATTAGATACGGTGACGATAACATTCAAAAGAAATAAAGATGGTCAACTAGTATTTGCGAATGATAAAGACATAACAGAAGAAATTCGACAACATGATGTAACGAATAATGTATCTGTTGTTTCATCATATGGTCTTGTAAGAGAAGAACTAGTCAGTCGCCAGCAAGAAATTGCTCAAGATACTGGTGTTGTGATGGATGGTCGAGATATAGGTACCGTCGTTTTACCGGATGCAGATGTTAAAATTTTCCTTGTTGCTAGTGTTGAGGAACGTGCGGAAAGACGCTATTTAGAAAACAAAGAAAAAGGTATTGAAACAGATTTCGAGTTGTTGAAACAAGAAATTATTGCGCGCGATGAGTATGATTCAAATCGCGAAATTTCACCTTTAAAACAAGCAGAAGATGCAGTACGAATTGATACAACGAGTTTATCAATTGAAGAAGTTGTAGAAGAATGTCAAAAAATAATTAATAAAAAAGCCAATAATAATTAGACATCATAGTAAATTAATGTAAATTTCATGTTATTTTAAGAAGTTTAGAAGTATTTATGGATATTATGTGAAAAATAATATATAATATGGTAAGATATACTTATTGATTGGTATTGGGAGGCACAGTAAAGATGGCAGAAAATGAAAACAAAGATTTAGAAGTAACAGAAGAATCGGTAGTAGAAGAGACAGAAGAGATAGAAGTGGAAGAAACGGCGGACCAAGCTCCTACAGAGGACTTAGTCGAGGACGCAGTTGAACCAGAATCTGTTGAAGAAGATGCCGAAGTTGAAACAATGTCAGATGCTTTAAACGCATCGGTTGAAGTTAAACCAGGAGACATTGTTGAAGGTGTAGTTCTAACTTTCGACGCGGATAAAAACGTTGTTGTTGGACTAGACACAGGACATGAAGGATACATTCCATTACGTGAATTATCAACTAGTCGTGTAACTGATCCTACAGAAGAAGTTGAAGTTGACGAGCGTATTCGTGTAACAGTTTTACGTGTAGTTAGCGACAAAGAACAAGGAAGCTTCGTTTTATCTAAAAAACGCGTTGACCAACGTGAAGTTTGGAACGAACTACAAGAGAAATTTGACAACGGTGAAACAGTTGAAGCTGAAGTAAACCGTGTTGTTAAAGGTGGAGTTACAGTTGATTTAGGAGTTAGAGGATTTGTTCCTGCATCTCAACTTGATACTCGCTTTGTTCGCGATTTATCACAATTTGAAGGCAATACGTATGAATTCAAAATCATCGAAATTGACCCTCAAAACAGACAATTAATCTTATCACGTCGTGAGTTAATTGAATCTGAAGAAGCTGGTAAACGTGAAGAAGCTCTTGCAAACCTAGAAGAAGGTTCAACAGTTACAGGTACTGTTGTTCGTTTAACTAACTTTGGAGCATTTATTGACTTAGGTGGAATTGATGGATTAGTCCACATTTCAGAAATTAGTCATGAGCACGTTGAGCACCCTGAAGATAAGCTTAATGTTGGCGAAGAAGTAGAAGTTAAAGTTCTAAACATCGATGAAAACCGTGACCGTGTGTCATTATCTATTAAAGCATTACTAGATGGCCCATGGGACAACGTTGACACTGACTATGCTGCTGGAACAGTAGTAAAAGGTTTAGTTAAACGTATTGTTGATTTCGGTGCATTCGTTGAGTTAAAACCAGGAGTTGAAGGTTTAGTTCATATTTCTGAAATGGCTCACCGTCATGTAGAAACTCCACATGAAATTGTTCGTGAGAATGAAGAGGTTGAAGTTCAAGTGTTAAGCGTTGATCAAAACGAACAACGTGTATCTCTAAGTATTAAAGCTTTAGAAGAAGCACCTGAAAGAACAGAACAACCTAAGAAACAAGAACCTCGTGCTGAAGTACGTCAACCACAATTAAGAGATGACGAAGATGATGCAGCATTTACAATTGGAGACCAATTAGGTGACCAATTAAAAGGTTTATTTGGTAACGACGAAGAGTAATTCTTCAGAAAATTCTAAATAATATCAAAATACACCCAACTAATTGTTTTTAAAACAGGTTGGGTGTATATTATTTTATGTTAAAGTATAAAAAGTTATAAATGAAAGTTGGTGAAGTTATGGTAAGACCTATAGTAGCAATTGTTGGGCAACCCAACGTTGGAAAATCTACGATATTTAACCGAATAATTGGAGAACGTAAATCGATTGTAGAAGATGAGCCAGGTGTGACTAGAGACCGTATTTACGGCACTGGTGAGTGGTTAGGGAAGGAGTTCTCTCTTATTGATACCGGGGGAATAACTTTAGAAAATCATCCATTAGATATAGAAATTAAGAGTCAAGCTGAAATCGCTATTGAAGAAGCAGATGTTATTATCTTTATTGCAGATGTTCGTGCAGGAATAACAACCTTAGATGAGAAAATTACTCAATTGCTTTATCGTTCAGAAAAGCCAGTGGTATTAGCTGTAAATAAAGCAGATAACCCGGAGCAAAGAACGGAACTTTATGAGTTTTATTCTTTAGGATTAGGGGAACCATTTCCGATATCTGGAACTCACGGATTAGGATTAGGGGATTTACTAGATGAAGTAGTCAGTCATTTTGAGAATGATGCGATAACTGTTTACGATGAATCTGTTGTTCGTTTTAGCTTAATTGGGCAGCCGAATGTTGGAAAATCGAGTTTAGTAAATAAAATTTTAGGTGAAAAACGTGTGATTGTTTCAGATAAAGAAGGAACAACACGAGATGCGATTGATACACCGTTTTATGATGAAACAGGACAAGAATTCGTTATGATTGATACAGCAGGTATCCGTAAACGTGGACGTGTCTATGAAAATACTGAAAAGTATAGTGTGTTAAGAGCGCACAGCGCCATTGAAAGATCAGATGTAGTGCTATGTGTGGTTGATGCTGAAAAAGGCATTAGAGAGCAGGATTCACGTGTTTTTGGGTATGCTCATGAAGCAGGTAAGGGAATCATTATACTTGTTAACAAGTGGGATACAGTTGAGAAAGATACAAATACGATGCGTGATTACGAAAGAAAGATCCGAGATCGCTTTAAATATTTAAGTTATGCACCAGTATTGTTTGTTTCTGCTGAAACGGGAGAGAGATTACACCGTTTGCCGGAGTTGATTAAAACGATACACGATAACAGTATTCAACGAGTTCAATCTTCGGTATTAAACGATGTGTTAATGGATGCAGTTGCAATGAATCCATCGCCTACAGTCAATAACAAAAGATTAAAAGTTTTTTACATGACACAAGTAGCAGTTGGACCGCCTACATTTATCGTTTTTGTGAATGAAATTGAATTATTCCACTTCTCTTATCGCAGATTCTTAGAGAATCAATTAAGACAAAACTTTAATTTCGAAGGAACGCCATTGAAAATTATTCCTCGAAGAAGAACATAAAATTTTCTGTAATTTGTAACAAAAAAATAAGTTATTTCATTAAAAAAGATTGCAGTTATAGGGTTTATGTGTTATCTTTTTAAATGAAATGTCTTTCAAAATGACTATTTCACCTATTTATTCTCAAAATGGGATTATAAAAAGTGGATAATAGATTGACTATTTTTTACTTTTTAGGGAGGTGTAGAAGTATGGCAAATAAGGCAGATTTAATCGACGGTGTTGCATCGAAATCTGGTTTAACTAAAAAAGATGCTACTGCTGCAGTAGAAGCACTTTTTGAAGTCGTAACAGAAACTTTAGCAGAAGGTGAACGTGTTCAAGTTATTGGATTCGGTACTTTCGAAGTTCGCGAGCGTGCTGCTCGTAAAGGACGTAACCCACAAACAGGGGAAGAAATCCAAATCGCTGCGACTAAAGTTCCAGCATTTAAAGCTGGTAAAGGATTAAAAGACGCAGTTAAAGGTAACTAATAAGCTGTTTATTTTAATGAAATTTAGCAGTAAGATTATTGTAAAACCGATTGTTTTAATGACAATCGGTTTTTATTTTTTGTAAAATGTAACATTTAGTCGAGAGGTTGAGTAACCTTATAAACTAAGGATAAGTGAGAAAGCCTATGTCTAGGAGTTTTCCTTGTGTAACTCAAATAATGTTATAAAACCAAATTCATATGTTGACTTTATGTAAATTGATATGTATAATAATCTCTGTTGTGAAAAGTACCAGTAGCTCAGCAGGATAGAGCATTCGCCTTCTAAGCGAACGGTCGGGGGTTCGAATCCCTCCTGGTACGTTATTCTTTAGTCAAAAGCGCTGAAAGCCATGTAAATGAGCTTTTAGTGCTTTTTTTGGATGGAATATTCAAAAAATGAACACACACCTATTCAGATCAGAAATAACTACAAAAAGAAAAAGGTTTGAAGAATTGTTTACTAATTTGCTTGGAAACAAGGACGTTTGTTGAAAAATGACAGATATTATACTAATATATAAGTTAATAATTATAATTACGTCGCGAAAGTAGGAGTGTCTTGGTTAAAAAAGAAGATTGGTTCACAATACCAAATATTTTATCTTATTTTAGAATTATTCTTATTCCGATTTATTTATATCTATATCTGAATGCTGAACAAGCTTCAGATTATTATTGGGCAGCTGGGATCTTATTATTGTCTGGAATAACCGATTCTTTAGATGGAATCATTGCAAGAGCAACTGGCCAGATTACTGACTTAGGAAAATTTTTAGACCCATTAGCGGATAAATTGACGCAAGTTGCAGTAATTGGTGCGATGGTTGTTAAACGCCCTTATATTTTATTTTTATTAATTTTGTTTGTAGCAAAAGAAATGATTATGTTGATCAACAGTGTCATTCTATATCGGAGAGATATCATAATGGACGGCTCGAAATGGTTTGGCAAAGTAGCAACTGCTATATTTTATGTTTGTATGTTTGTACTCGTTCTATTTCCAACATTGGATAAAAGTAGTAGTATGCCATTGATTATCATAACGGCCATTTTTCAATTCATTGCATTACTAGGATATGGAAATTGGTTTATGGATATGTTTAAAAAGATTAAAATTTAAATTAAGTAGACAGAGAATGGAATGAAAAAGATGAGTAAAGAGGAATCAGCTTTAAGAGCATTGACAATATTACTTAAGTCTTCTGGAAGCGTGACGAATATGCTTAAGAAGGATATGCGATCTTATGAATTAAACCCAACAGAGTTCACGGTGATGGAAGTACTGTATAGTAAAGGTGAACAGCCGATTCAAATTATTGGGAATAAGGTCTTACTAGCTTCAAGTAGTATTACCTATGTAATTGACCAATTGGAGAAAAAGAATTTTATAGAACGTAAAGTAAATGAGAGTGACCGTCGTGTTACCTTAGTTTCTCTAACAAAAGAAGGTCAAGAAAAAATGGAAGATATTTTTCCACAACATAGTGAAGTTATACAAGAACTCTTTAAAGATTTGTCTGAAGATGAAATCAATGCACTCAGTGAATCCTTGAAGAAAATTGGCTTTAAAGCACAAGAGTTAAATGAATAAATGAAAGTGAATTGCATTATGACTTATAGTCGCTTTTTGGACAAAAATTTGTTATAATGATAATTGACTTTTTAGGATGAAAGGTTTGATTATATGGCAGAAGCAAAAATTACACCTGAAACACAAGAACTAGTCGAGACTGAACTGAGAAAAGGCGCTAGTAACTCGAGAATCGCAAATTTATTAGATTTGCCTTATAAAGAAGCAGTTGAGATTATAGATGCAATTAAAGAGAAGATTCGCCCAGACGTTGGTGAAGACATCGCTTTTACTTTCCGTGGAGAGCATATGGAAGGTACGATTGAAAAATTATTAACGAATAGTGCGATCGTAAGAATTGACTGGGATAACTCACCAAAGCATTTATATGATTTGATGGAAGAAAAAACAGTCGTTAACTTCAAAGATATCGATGCCTTCTTGAAGAAATTCAATATGAGTGAAGATATGTTAGAAGAAACTGAAGAATAATTTTTTAGCCTGTCGCAGGGAACTCATACTGCGCAGGTTTTCTTTATTCAAAATTTAAAAAATGATAAAGGGGGGAAATCCATGTCAGATACAATTGAATTTCCATTAAATGATCGAACGTACTATAGAAAAGCTAGAGATTACGCAAACGATCAAGACTATGCGAAGGCAGTAGATGCAATAACAAAGGTAAAAGATGACAATTCAGCTGTATCTTATCTTCATGCTTTTGCTTTATATAACTTAGATGAAATAGAAGAAGCTTTAGAAGTCGCTGAAAAATTTAAAGATTATTACATTAATGATGAAAAACATGCATTGTTTTATGTTTTATTATTAATAGAGAATAAAATATTTTTAGAAGCAGAAGCTGTTATTTCAAAGTATCTCCCTGGAGTAGATAGTCCATTTCACAAAGAGTGGGTTATGTTAAACATAGAGTTAAATAATAAAAGAGAAAGCTATAATCAAGAAATCGAAAAAATAAAGAGTGATATTCGTGCTGCCCTTTTAGAAATTGATAGCTATTCGACTTTTGAACAAGCTTCGATTATAAAGCAAGCAAGCATGTTAGTTTTAGAAGATTTGCAAATCATCGCGCAAAATATTTTCAATAATTTTAATATCTCACCACATAATCAACGCGCATTTTTAGAAATATTGATTGAAAAGAAAGATGAGACAGAATACATATTTAATTGGTTTAACCAGCCCAAAAGAATAGTTCCCAATCAGTTAAATCAGTTTGAAGATATGCCAATATTGGATGAGATACAAGAGACGCTAAATCTACAACTGGAAAAGAGTCCACACTTAGTCGAAGGAGTCTTTAATGAAATCGTCAGCGACTTGCTATTGCTTTATCCATTTGCAGAAGACATCATTGTCGATGTTCCTTATTGGGTAGCATCTTACGTTCAGCAATTTTCTGAGAGTAGTGAGCTATCAACAGAGGAAATGGTATCGAAAGAAGATACTGAAATGATGATCGAATGGTTAGATCTATTAAACAAAATGGCAAACAGAACCAATTAAAAAATAAAGTTAAATAGCTATGGATGGGGAAGAAATTGGGGAAGAAATTCGGTTTTTATCGGATTATTCATTTACAAACCAAGTTAGATATAGTATCCTTAGAAGGTATGTAAAGCCCATGTTTGGCTTTTAAATAAAGAATAATTTAACACTAATTAAATCGGAGGCAAGTACACATGACAGTAAATTTTGAGCAAACAGGACCAACAACTGGAGAACTTAAATTCACGATTGCTCGTGAAACAGTTGAAGAAGGATTAACAAAATCTTTTAACAAAGTAAAAGGAAACCTTAACGTACCAGGATTCAGAAAAGGTAAAGTACCTCGTCGTATTTTCAACCAAATGTTTGGTGAAGAAGCATTATACGAAGAAACATTAAACGAAGTTTTCCCTACTGCATACCAAGAAGCTGCAGAAGGCATAGACGCTGAAATCGTAGGACAACCATCAATTAAAGATATGGTTACTGAAGCAGGTAAAGATTGGGAATTAACAGTTGAAGTTCCATTAAAACCTGAAGTTAAATTAGGCCAATATAAAGATTTAGAAGTAACGAAAATTGATCGTGAAGTAACGGAAGAAGAAGTTGAAGAAGCTTTAGAAAACCGTCGTAAAGAATTTGCAGAACTAGTTGTTACAGAAGAAGCTGCTAAAGATGGCGACACTGTAGTTATCGACTATGCTGGTTCAGTTGATGGAGTAGAATTCGAAGGTGGAACAGCAACGAACCATTCACTAGAACTAGGTTCTAATTCATTCATCCCAGGATTTGAAGAGCAATTAGTTGGCGTTGAGCCAAATTCTGAAGTAGACGTTAACGTTACATTCCCAGAAGAATACCATTCAGACGACTTAGCTGGTCAAGAAGCAGTATTTAAAGTTACTGTTCATGAAGTTAAGACAAAAGAATTACCAGAATTAGACGACGACTTTGCACAAGATGCAGATGACGAAGTTGAAACAATGGACGAATTACGTGAAAAAACACGTAAGGAATTAGAAGAGTCACGCGCACAATTTGCGGACAACGCTCGCGATGAAGAAGCTATTCAAAAAGCAGTAGCTAACGCTGAAATCGAAGAAGTTCCTTGGGACATGACTCACGAAGAAGTTCACCGTCAAATGGACTTATTCTACAACAACTTAAACCAACAAGGTATGAACCCAGAGTTATACTTTAACATCACTCAAACAACTGAAGAAGATCTTCACAAGCAATTTGAAATTGGTGCAGAAGATAATGTTCGTACAAACTTAGTAATTGAAGAAATTGTTAAAGTTGAAGGTTTAGAAGCTACAGAAGAAGAAATCGAAGCTGAAATTAAAGAACTTTCTGAACAATATGGTCTTGAAGAAAAACAAGTTCGTGAAGTATTGTCAGTAGATTTATTAACACATGACATTACTATGAAAAAAGCAATTGAGTTAATTAGCTCATCTGCTAAAGAAGTTTTAGAACCAGTTGAAGATTCAGAAGAAGTTACTGAAGAATAATTACAGTTGAATCGACGAAAGCGAAAGTTGGTTTGCAGCGTTTATGCAAATCAGCTTTTGTTTTTTATTCAGCCTTATATAGCAAATATTGGTACTTAAATAGAAGCTATGTTATTATGTTTAGAGCGTTAAAAGATACAGATAGAGGTGACAAGCATTAATGTATAATGATAATGACAATATGAATGTGTCTTGTTCTTTTTGCGGAAAATCCCAAGATCAAGTCGATAAGATTATCGCTGGTCCAGGGGTCTATATATGTAATGAATGTATAAGTTTAAGTAAAGAGATTATTGATAATGATTATGGCATCCATGAAACAACGGAATTTGAAGATGTACCAAAGCCACAAGAAATTTATGATGTTTTAAATGAATATGTAATCGGTCAAGATGAAGCAAAACGTACTTTATCCGTAGCAGTTTACAATCATTATAAGCGTGTAAATCATGTCTTAAATTCTAATTCAGAAGATGATATTCAGTTGCAAAAGAGTAATATTCTTTTAGCAGGTCCAACAGGTTCTGGTAAAACATATTTAGCTCAAACGTTAGCTAGAATTTTAAACGTACCTTTTGCAATAGCAGATGCAACAAATCTTACAGAAGCAGGATACGTAGGAGAAGACGTAGAAAATATTTTATTAAAACTACTTCAATCAGCAGATTTTGATGTGGAACGCGCACAATATGGAATAATCTATATTGATGAAATCGATAAAATTGCTAAAAAATCTGAGAATGTTTCGATTACTAGAGACGTAAGTGGTGAAGGTGTTCAACAATCACTGCTGAAAATTCTTGAAGGATCAGTTGCTAGTGTACCGCCTAAAGGTGGAAGAAAGCATCCTCAACAAGAAATGATTGAAATCGATACGACAAATATTCTATTTATTGTCGGTGGAGCTTTCGCAGGCTTAGAAGATATTATTAAAAATCGTGTTGGTGAAAGATTAATCGGATTTGGCTCAAACTCTGAAAAGAATAGTTTGGAAGATTCTAAAAATATTACTCAGCACGTTTTACCAGATGATTTACAAAAATTTGGTTTAATCCCTGAGTTTATCGGACGTTTACCAGTTATCGCAGTCTTAAACGAACTGGAAGAGAATGACTTAATAGATATTCTGACAAAACCGAAGAATTCGTTAGTAAAACAATATGAAATGTTAATGAAACTAGATGATGTAGAGCTTAGCTTTGATGAAGATGCACTAAGAGCTATAGGTGCTCGTGCGATTGATCAAGGAACAGGTGCACGAGGATTACGTACTATAATTGAAGAGATTACGCTTGGTATCATGTTTGAAGTACCAAGTCGTGATGATATTCATAAAGTACAAATTACAAAAGAAGCAGTAGAGAAGAATGAAGATCCACTATATTACGACGAAGACGATAATGTGATTGACTAACAGTTAAATAAAGGTGTAAAAACCATTGATTATCTAATTTGCATGATAGAGATAATCAGTGGTTTTTTTTACTCAAATGGAAATAATATTGAAATATATTTGAAGTTTTACTGTAATATGTTACTATTTAGGATGTACAAAATTATCCATTTCCTTTAGATTAAAGCATTTTAATAGATATGTTACTATCGAGATGTCTTTTTCTTTACAAGTAATTTACAAAAGAAAAGTTAGGTGACGATTATGAAATTTCCAATTCAAAAAGCAGAAATAATAATAAGTGCAGTTGGCGAAGACCAATACCCACGATTAAATTTACCCGAGGTTGCTATTGCAGGTCGTTCAAATGTTGGGAAATCATCGATGATTAACACGCTATTAAATCGGAAAAAACTGGCTAGAACATCAGGTAAACCAGGTAGAACACGTACAATTAACTTTTATAATATTGAAGACGAATTGATGTTTGTTGATGTCCCAGGTTATGGATATGCTAAAGTTTCCAAAAAGGAATTGGAAAAATGGGGCGACATGATGGAGCACTATTTTTCTACAAGAAAAAAGTTAGCATTAACAATACTCATTGTAGATTTTAGACACAAACCAACTGAGCAAGATGTTCAAATGTATGAATACCTAAAATACTTGGGCTTACCAGTATTAGTTGTTGCAACAAAAGCTGATAAAGTAAAGCGTGGCGTACATAATCGCCATATGAGTCAAGTAGTTAAGACGCTCAATATTTCGGAAGAAGATGTAGTTGTTCCATTCTCATCAATAGATGGGTTAGGAAAAGCTAAGGTTTGGTCAATCATCTTAAATCATTTAGGGATTGAAAAAAAATGAAATTATTAATGTATGGTGTAAACAAAGAAACAGTTATGAAAGAAGATACTGAAAAATATTTTCTAGATGACGAAAAAAAATATATACAAATGAATGATATTTTAAAATTCAACGGTGTTGAAGAAATTGCTATCTTAGCAGATGATTTTCGAAATGAATATTATTTATATGTAGATGAATCCATATTTAGTCATGGTGAATTTTTAAGATATTTATCAAGTAATACAAATAAATCTTTACAAGAGATTATTTTAGAAACTTATAGTAAGTTTAATGAAGATGTATTAAGACATTTATTCGAAGTGGCAAGTGGTTATCTAGCTGAACCAAAAGGATCTTTTATTGAATTAGAGGCTGTTGAGCAATCACTTGATTTTGCACAAGCTACGAATACTGTGGATGAGATTCTCGGAAAAATGTTTGCAAAAGCCATTCATCTTTCATTTGATTTGAAACTCGATGAAATGGTTAAGCCATTAAATCATAGCTATCTTGTACGTTATTTGTATTTACTAAAAGAGCAGATGAATAGTCTGGAAAAGAGAGACTATCTAATTTCTGGGAATGATTTCGAATTATATTATTTAACGAAATTATTACTTTTCACGGGAGCTCGTACGATTTCTGTTATTCAAGAAAATGATGAAAAAGCGCTCGAACAATTTGAGAAGTTGAAGCAGTCATTGACTGAGGCTGAATTAACGAAAGTTTATCCAGTAACCAAAAAATCTTTATACTATCGTCTTGCTAAAGCAGATGCAGCGATTATAAATAGCGCTGAAATCAATTTGTTTACAGATGAAATATGTGAAGAGGTTGCGATATTAAGGCAAACGAAGAAAATTCAGTATTTATTGGATACGAATGAAAGTCAAACCACAAAGCTAGAATCATCGAATCTAGATATCCGATATATAAATGGAAATGCAGAACTATTTTATGATGATTCTGAACAAGCAGAAGCCATGATTGCATTTGAGGAAAAGCTCTCAAATCATATTAAGCAATTTATGGATTTTTTAGAAATGTTCCAAGCAGATACTAAAGAAAAAATATTAAAGTAAATAAACTCAAATGGAGTTCAAAGAGAAGAACTTCTTTTGAGTTTTTTGTATGTTTATAAGCTTCTGTTTTATATTAGTTTAAATTCACACGAAAATACTGTAATATTGGTATTGAAGATAGTTTTGAAATGAGGAGATTTCATGTTTATAGATCAAGCGAAAATATTTGTAAAAGCTGGAGACGGTGGAAATGGTATGGTTGCCTTCCGTCGAGAAAAATACACACCTGATGGTGGTCCCGCAGGTGGAGATGGTGGTCGCGGAGGCGACGTTGTTTTTGTCGTTGACGAAGGACTCCATACGTTAATGGACTTCCGTTATAATCGCCATTTTAAAGCCACTAAAGGTGAAAATGGGATGTCAAAAGGAATGCACGGTCGAGGTGCAGATGATTTAGTAATACCGGTACCACCAGGAACAGTTATCAAAAACGAAGATACAAATGAAGTTCTTGCTGACTTAGTTGAAGAAGGACAAAAAGTTATTGTAGCTAAAGGTGGTCGTGGTGGACGAGGGAATAGTCGTTTTGCATCATCAAGAAACCCTGCACCAAATATTGCTGAAAATGGGGAGCCAGGCTCTGAATTAAATATTATTCTAGAACTTAAGTTATTAGCAGACGTTGGTTTAGTTGGTTTCCCATCTGCTGGAAAATCAACATTTTTATCTGTTGTTACTGCAGCTAAACCTAAAATTGCATCATATCCATTTACAACGTTAACACCAAATATAGGTGTCGTGGCATTAGATGATGGACGTAGCTTTGTAATTGGAGATATGCCCGGTATTATTGAAGGTGCTGCTGAAGGTATTGGATTAGGACTACAGTTCTTAAGACATATCGAGCGTACAAAAGTATTGCTACACTTAATTGATATGAGTGGCCTAGATGGACGTAATCCTTATGAAGACTTTGAAACAATTCTTATGGAATTAGAGAAACACGATCCAGCATTAATGAAAAAACCACAGATTATCATTGCGAATAAAATGGACATGCCTAGCTCAGCTGATTTATTAGAAGAGTTTAAAGAAAAACTGGCAAAGTCAGATAAAGAGTATGAAATATATGAGATTTCAGCATTAAGACGACAAGGTCTCAATGAAGTACTTTATCGAGCAATTGAATTATTAGAAAATTATAAAGAAATTGAAGAATTAGAAATTGACACAGATACGCATGTTGTTTATACACACGAGGAAGAAACAGCACCATTTGAATTAACAAGAGATTCTGATGGCGTTTGGGTCTTAGCTGGTGAAGAAATTGAGCGTCTATTCAAGATGACAAATCTAGAACATGATGAATCAATTATGCGCTTCTCTCGTCAACTACGTGGAATGGGTGTTGACGAAGCACTTCGTACAAGAGGCGCTAAAGATGGCGATTTAGTTGCGCTATTAGATTTCACTTTCGAATTTGTAGAGTAAGGTTCGTTAGAATTGTAGATTGAGGTAGATTTATGGAACTATTATTTTTAGGTACAGGCTCCGGTGTCCCGTCTAAACAAAGGAACGTAGCAAGTATCGCCTTGAAACTTTTAGATGAAAGAAACAGCGTTTGGCTATTTGACTGTGGAGAGGGTACCCAGCACCAAATATTAAAAACAACTTTAAAACCTCGTAAAATTGAAAAGATTTTTATTACACATATGCATGGTGATCATATTTATGGTCTCCCAGGGTTATTAAGTAGTAGAGGCTTTCAAGGCGGCGTAGAGCCGATTACGATTTACGGACCTAAAGGGATTAAAGGCTATGTGTTATCTAGTTTAAAATATTCTGGGACACGATTAAATTATCCGATTCATTTTGTTGAATTTGAACAAGCAGGTGTTATTTTTGAAGACTCTCAGTTTAAAGTTGAAGTGAATAAATTACAGCATGGCTTGCCATCGTTTGGTTTTCGTATAACGGAAGCAGATCATGAGGGAACATTAGATGCGAAAAAACTCAAAGAGATGAATGTACCTAGTGGGCCTGTTTATGGACGCTTGAAGAATAAAGAAGTGATCACTTTAGAAGATGGCCGTATTATTGACGGAAAAGACTTTGTTGGTCCAAATCAAAAAGGGCGAATAGTCACAATTTTAGGTGATACGATAAAACACCCTAACAGTGTTAAATTAGCTATGAATGCAGATGTATTGGTTCATGAAGGGACATTTGGCCCAGAAGAGCCAGACTTAGCCAGACAATACAATCATTCAACTACGCTTCAAGCCGCTCAAATTGCAAAAGAAGCAAAAGTGAAGAAATTGTTACTTACTCATTTTAGCTCGCGTTATTTATATGACGATTTAAAGCAAATAGAAACTGAGACTAGAAATGTATTTAGACAAACATATGTAATGAATGACTTTCATGAAGTAGCAATTCCTATGGATAAGAAAGAGTGAGACGTATGAGTCAAAAGGGTCAGAATCAAACAGTTTTGATAACGGGTGCTTCTTCGGGTATTGGGGAGTACACAGCTTATGAAGCTGCAGCAAATGGTTATAATTTAGTACTTTGTGCCCGTAGGATAGAGCGATTAAATACAGTGAAAGAAAACTGCGAGAAATTAGGAGCAGTTGACGTAAAAGTTTATTCGGTAGACATAGCTAATCCAGATAGTATAGATGGCATGGTGAACTGGCTGACAACAAATGATATAAAAATCGATGTATTAATTAATAATGCAGGTTATGGTCATAGCGAACCATTTGTCGAAGTGGATTTTGATGTAGTCGAAGACTTATTTAAAGTAAATGTATTAGGACTAATGTATTTATCGCAAAAGATTGCTTTAATGATGTTAGACCACCAAGAAGGACAAATCATCAATATTGCTTCTTTAGCTGGAAAAGTATCTACACCAAATTATGCTATATACGGTGCGACTAAAGGTGCGTTAATAAGTTTTAGTAACGCATTTAGGATGGAATTAAAACCAGCCAATATTCAAGTAACGACTGTGAACTTTGGTCCAGTAGACACACCATTTTTCGAGAATATTGAACGTAGTCGTCGTGAAGCTTCTGCAAATAGTCAATTTACTTTAACCGTTCAGGAAGCAGCTAAAATCGTTTATAATACAATTGGAACGAAGAAGCGTGAAGTCAATCGTCCGTTACTGCTTGCAGCAGGAGCAAAACTTTATGAGTTTATCCCCGCTGTTGGTGATTATATGTTGTTGAAGTTCTTTAGAGATTAGATAGTTTGAGGAAGGGTGCTAATTATGAGAAAACAATGGAATACAGTTTTAGTCATTGCATTAATTTTAGTTGTTGTTATCTTTGCCGTACTTAACGTTGATCCAGTCGATATCAATTTTGGATTTACTTCAGTTGCTATGCCGTTAGTTATTGTCATTATCGGGACATTATTAATTGGCGTCCTAATCGCAGTAATTTGGTCAACAACAATTGTTGTAAGAGAAAGAAATTACGCAAAAAAATTAACGCAACAACTTGACCAACATAATGCCCAATCGAATGAAGAAAAAGAACAACTTAAACAATCCCTTCAGGATGAGAAGCAAGCTCTTGAAAAACGTTATGAAGACGAAAAAGGCAATTTACAAGCCGTTATTCATACACATGAAACAGAAATAAGAGAGTTAAATCGACGTATAAAAAATATGGAGACAACTCGTACCGTTGATAAAGACGATACAAATCATATGAATTAATGTTGGTTTGGATTATAATGATATATATTACTGAAAAGAGATGGGATTTATTCCATCTCTTTTATTGAGCAAATCGTTACAAGGAGTGATCAATTGGTAACCACATCAAAGAAAAAGTGGGAAGTATCTGAAGAATACGAAGCAACAAGAATAGAAGATATCGCTTCGGAATTAGAAGTATCACCTTTTTTTGTGAAAGTGTGTATGCAACGTGGTTTAGATACGGCTGAAAAAATTAAACAATTTATCCAAGTCGATGAAACGTGGTTTCATGACCCATTGCAGATGCACGATATGGAAAAAGTCGTTGCGCGAATTGTTACTGCAATCGAAGCCAGTGAAAAAATAACTGTTTATGGTGACTATGATGCAGATGGCATGACTAGTACGGCAGTGTTAGTAGAAACTTTAGAGTCCCTTGGTGCAAATGTTGAGTATTTCTTACCCAGTCGATTTGTAGAAGGGTACGGGCCTAATATAGAAGCCTTCGAGCGAATCATCAATGAAGGTACGTCATTAATTATAACGGTAGATAATGGGGTTGCTGGGCATGATGCGATTGACCGTGCAAAAGAGTTAGGTGTCGATGTTATTGTCACAGATCACCATGAGCTTCCAAGTGAACTGCCTGAGGCTTATGCAATCATTCACCCAGCACATCCAGAAGGAACTTATCCTTTTAAAGATTTAGCTGGTGTTGGCGTTGCACTAAAACTTGTCCAAGCATTACTTGGCGATTTACCAGCAGAGCTTCTTGAATTAGCCGCAATTGGTACAGTTGCTGACCTTGTTCCTTTAGTTGATGAAAACCGTGCGATTGTATTTTATGGCTTAAAAATGATTCAACATACCGAGCGCGTTGGTTTATTACAATTATTAAATCTAATTGGAGTGTCACCTAGTGAAGTAAATGAAGAGACGATAGGTTTCCAAATTTCGCCACGCTTGAACGCTGTTGGTCGACTAGGGGAAGCTAGCCCTTGTGTAGAGTTACTATTAACATACGATATGGAACGTGCTAGTGAAATAGCGCAATTTGTCGATAAAATAAATGAGGAACGAAAATTAATTGTTGAACATATGGTTGAAGATGTGGCGAATGAAATGGTCCACAAATCAGATCAAGAAGTTATTGTTTTAGCAAATGAAAATTGGCATCAAGGTGTTCTAGGAATCGTAGCGAGTCGAGTAGTAGAGAGAACAAACAAGCCAACATTACTATTTACGATTAATCCAGAGACAAATATAGCGACTGGTTCTGCTAGAAGTATTGAAGGCTTTAATATGTTTACAGCTTTCCAAAAAAATTCTGACTTATTTATAAAATCTGGTGGGCACTCAATGGCTGCAGGTATGTCGGCAGAAGTTGAGAAGTTGAGCGATATTCAAGAGCGTATGAATACCTTATTTAAAGAGGCAGAAGATATAGAACTAGTACAAAGAATAGATTCTTATGTCTCGTTAGAGGATATTACAGTAGATTCGATTCGAGAAGTTGAGAAGCTACGTCCATTTGGTACAGCCAATGTGAAGCCTTTAGTTGCTGCTAAAGATGTTCAAGTTATGCAAAAACGAAGTGTCGGTGCCACAGGAGACCATCTGAAGTTGTTAGTTGGGAAAGACAATGACCAACTTGATATTATTTCTTTCCAAAATGGTTACATGAGTGGCTTGTTATCTGAACAACAGCAAATTTCGGTTGCAGGCTACTTAGAGATTAATGAGTGGAACGGAACGACTAAGCCACAAATGCAAATGATTGATGTCGATATACCAGGTCCACTTCTAGTGGACAATCGGAAAAATCGATTAGTGGAAAAAGATTTTTCAGTAGAGTATGTGGAATATATCTTTTATGAAAAAGAGACGTATGAAAAATGGCGTACTTTTATTCCTGCGTCTTCTAAAGCGATTTTTATCCAATCAGATCAAGAAGCAGAAAAATATGAAGCACAAAGTGAAATGGTTATTGTCGATTGTCCAAAATCGATTAAACAATTTAAAGCGACAATTTCAAACAATGAATTATACAGAATTAGAACTTATTTTTATAAAGAAAATCATCTATATTTATCTGGTTTGCCAACACGAGATGATTTTGCAAAAGTGTATAAATTTGTAGCAACGCACCAAGAGATTGACTTAATCAATCATGGTCATTTATTTGTTCAAAAGCTGAAATTAGATAAAAACAGAATATATCTAATTGTAGAAGTGTTTTTAGAAGCAAAATTTGTTATAATAAATAGTGGAGTGTTACAAATAGTTAAGCACCCGGAAAAGAAAGAGTTACAAAGTACGGAAACATATATAAATGCAAATGCAGAATTTCAAGCAGAAGAGTTATTTATCTTTAGTTCTTTCAACGAAGTATTAGGTGAATTTATTGATAAGTAATCTAAAGCTTAAGGCAAAGGAGTATAAGAATAATGGATTTAAGTAAGTTTATTGCTTCAGTACCAGATTATCCTGAAAAAGGTGTTATATTCCGCGATATTTCACCTTTGATGGCTGATGGCGATGCATATAGATATGCAACGCAACAAATCGCAAACTACGCAAAAGATAAAGATGTAGAGATGATTGTTGGTCCAGAGGCTCGAGGTTTTATTGTTGGTTGTCCTGTAGCTTATGAATTAGGTGTAGGTTTTGCACCAGCTCGTAAAAAAGGGAAATTACCACGAGAAGTAATCGAAGTGAACTATGGTTTAGAATATGGTGAAGATACACTACAACTTCATCAAGACGCTATTCAACCAGGTCAAAGAGTATTAGTAGTAGATGATTTATTAGCTACTGGTGGAACACTAGCGGCAACAATCGAATTAATCGAGGAGCTAGGTGGAGTAGTTGTTGGTACAGCATTCCTTATTGAACTAGTAGACTTAAAAGGTAGAGATAAAATAGAAGGTTATGATATCTTTACTTTGTTACAATACTAAGAATAAAACAGAAAAATCCCTAAAGCCTTTTGAGTGAATCAATGGCTTTAGGGATTTTTGTTTCTGTTCATTTAATAGACATGCGTTCTATAAAGTGAAACAACTTTTCCAAGAATCGAAACATTCGGTAAAATTATCGGATCAAGATGATCATTTTCAGGCTCTAATCGAATATAATCGGATTCTTTGAAGAATCGTTTACATGTTGCTTCGTCTTCCTCTGTCATTGCGATAACAATGTCTCCATTGTCAGCAACTTCCTGTCTACGCACAATGACTAAATCACCGTCTAAAATTCCAGCGTTAATCATACTTTCACCACGGATCGTTAGCATGAATAAATCGCCTTTATCATGAGTTAAATATTCAGGTAGTGGGAAGAAGTCTGTTGCTTCTTCAACGGCTAGTATAGGTGCACCAGCTGTTACAACACCTAATAATGGGATGCTGTTTTCATTTCCATCGATACCAATCTTTTTTAATCCACTCTCTGTCACTTCAATTGCGCGAGGTTTTGATGGGTCTCTCAATAAAAACCCTTGCTTTTCTAGTCGAGATAAGTGACCGTGAACTGTAGAAGTTGATGCTAATCCTGTTGCGTTACAAATCTCTCGAACAGTAGGAGGGTATCCACGATTAGAAACTTCTTCATAGATATATTTTAAAATTTCGAGTTGTTTCTCACCTTTTCGGCCTCTCTTTGCCATAATAACACCTCTCAAATAATCATTTTTATGTATAGTTTATTCCTTTTACTTAAAAATATTGTATCATACTATTTTTCATTAATCAAACATCTGTTCGCAAAAGAGTTCGGTATATTTAGAAGCTATAGAACCATATGCATCCTTAGGATAGAGACCTTTAGTATGAAGTTCTTTCGCTTATTTAGGGTTGTAACTAGTTTTTGAACCTATAATTTGGTAAGATAGGTTGTGTGAATATTTAAAAGGAGCTGGATTATGTTACCAGATAACTTATTAGATAGAATTAATGAACTTGCTCGCAAAAGCAAAGCAGAAGGTCTATCAGAAGAAGAAAAACAAGAACAAGAAAAACTACGAAAAGAATATATTCAAATGTTTCGTGGTCAAGTTAAATCACAATTATCTACTTTGAAAATTGTAGATGAAGAAGGTAACGATGTAACACCTGAAAAACTGAAACAACTTAAAAAAGAAAATAAGAATAATTAAAAATTGAAAGGTTTGATATGATGTTCGATATTACAGATCAATTAGCAGTAAATACCATTCGTACACTAAGTATTGACGCAGTAGATGCTGCTAACTCAGGACACCCAGGATTACCAATGGGTGCGGCACCAATGGCTTATGCACTTTGGGCAAAACATCTTAATGTGAATCCAAAGAGTTCGCATTGGTTTAACCGAGATCGTTTTATTCTTTCAGCAGGACACGGTTCTGCAATGCTTTATAGTTTATTACACCTGACAGGTTTTGACGTGTCATTGGATGATGTTAAAAACTTCCGTCAATTAGGTAGTGGTATGCCAGGACATCCAGAAGTTCATATTACGGATGGAGTAGAAGCAACAACAGGTCCACTAGGGCAAGGTGTTGCTAATGGTGTTGGCATGGCTATGGCTGAAGCGCATTTAGCAGCTACTTACAACAAAGAAAACTTCCCAGTAGTTGACCATTATACGTATGTATTATGTAGTGATGGTGATTTACAAGAAGGTATTTCTCATGAAGCAGCTAGTTTAGCAGGTCATTTAAAACTAGGGAAATTAATTATGCTTTATGATTCAAACGATATCCAATTAGATGGTCCAACAGATAAAGCGTTTAGTGAAGATATTGAAAAACGTTTTGAAGCTTATGGTTGGGACTACGCAATTGTAGAAGACGGTAATGACTTATCGGCGATTGATGAAGCTATCCAAAATGCTCAAACAGTAACAGATAAACCAACGATTATTGAAGTACGTACTGAAATCGGATTTGGTGCATCAAACGCTGGAACTTCTGAAGTTCACGGAGCACCATTAGGAGCAGAAGGTTCTGCTTTCGCTAAGGCGAGTTATGCATGGGAAGGCGAAGCATTTACAGTTCCTGCTGAAGTTTATACTCGATTTGAAGAGAGTATTGCGAATAAAGGAGCAGAATTAGAGAATGACTGGTTACAGTTAGTCGATGATTATAAAGCGACTTATCCTGACTTAGCAGAGCAATTTGAATTAGCTGTCTCTGGTAAATTACCTGAAGGATGGGAAGAAAACTTACCTGTCTATGACGAAGATGAAAAAGGGATTGCTACTCGTTCAGTGAGTGGAGAAGTAATCAATGCTATTGCAGAAATTGTTCCTTATTTCTGGGGTGGATCAGCCGATTTATCTGGATCAAACAAAACAATGATTGATGGCGCAGGTGACTACGCACCGGATAACTACGAAGGTCGAAACATTTGGTATGGTGTTCGTGAACATGCGATGGCTTCTGCATTAAACGGTATTTTATTACATGGTGGTACGAAGTCATATGTTTCTACATTCTTCGTATTCTCAGATTATTTACGCCCAGCTGTTCGTTTAGCAGCACTATCTGAAATTCCTGCAGTTTATGTTTTAACACATGATTCGGTTGCAGTTGGAGAAGATGGTCCAACACACGAACCTGTTGAACATTTATCAAGTTACCGTGGCATGCCTAACGTTCACATGATGCGTCCAGCGGATGCAAACGAAGTGGCAGCAGCTTGGAAAGTAGCGTTAGAATCTGAAGAGACACCAACCTTATTAGCATTAACTCGTCAAGATGTTCCAGTATTACCAAATACGGATAAATTGGCACAAAAGTATGTTAAAAAAGGTGCATATGTTTTATCACCAGCTAAAGGTGAAGCAGAAGGTATCTTAATGGCTACAGGTTCAGAAGTACAATTAGCGATTAAAGCTCAAGCTGAATTACTTGAACAAGGTCATGATGTGACTGTTGTTTCAATGCCAAGTTTTGAATTATTTGAAAAGCAATCAGCTGAGTATAAAGAATCTGTTTTACCTAGAAACCTTACAAAACGTGTAGCAATTGAAATGGGATCTTCATTTGGTTGGGACCGTTACACTGGTTTTGATGGAACATCATTAACAATTGATCGTTTCGGTGAAAGTGGTAAAGGCGAAGAAGTTATTGAACATTTAGGCTTTACAGTTGAAAATGTAGTCAATAAATATCTTTCATTAGACAAGTAATTTATTTAAAAAAATATAGATAGTAAACAAAAACGGCTGATTTTCACGAATCAGCTGTTTTATTTTATGAAATTGTAAAAAATGTGAAGCAATAGTTTTGTTTTAACTATTTTTTATGTAAAATAGGAAGAGTGAATACTATACTTAGTTATATTATTTATTCTTAATTGGAGATGGGAGTGAGACAGAATGGAATTATGGGTAGCGATACTTTTAATTATTATTGCACTACTGGCAGGTGGAGTCGGCGGCTTCTTCTTGGCGCGTAAATATATGGTCAATTACTTTGAAGAAAATCCACCAATCGATGAAAATATGATTCGTACGATGATGCTTTCAATGGGACAAAAGCCTTCTGAACGTAAAATCAATCAGATGGTTAACCAAATGAAAGGTCAATCAAAAAAGAAACAAAAATAATTTAAACAGCGAACAGTAAAGTTTTTTTACTGTTCGATTCTTTAAATTCACAAAATAGGACACGCTAAGAGTTTCATAGAAAAGGTGCAATTATGCAGATATATTTTAAGTTAAGTTGGTTTTTCAAGGAACGATGGAAGTCTTACACATTAGCAATTTTTGCCTTAATCGGGGTCGCATTATTAAACCTTTTGCCACCACGAATTATTGGTTTGGTCATTGATGAAATTACAGAAAATGTGATTACTGGTGATCGATTGATTCAGTTACTTATTATTTTATTATTTACAGCAATTATCCAATATGGCTTGCGTTACATTTGGCGAGTGAATATTTGGGGGAATGCAGCTGCATTAGAACGTATTGTTCGTAATCGACTTTATCGTCATTTTACGAATATGGATAGTGAATTTTACCAAAAATATCGTACAGGTGACTTAATGGCCCATGCAACGAATGATTTACGTTCATTACGTATGGTTGCAGGTGGTGGAATTGTAACTATGGCAGACTCACTTGCCGTTACAGTCATTACTTTGTCAGCGATGTTAATTGTAGTGGATTGGCGCCTAACGTTACTAGCAATTATTCCATTACCGATGTTAGCAGTTGTTTCAAGATATTTAGGAAGAATGCTACATCACCGTTTTAGAGATGCTCAAGCAGCATTTTCTCAGATGAATAACAAAGTGCAAGAAAGTCTTCAAGGTGTAAAAGTGATTAAAACTTTTGGACAAGAAAGAGAAGACATCGAAGAATTTAAAGGACAAACTGAAAATATACTTCAGAAAAATAGAGAAGTTTATAAAGTGGATTCATTATTCGATCCCGCTTTAAGTTTTATTATCGGTTTATCTTATGTAATTGCTATAATTATCGGTGGTTTCCTAATCATTGATGGCGAAATTACAGTGGGTGAATTCGTAACCTTTATTAGTTATATTGGAATGCTTATTTGGCCAATGTTTGCGATTGGAAGATTATTTAATATTATCGAACGTGGTTCAGCTAGTTATGAACGTATTGAGATTTTATTAAGTGAAAAGTCATCTGTTGTTGAAAGAATGGATGCGATTGAAGAAGCTGTAAGTGGTGATTTAAACTTTGCAGTCGAATCATTTACATATCCAAATGACAACGAGCCGGCTTTATCAGATATCAACTTCACACTTTCAAAAGGGAAAACACTTGGAATTGTTGGGAAAACGGGTTCTGGTAAATCGACTTTAATTAAATTATTATTACGTGACCATGATTTATACGATGGTGAAATCAAATTTGGTGATCATGATATTAGAGATTACACGCTAGATGCTTTATTGAAGAGTGTAGGTTATGTTCCACAAGATAACTTCTTGTTTTCAGATACGATTCGAAACAATATTCGCTTTAGTGATCCTACATTATCGCATGAAGAAGTTGAAAAAGCTGCAAAAATTGCAGACATTCATGAGGACATTTTAGAGATGCCTAATGGATATGATACTGAAACTGGTGAAAGAGGGGTTTCGCTTTCTGGTGGGCAAAAACAACGTGTGGCAATTGCACGAGCAATTATAAAAAATCCAGAGTTAATGATTTTAGATGATTCTTTATCCGCCGTTGATGCAAAAACAGAAGAAGAGATCTTACATGGTTTGCGTGAATTAAGAGATGATCAAACCACAATTATTATTGCACACCGAATCAGTTCTTTAATGCATGCAGATGAAATTTTAGTATTAGATGAAGGTACAATTACAGAACGTGGTACCCATGCTGAGTTAATTCAAGCAGATGGCTGGTACAATGATATGTACAATAAGCAACAGTTAGAACAAGAGTTACCTGAATTGGAAGGTGGCGAATAAAATGGCTGAAAACTCAAATGTTGAAAAAGAAATAAAAGCTCGTTCAATTCCAGTTAAAGAGCAAATGAAAACATTGCGTCGAATTTTACGTTTTACAAAACCATACATTAAATGGTTTGTAGCTGCTATATTACTAGTCGTTGTCTTGTCAATTGTTAATACAATTCAACCTCGAATTATTCAAACATTTATTGATGATTACTTAGCGACAAATCGAGCAACTAGAGAAACAGCTGTCATATTTGGTGGCCTCTACTTGTTGTTAACAGTAACTAGTATGATTATAACTTTTTTCCAATTGTATATATTTAGTTTGGCTTCTGAACGTACGGTACAAAATGTTCGTAACCAAATTTTTGAAAAAGTTCATGCACTTGGTATGCGATTCTTTGATAGTACATCTACTGGTTGGATCGTTACTCGAGTTACAAATGATACAGAAGCACTGAAAGATTTCTGGAACGTACTATTAAACATTACGCAAGGGGTATTAAGTATCACAACAACTTTAATTGCGATGATGATTTTAAACTGGAGAGTTTCACTGGCAGTCTTATCATTTTTACCAATTTTATTAGTAGTCGTTCGTTTCTATCAAGTCTACAGTTCAAGAACGTATTCAGAATTGAAAACAAAAAACAGTATCTTGAATACACAACTTGCTGAATCGATAAACGGTATGTCGACGATTCAACAGTTCCGTCAAGAAAAACGTATGGTTGATGAATTTGAAGAAGTAAACGAATCGTACTTTAATGCGCGTTTCTCAATGTCAAAAATAAATGCTATTTTGTTAAGTCCGATTATTGACTTACTTCATACATTCGCAATAATAGCTGTATTAGGTATCTTTGGCTATAATGCGCTCCAAGGACCGATAGAAGTAGGGGTTATCTATGCCTTCACTTCGTACATTCGTTTATTCTTCCGCCCATTAACACGCTTAATGGATAACTTGAGCTTATTCCAAGACGGTATTATTTCGAGTGGTCGTATACTGAAAGTTATGGATAATGACATGTATACACCTGTTCAACATGAAATTGCTGACTTAGAAATTGAAGATGCTAAAATCGAATTTAAGAATGTTTCTTTCTCTTATGATGGCAAAACAGATGTTCTAAAAGATATTAGTTTTACTGTAAACCCTGGAGAGACTGTTGCCTTAGTTGGACATACAGGTAGTGGGAAATCTTCGATTATTAATGTACTCATGCGTTTTTATGAGTATAGAGAAGGGGATGTCTTAATTGATGGTCATTCGCTTCGTGATTATCCAATGGATGAGTTACGTAGTGAAATTGGATTAGTCTTACAAGACTCTTTCATGTTCTATGGAACGGTCAAAGATAACATTCGGTTATTAGATGATTCAATTACAGATAGAGAAATTATAGAAGCGGCTGAATTTGTCCAAGCGGATAAATTTATTAATCGTCTACCAGGAAACTACAACCATAAAGTGGTAGAACGTGGAGCTGGGTTCTCAAGTGGTGAAAAACAATTGTTATCATTTGCAAGTACAATTGTAAAAGATCCAAAGATATTAATATTAGATGAGGCAACGGCTAATATTGATACAGAGACTGAAAGCTTAATTCAAGAAGGATTAAACCGCATGCGTGAAGGACGTACAACAGTAGCGATTGCTCATAGACTATCTACAATCCGTGATGCCAATCAAATTCTAGTGTTAGAAGCTGGAAGAATTGTTGAGCGTGGAACACATGATGAACTTGTTGAGTTAGGTGGACGTTATAAAGAGATGTATGAATTACAAAATCTGGCGAATGCCTAAAGTCTAATAACATTTACAAGATAATAAAAGCCGATGATTAGCATATAGCTAGTTATCGGCTTTTTAAGATTATTTAGTTGTAATGCTGCTTTCGATTGAGTCAAAGTTTTCTTGAATAATATCTGAATAGTGTTTATTGATATCATCCACGCCTTCGATTTTACGTTTTACTTCAAAAGGCTTTCCAAAAACGACTGTCGCCTTTTTTCTTAAGAAGACCTCTTTAATTGTAAGTGGACCAGAGTATACTGCAGGAACCATTTTACTCTTACCTAAACGAGCAATTGTTACAGCGCCACCTTTTAACTCAGTAGAGTGGCGTGTACCAGTGGGGAAGATAACAACGTTCAATTCATCATTTTTTAAATGATTAATTGGTGTTTTAACGGAACTGATACTTGGTTTATCTCTATCCACCGGGAAAGCATTTAATTGTCGGATAAGCCAACTAAAGACTGGAATATCAAACAGTTCTTTTTTTGCCATAAAAGAGAATCGATGTGGATAAGCTGCAATAGCAATGAAAACTGGATCCAGCAAGGAATAGTGGGGAGCAACTAATACGAATTTTTCATCTGTAGGCAAATTTTCTTTGCCAAGAACTTCTGTCTTTCCGTTAAAAATACGGATGATAAATCCGATAAAATAAATGATAAAACTATAGACCAAAACGATCACCTCTATGAATTTTAAATTTAGTATGCGTTACTTTTTAATAAAGTGCAAGTTTTATTTGAATTGTTCAATAGTTTTGTGTATAATATAAAACGGTGTTAACACACCAAATTGTCACTTGAACGGATTGCTCAACTGTTGCTCCCTTTGCCAGGAGTTTTTTGGGTAGAAGAAGTTCAGGGAAGATAAAAAAAACAAAAATGGAGGAATTTATTATGGCAGTAGTAACAATGAAACAATTATTAGAATCAGGTGTTCATTTTGGTCACCAAACACGTCGTTGGAATCCAAAAATGAAACCATACATCTTCACAGAAAGAAACGGTATTTACATTATTGACTTACAACAAACTGTTAAGTTAATTGAAAGTGCATATAACGTTGTTCGTGAAGTTGGACAAAACAACGGTCAAGTTTTATTCGTTGGAACTAAAAAACAAGCAAGTGAGTCAATTAAAGAAGAAGCTGAACGTGCAGGCGTTCATTACATCAACCATCGTTGGTTAGGTGGAACTTTAACGAACTGGAAAACAATCAGCAAACGTATTGACTACTTAAAAGAATTAGAAGCAATGGAAGAAGATGGAACGTTTGACGTTCTACCTAAGAATGAAGTAAGTTTATTAATGAAAGAAAGAGATAAATTACAACGTACTTTAGGTGGAATCAAGGACATGAACGGTACGCCAGATGTTCTATTCGTAGTTGACCCTCGTAAAGAGTATATTGCAGTTAACGAAGCAAACAAATTAGGAATCCCTGTAATTGCAATGGTTGATACAAACACTGATCCAGACAACATTGACTACGTTATCCCTTCAAACGATGACGCTATTCGTGCAATCAAATTAATTGCATCTGTTATGGCTGATGCATTTGTTGAAGGTAACCAAGGTGGATCACAAGCAGCTGATCAAGAGAAATCTGCATCTATCGAAGAGATGGTTGAAGCAGTTGAAGGCGACAACGCTTAATAATTAGTAAACTAAATTATAAAATATAACATTTAAATTTACAGGAGGAATAATCTTGGCACAAATTAAAGCAGCTCAAGTTAAAGAACTTCGTGATAAAGTCGGCGTAGGAATGATGGACGCTAAAAAAGCACTAGTTGAAGCAGAAGGCGACATGGACAAAGCAATTGATATTTTACGTGAAAAAGGTATGGCTACGGCAGCTAAAAAAGCAGACCGTATCTCTGCTGAAGGTTTAACATATATTCATGTAGATGGAAATGCAGCAGCAGTTGTTGAAGTGAACAGTGAAACAGACTATGTTTCTAAAAACGTTCAATTCCAAGAACTTGTTAAAAACATTGCAATTGCAATCGTTGAACACAAACCTGCTGATGTTGAAGCAGCTAAAGAAGTTAAGCTATCAACTGGCGAAACTATTCATGAAGCAATTACTGCAGCAATTCAAACAATCGGTGAGAACATTTCTTTACGTCGTTTCGAATTAGTTGAAAAAGAAGATAGAGAAGCATTTGGTCCATATGAACATATGGGTGGTCGTATCTCAGTATTAACTTTAATTGATGGTGGAAACGAAGAAGTAGCTAAAGACGTTGCTATGCACGTTGCAGCTTTAAATCCACAATATTTAAACCGTGACGAAGTACCTCAAGAAGTACGCGATCACGAATTAAATATCTTAACTGAACAAGCTAAAAACGAAGGTAAACCAGAGAACATTATTGAGAAAATGGTTGTCGGTCGTTTAAACAAATGGTTAGGTGAAATTTCATTATTAGACCAACCATATGTTAAAGATAGTGATATTACAGTTGCTAAATATTTAGAAAATAACAATGCAACAATCAAATCAGCTGCTCGTTTTGAAGTAGGCGAAGGAATCGAAAAACGTCAAGAAGATTTCGCTCAAGAAGTACGCGACCAACTGAACCTTTAAGAATTTAGATTTAGACAGGAGCGTCTATCGTTCCTGTCTTTTTTATAATCGAAATTCGAAAAGCCCTTGTAAAATAGTGACGCATTAGCAGAATTATGCTAATATTAATATGTAAATCTAGGAGGACAAAAGATGACAGAGCCCATTTATAAACGAATTGTACTAAAAATTAGTGGTGAAGCTATAGCTGGAGAAAAAGGGTTTGGTATTGATCCACAAACAATTCAAACGATTGCTTCAGAGATTAAAGAGGCCCATGATTTAGGTGTTGAGTTAGCAATTGTTGTAGGTGGTGGAAATATCTGGCGTGGTAAGACTGGTGAAATTATGGGAATGGAACGCGCCCAAGCAGACTATATTGGAATGTTAGCAACTGTTATGAACGGTTTAGCATTACAAGATGGACTTGAAAATTTAGGTGTTCCAACTCGAGTACAAACAGCTATTAATATGAACGAAGTCGCTGAACCTTATATTAGACGTAGAGCAATTGGTCATTTAGAAAAAGGTCGCGTAGTTATATTCACTGGTGGTACAGGTAGCCCTTATTTCTCTACAGATACTACAGCCGCACTACGAGCAGCAGAAATCAATGCAGATGTTATAATGATGGCTAAAAATAATGTCGATGGTGTTTATTCAGCAGATCCAAACATTGATAAAACAGCTACAAAATACGATGAATTAACGTATTTAGATATTATTAACAAATCACTCCAAGTAATGGATATTACAGCATCTTCATTAAGTATGGACAACGAAATTCCATTAGTCGTCTTTAAATTTAATGAAAAAGGTAATATTAAACGTGTCATTCTAGGTGAGAAAATCGGAACCAACATTAGGGGGAAATAGGAATGAGTCAACAAGTATTACGTGATATTGAAAAGAAAATGCAATCGGCAGAGCAAGCACTATCAAAAGCTTTAGGTAGTATTCGTGCAGGAGTTGCAAATGCCAGCTTATTAGAAGGTGTCCAGGTTTTATATTATGGATCACCAACTCCAATTAACCAACTAGCACAAATTTCAGTTCCTGAAGCTCGTATGTTAGTTATTACACCTTATGATAAAGGTAGTCTAGGTGACATTGAAAAAGCGATTAACAAGTCTGATTTAGGTATTACGCCTTCAAACGACGGTAACATTATCCGTTTAGTTGTTCCACAATTAACGGAAGAACGTCGTAAAGATATTGCGAAGCAAGTTGGAGAAGAAGCAGAAAATGCAAAAGTTGCTGTTCGAAATATCCGACGTGAAGGTTTAGATAGCTTTAGAAAACTTGAAAAAGATGGCGAACTTTCTGAAGACGAATTACGTCGTTTTGAAAAAGACGTTCAAGGCTTAACAGACGCTTCAGTAAAAAATCTAGATGCTCTAGCAGCAGAAAAAGAAAGAGAAATTCTTGAAGACTAATCGTACAATATAATTTCTCTCATATTTAGTATATAAAATCCGCTAGAACGAATTGTTTTAGCGGATTTTATCTTGTAAAAAACGTGAAAATTTAATGAAAACATAGAAAATGAATAGTTTTCATTCCTTTTTAAGCTATAATAGAGACTAGTAACGAATTTGGAGGGTAAAGATGAGCGAGCGTAAAACGAATCCCCAGCTTATAAAAGAAGGTCCGATCCCAGGGCATGTAGCCATCATTATGGATGGTAACGGTCGTTGGGCTCAAGAAAGAGGGCTAGAGCGATCTGCAGGACATGAAGAAGGTGTTGAAGCCATTCGTCGTGTAACGATTGCAGCAAGTGATTTAGACGTGAAGGTCTTAACGCTATATGCTTTTTCAACTGAAAACTGGTCTCGTCCAGTAAAAGAAATTCAATTTTTAATGAAATTACCAGGACAGTTTTTTAAACGCTTTGTTCCTGAATTAATTGAAAATAATGTCAGAGTGACTATGACTGGTTTTGAGCAAAAAGTACCGGACTTTACAAAAAAAGCAATTAAAGAAGCAGTTGAAGCAACAAAGGACTGTACAGGCATGGTATTAAATTTTGCCTTTAATTATGGTGCACGAGCTGAAATCCTAAGTGCTGTTCAAATAATTGCTGAGGAAGTTGCTGCCGGCATTTTAAAACCAAACAAGATTACTGAAGAAGACATCTCTACGAATTTATTAACAGCTCCTTTAGGGGACTTGCAAGATGTTGATTTATTAATTCGAACAAGTGGAGAAAAACGATTAAGTAACTTTTTATTATGGCAAAATGCTTATAGTGAATTTTATTTTACAGAAGAATTTTGGCCAGATTATAATGCAGATTTATTTACAGAGGCAATTATCGAGTATCAACGTAGGAACCGCCGATTTGGTGGCGTCTAAAACTATATTATATAGAAAGGGGGATTATAATGCGACAACGTGTAAAAACTTCAATAATCCTTGCTGCGATATTGATACCTGCCGTTTTATTTGGTGGTTGGGCATATAATATCATCATCGCATTAGTAGCTATCTTTGGAAGTATGGAGTTATTAAAAATGGCGAAAATAGACTTGAAAAGTTTCCCATCGATAATAACGTATATCGGTATATTATCTATTGTATTTTATGAAACAGTTTCTAGTTTTATCCCAGATCATTTTAGTGAGCCAATCATTCCGATACTATCCGTATTATTTATCCTCATATCAACAGTCATTGTGCGTGGTTATAACTTTACTATGGCAGCTATTTCGGCATTAACAATGGTTTACATAGGATTTGGAGCTCGTGCAGCAATAGTCATTCGAGGAGAAGACTTGGCATTATTTATCTTTATATTACTTGTAGTAATGGGAACGGATATTGGAGCTTATTTAATTGGTTCAGCTATCGGAAAAAACAAATTAGCCCCTTTATTATCTCCGAATAAAACAATTGAAGGATCAATTGGTGGAGTGGCTACAGCATTAGCGATTGCAGTTGTCTATTTAAGATTTTTTACATTTACTTATTCTTATCTAGTGATGCTATTGATAGCCGTTATTCTGTCCGTTACTGGACAATTTGGAGACTTATTGGAATCTGCGTATAAGAGACATTTTAACGTGAAAGATTCGGGGACAGTTTTCCCAGGACATGGTGGAATATTAGATCGATTTGATAGTGTTTTATTTACATTAGCAGTTGCGTTACTTTTAGGTATCGCATAATTTATTGGTGAAATGGTAGACAGGAGTTTTTGATGATGCAAAGTTTATTGGCTTTTATATTTGTATTTGGAATTATTGTAATCGTACATGAGTTGGGACACTTCTTTTTTGCAAAGAGAGCTGGGATTTTAGTTCGAGAATTTGCAATTGGTATGGGTCCGAAGCTTTTTCAAACACATAAAAATGAAACATCATACACAATCAGGGTACTACCTATAGGTGGTTATGTCCTGATGGCAGGATATGAAGAAGATGATGATATTCGTCTAGGAATGTCTGCTGTTTTAACGCTGGATGAACAGAATAAAGTAACTGAAATTGATCTAAGTAATGAATCGATTCAAGGAATGGGTATTCCCATTGATGTCTTGGATTATGATTTTAAAACAGAACTATACATCAATGGTAGTATAGCTGGCGATATGGAAAATATCGGTCATTTTGAAGTAAATGAAGATGCTTTACTTATACAAGAAGATGGGACGAAACTACAAATAGCTCCTGCTCACCGTCAGATTCAAAATGCTTCGGTATTCAACCGTATGCTAACAAATTTCGGTGGCCCACTAAATAACTTTTTATTAAGCATAGTTGCTTTTATGCTTCTAGCCTTTATGCGTGGAGGAGTACCAACAACTGAAGCAGTCTTAGGAGATATCGTCCCAGGTTCACCTGCAGAAGAATCGCAGCTTGAGTCAGGTGATAAGGTCATATCGATTGATGGGAATCTTGTGGCGACTTGGAATGACATGGTAATAGAAGTCCAAGAGCATCCTGAAGAAGCATTAACGTTTGAAATTCAAAAATCATCAGGTGAAATTATAACGCAAGAAATTACACCTCAAGTAGCAACAGCAGCAGATGGTACGGAATATGGTCAAATTGGTGTACAAGTTTATATGGAAGATTCCTTTATAGATAAAATAACATATGGCTTTACAGAAACTTGGGCCTCAATCAAATCGATCTTTTTAAGTATTATGTTATTGTTAACAGGTCGTCTTGGTTTAGATAATTTAGGTGGACCTATTGCTATATTTAATCTAACGGGTGAAGTGACTCGAACGGCAGGATTCATGGGGATTATTAGTTTTATCGGTTGGTTAAGTGCCAATCTCGGATTAATGAACTTGCTCCCTATACCGGCATTAGATGGTGGTAAATTAATACTGAATTTATTAGAAGCTGTTAGAGGAAAACCGATTAGCCCAGAAAAAGAAGGCATAATTAATGTTATTGGTGCCGTTTTAATTTTGATCCTCATGTTGTTTGTTACATGGAATGATATCCAAAGATACTTTTTTAATTAAATAATTCATATTGGAAAATAAGGAGTTTGATAGGAAATGAAACAATCCCAAATTTTTATACCAACATTAAGAGAGAATCCTAGTGACGCAGAAGCACTAAGTCATCAATTAATGTTACGAGCAGGTTATATTCGTCAGATTTCATCTGGTGTTTATGCGTACTTACCATTAGCTTATCGTGTAATGCAAAAAATAGAGAATATTATCAGAGAAGAATTAAACGCAATCGGTGGTACAGAAATGTTACTACCAGCATTTATACCAGCTGATCTATGGAAAGAGTCAGGTCGTTATGAAACATACGGTCCTGAAATGATGGAGTTAAAAGACCGTCACGATAGAGATTTTCTATTAGGGCCAACACATGAAGAAACATTTACAAAACTTGTTCGTGATGATATTAAATCATATAAAAAATTACCGTTACATTTGTATCAAATTCAAACAAAGTACCGTGATGAAAAAAGACCTCGATTTGGTTTACTAAGAGGCCGTGAATTTGTTATGAAAGATTCTTATACATTCCATGATTCTAACGAGAGTTTAGATGACATGTATAGTGAAATATGGGGTGCATATGATAATATCTTTACGCGTATTGGTTTAGATTATCGTTCAATTATTGCAGATGCAGGAGCTATGGGTGGTCGTGAATCGATTGAGTTTATCGCAATATCTGACGCTGGAGAAGATACGATTGCTTATTCAAGTGAGAGTGACTATGCTGCAAACATTGAAATGGCATCAAGCAAATTTAAAGAGCGTACGAACACAGAAGTTCAACTTCAAAAGGAAGTTATTGATACGCCAGCAGTAACATCGATTGAAGAGCTATCACAATTTTTAAATGTTAAGCCAACAAACATTATCAAAAGTGTCTTATTAGTCGCAGATGGCGATAAACCAGTTATGGCTCTTACACGTGGGGACCATGATGTTAACGAAATTAAAGTTCGTATGGCAATTGGTGCAGAAACGATTGAAGCTGCTACAGAAGAAGACATTATCGAATTATTTGGTAACATTCCAGCTGGATATGTAGGACCAATGGATGTCTCAGAAGATATTACAATTGTTGCTGATTTATACGTTAAAAACATGGTGAACAGTGTAACGGGTGCTAATAAAATTGATAAGCATTATATTAACGTAAATGCGAGTCGTGACTTTGGGCCAGAACAATATGCAGATATTCGTATGGTTCAAGAGGGTGACCTTTCTCCAGATGGAAAAGGAACGCTTCAATTTACAACGGGTATTGAAATTGGTCATATCTTTAAATTAGGTACTCGCTTCAGTGAGACAATGGGAGCTACTGTATTAGATCAAAATGGTAAACCTACTCCAGTTATTATGGGTAGTTATGGAATTGGAATTAGTCGTTTGTTATCAGCTATTGCAGAACAATATGCAGATGATAAAGGACTGGTATGGCCTAAATCTGTTTCACCATATGATGTACACATCGTGCCAATCAATTACGGAAATGAGCATCAGAAGACTCTAACAGATGAGTTGACTGATCTGTTTCAAAAAGAGGGTTTCGAAGTCTTAGTAGACGATCGTAAGGAAAGACCAGGGGTTAAATTTACAGATGCGGAATTAATCGGTATTCCAATCCGTATTACAGTTGGTAAGAAAGCAGAAGATGGTGTTGTTGAAGTATCAATTCGTAAAACAGATGAAATGGTTGAAGCGAAAAAAGAAGACTTAATTGATACAATCTCTATCCTTACATCAGATCAAGATACTTCAAATAAAGAATAAAAATAAATTAAATAAACATTTAAAAGGAGACAGGTAAACTGGCTCCTTTTAATGCCTAAAAGAGAATAAATTATTAAAATACGAGATATTAAGGAAGGGTAATAATGGACAAAGAATCAAAAACGTTGTTCCAGACGTTACTACAACAAATTAAATTGCCATTAAATGAAGAAGAGACGTCATTTTTCGAGAATGGTGAAATAGTAACGGTTAAAGTTCATCGACAAGAGAAAAAATGGGATTTCCATTTATTACTTGATGAAGTTTTGCCATTTAACTTATTCAAAAAATTTGAAGCATCATTACAATTAGCTTTTTCAAAAATAGCTACTGTCGATATAGTTATTCAGACAAAAAATGATCGTTTCAATCAAAAGTTGGTAAGTGATTACTGGTTATATGCATGTCAAAAGAGTGGTGTAAATTCACCGATATGTAATCAATTATTTAAAGAGCAAGTACCAAAAGTGATTGATCATAAAATGGAATTTTATATCGAACATGAAATTACTTTAGATAAGTTTACCTCTGAATTTTTCCCACCAATTCTAGCGGAGTTTGAGAAGTTAGGTTTTCCGAGCAACATGCGCATCATTCCTAGAGTCGATCGCGATGCTGCTGAAAAAGTAGCTCAAGCTGTTATTGAAAAAAACGAATCCGAAACAGCGAAACTTACAAAAGAGTTGACGGAAAGACATCAACAAAATGAACGCAACGGTAATAATGGTAGTGGGATGAGTATCGAAGGACCTGTTAAGTTAGGTCGAAATATAAGTGATAAGAATCCAGTTACACAAATGGTTGAAATTATTGAAGAAGAACGAAGTGTCGTCATCGAAGGTTATGTTTTTGATGTAGAAGTTCGTAAGCTTCGTTCAGAACGTGAATTACTGATTATCAAAATGACAGATTATTCTTCCTCTTTAATCGTTAAAAAGTTTTCGAATAACGAGACGGATGAAGCGATGTTTGCGAATATAAAACCAGGTATGTGGTTCAAAGCACAAGGGTCTATCCAAATGGATACATTCAATAATGAACTAACGATGATGGCTCAGAGCTTACATGAAACCTATCATGTGCCTAGACAAGATAAGGCAGCTGATGGTGAAAAGAGAATTGAATTACACGCCCATACGAATATGAGCCAAATGGATGCGACACTTAGTGCGGCTGATTTAATTGAGACAGCTGCAAAGTGGGGACATGAAGCGATTGCTATAACGGATCACGGTGGTATCTATTCGTTCCCAGAAGCCTATTCAGCAAGTAAAAAACATGATATTCAAGTCATTTATGGTCTAGAGGCTGATTTAGTAAATGATGGTGTGCCAATTGCACAAAATGTAGCTGACATTCCATTAGATGAAGCAACATATGTCGTATTTGACGTTGAGACAACTGGTTTATCTGCGATTTATGACTCGATTATTGAGTTAGCTGCCGTAAAAATGTACAAAGGAAACGTCATCGCAGAGTTCCAAGAGTTTATTGATCCGGGTACGCCACTTTCAGCCTTTACAACACAACTAACAGGCATTACCGATGAAATGGTCAGAGGGTCTAAACCTGAGAAACAAGTCCTGCAAGAATTCCAGGAATTTACAGAAGGATCAGTTTTAGTTGCTCATAATGCTTCGTTTGATATTGGTTTTATAAATAAAGGCTATCAAAAAAATGATTTGCCTCTTTCAGAGCATCCAGTTATCGATACATTAGAACTTTCGCGATTTTTATATCCACAATTCAAAAGTTTTGGACTAAGTGTATTGGCCAAACGTTTTGATGTTCTACTGGAGCAGCATCACCGAGCAATTTATGATGCGGAGACGACAGGACGCTTATTAGATATTTTCTTGAAAGATTTAATAGAAGAGTACGAAATTACAAATTTACTGAATATGAACGACTATGTTGGTGAGGGAGATGGCTATAAACGTTCTCGTCCTACACATGCAACTTTGTTAGTCGCATCAGATGTCGGCTTAAAGAACTTGTTCCAATTGGTTTCTAAAAGTTTGACGCAATTTTTCTACCGAACAGCAAGAATTCCACATCGTGTTTTCAAAGAACATCGTGAGGGAATTATTATAGGAAGTGGTTGTTCAGACGGAGAAGTCTTCACAGCAATGATGCAGACAGGGTACGAAGAAGCAAAAGAACTTGCACGAAAATATGATTTCTTAGAAATTATGCCGAAAGACTCTTATCTTCACTTGAAAGAAAGAGAACTCATTAAAAATGATGAAGACTTAGAAGAAATTTTAACCAATATTGTTAAATTAGGAGAAGAACTAGATATTCCAGTTGTTGCTACTGGTAACGTGCACTATTTGCATCCAGAAGATGATATTTCTCGTAAAATTATTTTACAAGCAACGAATCCAAATAATACAGAAGCTACATTGTATCCGAAAAGACACTTTAGAACGACGGATGAAATGATTGAAGCTTTTGCATTTCTAGGTGAAGAAAAAGCAAAAGAAGTTGTTGTCACGAATTCACATAAAGTTCGTGAAATGATTGATCCAGAAGTTAAGCCAATTCGCTCGAAATTATACAGTCCAAAAATGGAAGGTGCAGAACAAGATATTACCGATACGACTTACAATAAAGCGCGTGAGTTATACGGAGAAGATCTTCCAGAGATTGTAGAAGCTCGAATTAAACGAGAATTAAAGAGTATTATTGGTAATGGATTTGCGGGTATCTACTTAATTTCACAAAAACTAGTGGATAAAAGTAATAATGAAGGGTATTTAGTAGGATCGCGTGGATCAGTTGGATCTAGTTTAGTAGCGACCTTAACAGGGATTACGGAAGTTAACCCATTAGCTCCTCATTATCGTTGCCCTTCATGTCAGTACACTAAATTCTTTGAAGATGGCTCTTATGGCTCTGGTTTTGACTTGCCAGCTAAAGACTGTCCGGAATGTGGTGAGAAGTTAGTTTCAGATGGACATGATATTCCTTTCGAAACATTTTTAGGATTCAAAGGAGACAAAGTACCGGATATTGATTTGAACTTCTCAGGTGAATACCAATCGCGTGCCCATGATTATACAAAAGTATTATTCGGTGAGGACTATGTTTATCGTGCTGGAACAATTGGTACAATTGCGGAGCGAACGGCCTTTGGTTTCGCTAAAGGTTATGAAAGAGACATGCAGAAGAATTATCGTGGAGCTGAGATTGACCGCTTAGTCAAAGGAATTACTGGTGTTCGTCGAACGACTGGGCAGCACCCGGGTGGAATTATAGTTATACCAGATGATATGGATGTTTATGATTTTACACCGATCCAATTTCCAGCCAATGATCAAAATTCAGAATGGTACACGACGCACTTTGATTTCCATTCTATTGAAGACAACTTATTAAAACTAGATATACTTGGACATGATGATCCTACAATGATTAAAATGCTAGAAGATTTATCCGGTATTCCTGCAATGGATATCCCGTTGAATGACCCAGATGTTATGTCCATATTTAAAGGACCGGAAATACTAGGGGTGACATCAGAACAAATTTATTCAAAAACGGGTACGTTAGGTGTTCCCGAATTTGGTACGCCTTTTGTTCGTGAAATGTTAGAGCAAACTGAGCCAGATACATTTTCAGAATTATTGCAGATATCTGGTTTATCTCATGGTACGGATGTGTGGCTTGGAAATGCACAAGAATTAATTCGAAAACATGACATTCCATTATCTGACGTTATAGGGACACGTGATGACATCATGGTGTATTTACAATATAAAGGTGTGGATGACAGTTTAGCGTTTAATATTATGGAGTTTGTACGTAAAGGTCGAGGTATTCCAGACGATTGGCAAGAGGAAATGCGAGCACATGATGTTCCAGAGTGGTATATAGAATCTTGTTTAAAGATTAAGTATATGTTCCCGAAAGCCCATGCAGCTGCTTATATTATTATGGCCCTACGTATCGCTTACTTTAAAGTACACTACCCATTGTTTTACTATGCAGCCTTTTTCTCTATACGAGCAAAAGACTTTGATCTAGAAGCAATGGCTGGTGGAAAAACAACATTAAAAGCTCGAATTGATGAAATTTATGCTAAAGGTATGGAAGCAACCTCTAAAGAAAATACACTAGTTGTTGCACTGGAAGTAGCGAATGAAATGTTAGAACGTGGCTTTGAAATTAAAATGGTAGATTTAGATAAATCAGATGCTAGAGATTTTATTATTGAGGGCGATTCTTTAATTGCACCTTTCAGAGCTGTTCCGTCTTTAGGCGCTAACGTAGCGAACCAAATTGTAGTGGCTCGTGAAGAGGCAGAGTTTTTATCAAAAGAAGATTTGTCGAAGCGTGGAAAAGTAAGTAAAACGGTTATGGAATATTTAGAAATGAATAATGTGGTAAACCATCTTCCGGATGAAAACCAATTATCATTATTTGATTTTTAAGGTGAAAGAATAGCGACTGCATGTTCTCAACATTCATTGGGCACATCGATTGCAATACCAATCAGTTCATGGTATTATTTACTAGAAGTTGAGAATGAAGTTGCGAGGAGTGAGCCGATTTTTGGCTCACTCTTTTTGATGAAACTGTCAAAATAAATAAAAATTAAGATTAACGAAGAGGTGAGAGAATGAACACAGTTGAAATAGTAGGAGAAATTGCTGAACCACTTGCAGTAGAAAATGGGTTCCGTATTGTTGATATTGAATATGTTAAAGAAGGTAAAAACTGGTTTTTACGTATATACATCGACAAGCCTGGTGGTGTTGATTTAAACGATTGTGCACTTTTCAATGAAGTTATAAGTCAAAAGTTAGATGAAGTAGAACCTGATCCTATCCCGTTTGCATATTATTTAGAAGTATCTTCTCCGGGAGCTGAACGTCCATTAAAAACGGAAGAAGACTTTGAATTAGCAGTAGATCGTTATATTCATGTCTCACTTTTTAACCCGGTTGACAAGCAAAATACATTTGACGGTACGTTAATTGAATTAACAGATACTGAAATGACTTTACGAGTTAAAGAGAAAACAAAAGAAAAAGAAATTATATTAAATCGAGACAATATATCGAAAGCTAGATTGGCCATCGAATTTTAAAATAATTATAGGAGCGAATGAGAATGAGTGATGCATTAATTAGTGCTTTTAAATTACTACAAGATGAAAAAGGAATTTCACCTGAAATTATCATTGAAGCATTAGAATCTGCTTTAGTTTCTGCATATAAGAAAGAATATGGAACATCAAGCAATGTGGAAGTTAAATTCGATTCAAAAAATGGTAAAATCTCTGTTTATCAAATTAAAGATGTTGTTGAAGAAGTAGAGAGTGAAAGCACAGAAATTTCAATTGACGATGCAAAAGAATCAAACTTTGCCTATGAAGTAGGCGACAAAATGAAATTCGAAGTAACTCCAAAAAACTTTGGTCGATTAGCAGCGTCTACAGCAAAGCAAGTCGTTACGCAACGTTTACGTGAAGCAGAGCGTTCAGTTATCTACGAAGAGTATATCCAATATGAAGATGATTTGATGACAGGTATCGTAGAACGACAAGATGAAAATTACGTCTTTATCAATTTAGGTAAAGTTGAGGCAGCAATGTCAACACGTAACCAAATTGAAGGCGAAGTGTACAGACCACATGATCGTATTAAGGTATATGTGAGTAATGTAGAGAATGCGACAAAAGGTCCTCAAGTATTTGTAAGTCGTACACATCCAAGCTTAATTAAAAGATTATTTGAACAAGAAGTACCTGAAATTTATGAAGGTATTGTTGAAATTAAATCAATCGCACGTGAAGCTGGCGATCGTTCAAAATTAGCTGTTTACTCGCATGACGATAACGTAGATGCTGTAGGGACTTGTGTAGGACCTAAAGGAACTCGAGTACAAACAATCGTAAACGAATTAAATGGTGAGAACATGGATATCGTTGAATGGGACGAAGATCCAAAAGTATTTATTAAAAATGCTTTGAATCCAGCAGATGTTGTAGATGTTTATTTAGATGAAGAAAACCGTGAATGTGTAGCCGTTGTACCGGACATGCAATTGTCATTAGCAATTGGTCGTCGTGGACAAAACGTTCGACTAGCTGCTCGTTTGACTGGCTTCAAAATTGATATTAAATCTGAAAATGACTTTGATCCTGCTGACTATATTAAAGAAGAAGCAGAAAAAGATATGGCTGAAGAAGGCGAATTAACTGAGCTAACTGAAGAAGTTGATTCAATGCCGATAGTGGATGACTCAGACGAGTTCTTCGAATCATTAGAAGATACAAGTGCTACTAAAGATGTAGATGCTGACCAAGATGCAGAAGATTTCTTCGATATCTTTGATGATCAATATAATGAAGATAGTCCATTAGAAACAGAAGCTTTAATAACAGATGAAGAAGAGCAATTTGATAATGTAGAAATCGCTGATCAAATCGCTGCTGAAGAAGATGTTACTTTACCAGAGTCAGATGTGACTTCTGAATTAGAACAAATAGATGAAGAATTATCAGAAAATGAAGAGAACGATGCCGAATAACCGTAACATATTCGAAAGTATCCTATAAGAGGTGGGTGGACATGGCAAAAAGAAAAGTACCTTTGCGTAAATGCGTTGTCAGTGGTGATATGAGACCGAAGAAAGAAATGGTTCGTATTGTCAAAACAAAAGAGAGTGACATATTTATCGATGATACAGGTAAGAAAAATGGTAGAGGCGCATATGTCTCACTTGATCCTGAAATCATCCAAACAGCAAAAGAAAAAAATATCTTAAGTGGGATATTGAAAACTGAGATATCGGATGCATTTTACGATGAACTATTAGAACATGTGAAATATCGCTTAGCGCGATTAGAAATTATGAGACAAAATGAACAATAAAAGAAAAGCATTGAACTTACTAGGGCTTGCGCAGCGTGCAAGAAAACTTGAAAGTGGCAGTCCGACCGTATTAACGAGTGTACGTAGTAAGCAAGCAACCTTAGTTGTTATCGCAGACGATGCTAGTCAGAACACGAAAAAGCAATTTTTAGATAAATGTGAGTATTATAATATACCTTCATACATTATTTTTACCAAAGAGGAGATTTCTCATGCGATTGGTAAAGAAAGGACGGTATGTGCATTCACAGATGACGGATTTGCACAATCCTTTAAAAAATTGCTGTAAGTGAATAGAAAGGTGATTGTATGGGCAAAAAACGTGTCTATGAATTTGCAAAAGAATTAAACGTAGAGAGTAAAAAGATTTTAGATAAAGCAAAAGATTTAGGAATTGAATATGGAAGTCATATGTCTTCAATGACGGATGATGAAATGAGCAAAGTTAAATCTAGCTTTCAAAACAAGCAACCGAACAAAAAATCTAATGAAAAGAAGGTAAATACTTCGCCAAAACAAAATAAGAATACAAATAATACACAAAACAAACAACAAGGCCAAAATAAACAGCAGAACCAAAACAAACAACAAGGCCAGAATAAACAGCAGAACCAAAATAAACAACAAGGCCAGAATAAGCAACAGAATCAAAACAAACAACAAGGCCAAAACAAACAACAGAACCAAAATAAACAACAAGGCCAAAATAGCAACAAACAACAGAGCCAAAATAAGCAACAAAACCAAAACAGCAACAAACAACAAGACCAAAGCAAAAA
>CAZUZA010000004.1:38630-65477 GCA_964624875.1 uncultured Carnobacteriaceae bacterium | reverse complement strand
CAAGATTTTGCGTATAATAAGAATGAATAGACAAGTGGTAGTAACCAGGTAGAAAAGGGGTAGTAATATTGGAAAAAGAAGTTGCTTTAGGAATTGATATTGGTGGAACAAAAGTCGCAGTAGCTGTGGTGGATCGTGACGGGAGAATTGAACACCGACACGAATTACCGAGTGATACGACGTCAGCGGATGCTTTGTTTGAGACGGTATTGACATGTATCCGTGGGGTTTTAGATACAAGTGGCTTAGAAATCGGAGATTTCCATGGTGTAGGTGCAGGGGTTCCAGGAAAAGTAGACGTTGAAAATGGCGTGGCTGTTTTCCAAAATAATATTCCTTGGCAAGACTTTTCCTTTGTAGCGCGCTTGCAGGAAGTTTATGGTGATGATTTAAAAGTCACGATAGATAATGACGTAAAAGTTGCGGCTTATGCCGAGTATGCAACCCGTCCAATTCCAGCAAAGGATACGTTCACTTATGTAACAATATCGACTGGTCTAGCAGCAACGAGCATTGTTAATAACACGATCTTACGAGGTGCAGGTTTTTCTGGTGAAATAGGTTTTCTCCCATTAAAAGGTGAGAATGGCTATGTTGGTCTAGAAGAATATGCAGCTGGTCCGGCTATTCAAAAAGCTTTCTCGGGTGCTGAGTCAACGAAAGAAGTGTTCCAAAAAGCAGGTGCTGGCGACGAAGAAGCGCTAGCAGTTGTAAATGACCGTGCACATGCATTGGCTGTCGGTTTATACTCGATTGTTTGTGTTCTTGATCCGAACTCGATTGTTTTAGGTGGAAGCGTGGCTTACCATAACCCAGAATTTGTAGCAGAGATTATTGAACAATTAAGAAGTTTAGTGAACGAAGAACAGGCACACATTTTAAACCATATTACGAGAACGTCATTGGGTGGCGACAATGGGATTATTGGTGCCGGTCTATTAGCATATAATTTATAATTGACATGTTTGGGCACAGATTTTTCTGTGCTCTTTTATTATTTTATTTGACATTTTGGAAGCGCGCACAATATAATAAGCATCGCTGGTAGTAACCAGAATTCGTGTAAAAATATGGTATAATTCATAAGTAAAAAACGTTACAATGGATCTTATTTATTTTACGAGGAATGTGATTGTTTAAAAATAGAACTGAGGAGTGAGTCGATTTGGACGTAACTTTAGAAGATATTCAAAAAGCAAAAGAGGTCATTAAAGAGACGATTTTTCCGACCCCGTTAATTCCAAGCAACGACCTGAATTTTAAAGGGAATAAGATTTACTTTAAACCTGAAAACTTACAAAAAACAGGTTCATTTAAAATAAGAGGGGCCTTTAATAAAATGGCCAACTTAACTGAAGAAGAGAAGAGTAAGGGAGTCATTGCTTCATCAGCCGGGAACCATGCTCAAGGGGTAGCGCTAGCTGCATCGGCTTACGGGATTGAGTCAACGATTGTCATGCCGGTTGGGGCGCCGATTTCAAAAGTAACTGCTACTCAAAATTATGGTGCAAAAGTTGTGCTTCATGGAAACGACTTTGATGATGCTTATGATCGCGCATTGGAAATTCAAATGGAGACGGGTGCGACTTTTGTACACGCCTTTGATGATGAGTTTGTCATTGCAGGTCAAGGTACAATCGGACTTGAAATTCTGGATGAACTAGAAGACGTTGATGCTGTTGTCGTACCGATTGGTGGCGGAGGTTTGATTTCTGGTGTTGCGCTAGCGATAAAAGCACTCAAACCCGAGGTAAAGATTATCGGAGTTGAAGCAGAAAATGCTGCAAGTATGTATCAATCTTTAGAAGTAGGTGACATCGTCCGTTGCACATCGAGCGATACAATAGCAGATGGAATAGCCGTGAAGCGACCTGGTCCACTTACGTTTGCAATGACGAAAAAATATGTAGATGAAGTTGTGACAGTAACAGAAGAAGAAATTGCAAAAGCAATCTTTACTCTTCTTGAAAGTGAAAAGTTAGTCGCTGAAGGAGCTGGCGCAACGGCTACGGCTGCGATTTTATCTGGAAAAGTAAATCTTGAAAACAGTGATATCGTTGTGATGTTATCTGGTGGAAATATCGATATGAATTTAGTCATGAACATTATCGATTCTAGTTTATTAAGAGAAGGTCGCTTTACTGAAATTAGTATTTCGATTCCAGATAAACCAGGTAATTTACAAACATTACTTGAAGTTATCGCCAGTACAAAAGCAAATATCTCGACGATCTCACAAACAAATATGAAGCCTTATTTAACACTAGGCTCACAAGAAGTTACGTTGGTTTTAGAGACCAAAGATAATAAACATATTGATGAAATTTATAACGTTTTAAAAGATAAAAAGTATCAGTTAATTCAAAAATAAAATTGGAGGAAGATAAATATGAATAAAGAAGTTGTAAACACAGAGAAAGCACCAGCAGCATTAGGACCGTATTCGCAAGCGATTAAGTTTGGGAACTTACTGTTCTCATCAGGTCAGATTCCAATGGATCCAGCAACAGGTGAAATTGTAGCGGATGATGTTGAAAATCAAACAAGACAAGTTTTAGAAAACGTTCGTGCAGTTTTAGAAGAAGCAGGAACAAGCTTAGACAAGGTTCTAAAAACAACCGTCTTTATTAAAAATATGGATGACTTTGGTAAAATAAACGATGTTTATGCAGAATACTTTACAGAAAATCCACCAGCACGTTCAACTGTAGAAGTGGCTAGACTTCCAAAAGATGTTCAAGTAGAAATTGAAGTTATTGCTACACTTCCATAAAACCCTATTACAAATGAATAGACAGGAAGAGCATATGATTGGTCTAAATCAATCATATGCTTTTTTCTATACAAAAACGAGTGAATTGATGGTTATACTACTGGGTATATTCTTGACACAAAGATAGCGTTTGCACTATAATCCATAAAGTGGTAACTACCAGTTGAAAATAGTTAAATAAATGTTAAAAGAATATAATTATAATAAAAAAGGGGTTTGTCACATGGAGAAACTAAGATTAGGTGTAATAGGAAATGGACTAAGAGGGAACTTATCAAGGTATTGGCATCAACCTGAAAAGGAAGGTCGCTCTGTCATTACTGGTTTTGCAGAACTTAATGATGAAGCCATGGCGAAATTTAAAAGAGAAATAACAGATGAGATATTTTTTACAGATAATTACAAAGATCTTTTAACACGTGATGATGTAGATGCCATTGTCGTCCTGACGGAAGATTATAAACATAAAGACCATGCGATTGAGGCATTAAGAGCTGGAAAAGATGTTTATTTAGAAAAACCTATGGCTATCACAATTGAAGATTGTGATGAAATTATTAGAGAGTGGAAAAAATCGGGGCAAAAATTAATGATAGGCTTTAACATGCGATTCATGCCAATGTACCAAACAATGAAAAAAGTTATTGATGATGGCGTGATTGGGGATGTAAAAGCTATCTGGGTTCGACACTTTGTAGGTATGGGAGGTATTTTCTATTACCAAGATTGGCACCGTAACTCTAAGTACACGAATTCATTATTATTACAAAAAGCTTCACATGATATTGATGTGATTCATATGCTTTCAGACAGTTATGTTAAAAAGGTCTCTGCGTTTGGTAGTTTAGATTTTTACGGCGATCCAGAAAACTTTGAAGCCGATGGATTAGAACATCAAACAGATGTAGAAATTGATGTTGAAGATAATAGTGTCCTAATCATGGAATTGGAAAATGGCATTAAAGCATCGTATTTACAAAACCATTTCACGCCTGATTACCAAAGAAACTATACCGTTATAGGGACTAAAGGACGAATGGAAAATGATGAGGTCAACGAAACGATTACGATTAAAACGAGAAACACAGATTCACTTGAAGATAAAAGTGATATTGTAATCAAAATGAAACCGACTGAAGGTGTCCATGCAGGTGGTGATTTGAGAATTACAGAAAGCTTTATTGACTATATATTAAACGATAAAGTACCACATGTTACACCATATGATGGAAGAATGAGTGTAGCAGTTGGTGTTAAAGCGACAGATTCCATCCGTAGTGGTGGGGTTATGCAGGAGATTCCTAAGTTAAATTAATCGAGGTGATTAGAATTTTAAAAGTAGGATTAATTGGTTCCGGAGCAAGAGGGTATTATACCTCGTTTTGGACTAAGAATAATAAACAAAGTGAAATAGTCGCATTAGCCGAACCAAATACCGAGAATGCGAATCGTTTCTTGAAAGAATTGGATAGAGACATATTTGTTACAAAAGATTATAAAGAATTGTTGAAAATCGAAGAGATTGATGCGGTTATCATTACTTCACCTGATTATTTACATGAGGAGCAAGCGATTGATGCATTGCATGCGAATAAACATGTTTTTCTAGATAAACCAATGGCTATTACGATTGAAGGCTCTGACAATATCATGGATGTATTGGCACAGACGGATAGAAAATTAATGATTGGTTTTAATATGCGCTATATGACTTTATATCAGACAATGAAAAAAGTCATTGATGAGGGGAAAATAGGAGAAGTGAAAGCCATTTGGGTACGCCACTTTGTAGGTAGAGGTGGCCGCTTTTACTATCAGGACTGGCATCGAAACAGTAAATATACCAACTCTCTACTCCTTCAAAAAGGGTCTCATGATTTAGACATGATCCATATGCTGGGTGGGAGCTATGCTAAAAAAGTTTCTGCATTTGGTAGTCTAGATTTTTATAATAACGAAGCGAATTTTGAAGCGGATGGCTTGGAACATCAAACGGAAGTAGAGATGGATGTAGAAGATAATAGTGTTGTCATCATGGAGTTAGAGAATGGTATAAAAGCTTCTTACTTACAGAATCACTTTACACCGGATTACCAACGTAATTATACGATAATCGGTACGAAAGGCCGTTTAGAAAGTGATGACATCAATAATACGATAACTATAACAACAAGAGCAGGTAAGGATATTGAAAATGCTACAAATATGGTTTTAGAAATAAAAGATGAAGAGGCCATTTATCATGATGGATCAGACTTTAAAATCTGGGACAGTTTTGTAGATTATGTGAATCATTCCATTGAACCGGCTGTTTCTGTTATGGACGGACGGATGAGTATTGCAACAGCCGTAAAGGCAACAGAGTCTTCTAGAGAAGGTGGAGGCTTAAAAGAAATCCCTAAAGAATCTATTATAAGATAATATGTTTAATAAAATCTGATGCCACTAATCTGGTGTCAGATTTTATTTATTTTTGCGAAAAAAATTTGACGAATGGAAGCGCGCACACTATAATATAGGTAACTGGTAGTAACCAGATGTTCGGATAAACTAAAATGATATAGGAGAGTGCAAAATGTTTGACTTATCTGTAGAAGAATTATCAAAAGTTGGCGCAGAAATCACGACGCGTGAAATCAAGCAACAGCCAGAGTTATGGGTTGAAGCGTTTGAGAATTATGAAAAAGTTGAAGGTGAAATTAAAACCTTCTTAGACAAGATTGTAGAAAAACATGGTCGTGTACGTGTTATTTTCACAGGAGCAGGAAGTTCGGCATATGTTGGCGATTCTGTTGTTCCTTACTTGAAACAACATGGAAATGAAGATGCTTTTGAATTCCAAGCAGTTGCAACAACAGATTTAGTATCGAATCCAAAGAGTTTCTTCCGTAAGAACAAACCAACTATTTTGGTTTCGTTTGCGCGTAGTGGAAATAGTCCAGAGAGTTTAGCAAGTGTTGAACTTGGACAAAAATTAGTTGATGACTTCTACCAAATCACAATTACTTGTGCTGCGGATGGAAAATTAGCTGTGAATTCTGAAGGAGACGACTTAAACTACTTACTCTTAATGCCAGAGCGCACAAATGACCAAGGTTTCGCAATGACAGGAAGCTTCACGTGTATGACATTATCAGCAACATTAATGTTTGACGAACGCCCACTTGCTGAGAAAAAAGACTTTGTCGATCAAATGGTTGAGCTAGGAAACGCTACGATTGCACGAACAGATGAAATCAATGCTTTATTAGAAAAAGACTTTGAGCGTGTCACTTACTTAGGCTCAGGTGTCTTTGCTGCAATTGCACGTGAAGTACAATTGAAAATTCTAGAATTAACAGCTGGTGCAAAAGCGACACAGTTTGACAGTTCATTAGGTTTCCGTCATGGACCAAAATCATTCGTAAATGATACGTCATTAGTCATTGGTTTTGTTTCAAATGATAAATACACTCGTCAGTACGATGTAGACATGTTAGAAGAATTACGTCTAGATGAAGTAGCTGGCACAGTTTGTGGTGTTCAAGTAGAAGCAGATGATGCAAATTACGTTGGAACAGCTTTTGCTTTTGACAAACAGTATAACAACTTACCAGATGCTTACTTAGCATTACCATACACAGTATTTGGTCAAATTATTTCATTAATTACTGCTGTTCAAGTTGGCAATACACCAGATACACCAAGTAAAAACCAAACAGTTAACCGTGTAGTACAAGGTGTTATCATTCACGATAACCTAGATGCTTAAGAATCTTCCACATAGAAAGTAGGAGACAAATGATTTTGACGGTAACGATGAATCCGTCGGTAGATATTTCCTACCGATTGGATACATTGAACATAAACGATGTGAATCGTACAAGTGAGGCTTTAAAAACAGCAGGTGGTAAAGGGATCAATGTGGCACGTGTAGCGACACAACTCGGTCAAAAAACGACTGCGACTGGTTTGTTAGGTGGACACTTAGGTGCTTACCTTATGGAACAACTAGAAGTTGATGATATTCAACACGATTTTTTAAAAATCGATCAAGAGTCAAGGAACTGTATTGCGATTTTACACGATGGGCAACAAACAGAAATTTTAGAAAGTGGTCCAACTATTTCTAAAGAAGAGACGGATCAGTTTTTAACACACTTCAAACAAATGCTGAAGAGCGGCGACTATCAAGTTGTTACAATATCAGGTAGTTTACCAACTGGTATGGATGTAGCTGTTTATCGTGAAATGATTCAATTCGGAAACGACTTAAATATTCCAGTCATCTTAGATACATCGGGTTCAAATTTAGCGACTGTTTTAGATGATGAAAGCATTCATTTGAAAGCAGTTAAGCCGAATCTGGATGAATTAAGTGCCATTGAGGATTTAACGGTTACAAATGATTTCACTGTCATCAAAGAGGTGTTAGCGAGTGATCGTTATAGCCGAGTCGAGTGGGTCATTATTTCTCTAGGTGGCGACGGGGCATTTATTAAGCACAATAATATGTATTACCGTGTTCGTGTACCAGAAATTGAAGTGGTGAATGCCGTCGGTTCAGGAGACGCAACAGTAGCAGGTTTAGCGCTAAGTGTTTTAAATCAGACGACTGATGTTGACTTGATTAAAACAGCGATGACAGCTGGTGTCTTAAATACATTAAACGAAAAAACGGGTTCGATAGAAGCATCACTTTTTGAATACATTTATAACCAAATTCAAATAACAGAATTATAATTAACTAAATTGTATAAAGGGGATTATTACTATGCATAAAGTTTCACCTGTAAAATATCAACATCTACAAAACTTATCTGACAAAGAACACCGAATCAATGCGTTGGCCATTGATCAGCGTCAATCATTACGTAAAATGATTGGGGATATTGACTCATCTGTCACAGATTGGAGCATCATCGCTGAGTATAAGAAAGCAGTATCTAGTGAGCTAACGAAGTATGCGTCTTCAATTTTACTTGATTCAGAATACGGCTTGCCGGCTGCGAGTGTACGTTCTGAAGGTGCTGGACTTCTCATTTCATATGAAGTTTCTGGTTATGATAAAGATGAAGAAGGTCGTTTGCCGAAATTGTTACCTGAATTATCGGTTAAGCGTTTGAAAGAGTTTGGTGTCGATGCCGTAAAGATTCTTCTATATTATGATGTAGATGAAGCAGAAGAAATCAATGACCAGAAAAATGCTTTCGTTGAGCGTGTTGGTTCAGAGTGTTTAGGTGAAGATTTACCATTTTTCTTAGAAATTGTAACATATGATGCAACGATTGAAGATGCGAAGTCTCGCGAATATGCTGCTGTTAAGCCACATAAAGTAAACGAGTCGATGAAGATTTTCTCAGATCCAGCATATGCTGTTGATGTATTGAAGATGGAAGTTCCAGTAAACATGGCTTATGTTGAAGGTTTTGTGGAAGAAGGCGAAGCGATTTATACGCGCGAAGAAGCTGCAGCATATTATAAAGCACAGTCTGAAGCGACACATTTACCGTTTATCTTCTTAAGTGCGGGTGTTTCTGCTGAAATGTTCCAAGATACGTTACGTTTTGCTAAAGAAGCTGGTTCAGAGTTTAACGGTGTACTATGTGGACGTGCAACATGGAAAGATTCAGTTGAAGTCTTTGTGAATGAAGGTTCTGACGCGACTCAAGAGTGGTTATCGACACAGGGCCGTCAAAACATTGAAGATTTAAACGTTGTTGTTGGTGAAACGGCTACTCCGTGGACAACGCGTATTGAATTAGTATAAGAAATTATAAGGAGAATTTAAGCGATGGATAAAAAGAAAAAGGGACGTGTAACGCTTCCGAGTGAGCAGGATTTTATTGAGGAAACGAAAGAATTACTCGAGCGTTGGGGTGCAGATGCGATTCGTGATAGTGATGGAACGCATTTGGACGAAGAAATTAAGCAATTAGACGCAAAAATTTATTCAAAATATTTTGTGGCACGTGGACACAATGATTTTGCGAAACACCATCCAGAAGAGAACCAACAACTGTATTTAATGTCTGAAAAAACCACAGCTATGAATACAACCGTTGAGATTCCTTTTATGAAAGGTTATTTCGCAGAACAAGTTACGCCAGACTATGATCATGATATTAAAAAATATTGGGAAGTTATGAACCGTACAACGGGTGAAATTGTACCAACGGATAAATGGACTGTAGATGAAGAGACGCATGTTGCGACTTTATCAGATATCCAGGCTTTCCATGAATATACTGTGAGCTTCTTAGCTTGGCAAATTTGGGACCCGACGCAAATGTATAACCATATTACAAACGACTGGGGCGACGTACCACACGACATTCCGTTTGACGTCCGTCAACCACACTCGAACCAATTTATGAAAGATAAATTACGTGAATGGTTAGAAGAAAACCCAGATACGGATGTTGTTCGTTTTACAACGTTCTTCTATCACTTTACGTTAGTGTTTAATAATCTAGGTAAAGAAAAGTTTGTCGACTGGTTTGGTTATGGCACATCGGTCTCCGTTAAAGCACTAGAAGATTTTGAAAAGGAAAAAGGATACGCTTTACGTCCTGAGCACTTTGTAGATGAAGGTTACTACAACAGTTCATTCCGTGTCCCTTCAAAAGAGTATTTAGATTATATTGATTTCATTACAAAATTTGTATCGGAACAAGTAAAAGTTCTAGTTGATATTGTGCATGAATACGATAAAGAAGCCATTATGTTCTTAGGTGACAACTGGATGGGTACAGAGCCATATGGTGACTACTTTGAAAGTATTGGTATGGACGGGGTTGTTGGTTCAGTAGGTGACGGAGCAACTTTACGTATGATTTCTGAGATTCCTCACTTGAAATATACGGAAGGAAGATTCTTACCTTACTTCTTCCCAGATACATTCTATGAAGGAAACGATCCAGTCATCGAAGCAGTAGACAACTGGTTATCAGCACGTCGCGCGATAATGCGTAAACCTGTCGACCGTATTGGCTATGGTGGTTACTTAAGTTTAGCGTATAAATTCCCTAAATTTGTTGACTACATCGAAAAAGTAACGGATGAGTTCCGTGAAATTTATGACACAGTTGATGGACACAAACCATACACAGGTGTTAAAGTAGCCGTTTTAAACTCATGGGGTAAAATGCGTAGCTGGCAAACTCATATGATCGCTCATGCTCTATGGTATAAACAAGCTTATTCTTACCAAGGTATTTTAGAATCATTAAGTGGTTCAGATGCTGATGTATCTTTCATTAGTTTTGATGATATCATTACATCAGGTGTGCCTGAAGATGTAGACGTTATTATTAACGCTGGTGATGTTGGTACAGCATTCTCTGGTGGAGAACGTTGGAAAGAAGAAGAATTGCTCGCAACGATCCGTGAATGGGTCGCAAATGGTGGGGGACTTGTAGGTATTGGTGAACCAACGGCCGTTCATCATCAAGGGAAATACTTCCAATTATCAGACATCTTAGGTGTCGATAAAGAATTAGGTTTTAGTTTATCAACAGACAAGTACTTCAATGAGGTAACTGCTGAAGATCATTTCATTACGGAAGAACAAACAGACTTTGATTTTGGTGAGTCAATGAAAAATATCTATGCTTTATCCAATCAAACGGAGATTTTAGAATTTTCAAATGGCGAAATTCATGTTTCGGCAAACCAATTTGGTAAAGGTCGTGGTGTTTACTTAGCGGGTCTACCGTTTAGTGCTGAAAACACACGTCTATTAATGAAATCACTATACTTTGCTGCAAGCAAGGAAGAGGCGTTCAATATATGGCAAGCAAGCAACGTGAATGTAGAAGTTCATGCTTATCCAAATAGTCAACGATATGCAATCGTAAATAACTCAACAGAATCACAAACAACAAAAGTTTACGATGGAGAAGGAAACGAGAAAGAATATACATTAGAACCAGGTGCAATAGTCTGGGAAAACATGTAATTTCTTAATGAGCTAGTTAAAGTGCTGGTCACATTTGGCCAGCACTATTTTTTTATACTTTTTAAATTTACATCTATACATATAAGAAGAGAATGGTTTTTTAAAAGTATCCTTGAGTTGTTAAAAATCAGTTAAAACGAATAAAATGTATCGATATACACAAACTATTATCGGCATATCTAAACAAAAGTTTGTGAAAACCAGTATGTTAGAAGATTCTAATTATTGTTTGGTTATTCTAATGATTTACGTTACTATAGTAATTGGTGTTAAAATTCTTCAACATTTTTAATAATTCATAATAAATCAACAAGAAGAAAGCTTGTATAGACAACACTTATGAACAGTCATTCATCTTTTAACGACTTATATGAAAGTATCTTCATGCGTAAAATAGATTGAAGAACGAAAGTACTTTCAGACATAAAGTTCATTTGTAAACCCTTTCTCTAATATTGAAAGTGAAATCTATAAACGCCTTTCTTATTGAAAATAATTTCGAGTATGCTATTATAAAACCATCACAAGAACAAAACAAGTACGCATCAGAAGATTTAGTAAGGAGGGCTTCAAATAGAAAATAGTTTAAGTAAAAGTGTTGTTCCAATAATTGAATCCGTTTACGAAACGTTAACGAGTGCTGAACGAACGATCGCTGATTTCTTTATCGGCAATACAAATGAAGATAGAGAATTTTCAGCAAAAGAAATAGCGGATGAACTACACGTTTCGGAAGCTTCCTTAACTCGGTTTTCAAAAAAATGTGGTTATGCAGGATATCGTGAATTTATATATGTTTATAAATCACATTTCATTGAAGAGTCTGACAACTATCATGAACTCACTAAACAAGCTCTAGCAGATTATGATGAGATTTTAAATAAGACATACTCTTTAATTGACGAACACCAAATTACGCGAATTGTAGAATTGATTCTAGATAGTAAAAGAGTTTACTTTTATGGAGTCGGTAGTTCGGGTTTGGTTGCTCAGGAAATGAAGTCTCGTTTTATGCGACTAGGTTTACATTGCGATGCATTTACCGATCATGACCATATTCGAATGAATAGTGTCTTATTGGATGAAGAGTGTGTTGTCATTGGCCTTTCAGTTTCAAGTGAAACTTCGGTTATTTTCTCATCTTTAGAACGAGGTCACAAAAATGGCGCAAAAACAATCTTGCTAACAGCAAACAAGAAAATCGAAGCTGAGAAATTTTGCGATGAAATTGTTCTAGTTGCTACAAGTCACAATCTTAACTATGGGATTCGTATTTCCCCTCAACTTCCGTTGCTTGTAATCATTGACATAATCTATACGTATTTCTCAAATTCAGATTATGCTTCAAGAAAAGAGATTTTCTCTTCCACATTACAAGCATTAGATGAGGAGTTCGGTTAAAAATTGACTTATAAGATGGAGGGAAAACGAATATGAATAAAGATAGGTTTAAAAAACAAATTGAAAACGGTTTAGTCGTTTCGTGCCAAGCTTTGCCTGGAGAGCCTTTATATACTGAAGTAGGTGGTGTTATGCCACTACTAGCAAAAGCAGCAGCTGAAGCAGGTGCCGTTGGAATTCGAGCAAACACTGTTCGAGATATTCTAGAAATTAAAGAAGTTGTTGATTTACCTGTTATTGGAATTATTAAGAAAGATTATCCACCACAAGAACCATTTATCACGGCTACAATGAAAGAAGTGGACGAATTAGTTGCAGCAGGTACGGACGTTATCGCACTAGACTTAACGTTTAGAGATCGTTACGACGGACTTGAAGTTAATGCGTTCATTAAACAAATTAAGGAAAAATATCCAGACCAATTATATATGGCAGATATTAGTACTTATGAAGAGGGAATAAATGCCCATGAGCAAGGAATTCATTTTGTCGGAACGACATTATCTGGATACACTAGCTACAGCACTCAAGTAGACGGCCCAGACTTTGAACTAGTTGAGAAATTAGTCGAAGCTGGTGTAGACGTCATTGCTGAAGGGAAAATTCATACACCTGAACACGCTAGGAAAATGAAAGACTTGGGTGTAGCAGGAATCGTGGTTGGAGGCGCAATTACTCGACCAAAGGAAATTGCACAAAGATTTATTAATGCATTAAACGATTAAATATGATAGGAGATTAGATATATGGCAGGAGTAGAATTAAGACATATATATAAAGAGTATGACGAAGCAGGAGAATTTGCTGTTACAAACTTCAACTTAGAAATTGAAGACGGTGAGTTTATTGTATTCGTTGGGCCATCAGGTTGTGGGAAGTCAACAACACTACGTATGGTTGCTGGATTAGAAGATATCACAGCAGGCGAGTTGTTCATTGACGATCGCAAAGTAAACGATGTTGCACCTAAAGATCGTGATATTGCGATGGTATTCCAAAGTTATGCTTTATATCCACACATGACAGTGTTTGATAATATGGGATTTGGTTTAGAACTTCAAAAATTACCTAAAGATGAAATCAAAAAACGTGTTGAAGAAACAGCAGAAATATTGGATATTTCTGAATTACTAGATCGTAAACCTGCAGCTTTATCAGGTGGACAAAGACAGCGTGTTGCACTAGGACGTGCGGTAGTTCGTGAACCAGCATTATTCTTAATGGATGAACCTTTATCCAACTTAGATGCAAAGCTACGTGTAAAAATGCGTTCAGAAATTAGTAAATTACACAAAACATTAGATACAACAATTATCTATGTAACGCATGATCAGACAGAAGCGATGACGCTTGCTGACCGTGTAGTTGTTATGGAAAGTGGATTTGTACAACAGGTTGGGGCTCCAATTGATGTTTATAACTATCCAAACAATACATTCGTCGCAACATTTATGGGGTCTCCAGCTATGAACTTGATGGATGCTCGTTACAGTAACGGAGTCGTTCGTACAAAGCATGGTTTAGAATTACCAGTATCTGCTCCAGATAAGAAGTTATTAGATGAGCGTGGATATGATGGTAAAGAACTTATCTTTGGAATTCGTCCAGAAGATATCAATGCAGAACAAATTGCAATGGAGGCTTCACCAGATTCTGTTCGTAAATTAAGAATTAACTTATCCGAATTACTTGGATCAACTTCAATTTTATACTTAGACGCTGGCAACGGTGTTGAAGATGAAATTATCGCTATTGTTGATGCGCGTGACTATCACGAAGATGGAGAAGAAGTGGAATTAGCATTCAATATGAATAAGGCGCACTTCTTTGACGTAGAAACACAAGAAGTCATTCGTAAAGATAGAGTACCAGTAACGGTTTAAAACGTATAAGTCAAAAAGTACTCACCGATTAATAGCGCATACAAACGATAAAGAATGACGCACAATTATTCGGAGAAATATTTTTAATACAGAAATATTGTTGTAAGAGTTGAAAATGAAAGCGAGGAGTTTTGATGGCAACACATAGAAATGATCACGTGCCGGTATATAATGTTACGGACAAAAAAGAAGATCTGAAAAGACGCTTAAAGAAAAACTGGCCATTCTTAGTCATGATACTTATTCCGGTTGTACTATTACTAGTATTCGGATATGGGCCAATTTATGGAGTACAGATTGCATTTAAAGACTATTCACCAGGGTTAGGAATTTGGGACAGTCCATGGAACAACTTTGCACACTTTAAACGTATGTTAGATGACTTCACGTTTGAACGTGCTTTCTGGAACACACTAAACATTAGTTTCTGGAAAATTGTTATTGGATTCCCAGCACCAATTATTTTCGCACTATTTTTAAATGAGTTAAGAGAAGTTCGTTTTAAAAAATTAGCACAAACAATTAGTTACTTACCATACTTTATGTCATGGGTTATCGTAGCTTCGATGTTTGTGGAAATATTTTCACCACAGCGTGGATTATTCAACACTATAATCGCAGCGTTTGGTGGCAAACCGATTCACTTTTTAGCAAGTGATAAATGGTTCGTGCCAATCTTAATTGGTACAGATATTTGGAAGAGTTTTGGTTATGGAGCAATTGTTTACTTAGCCGCTATGACAGGTATTGATGGCGCACTTTATGAAGCTGCTGAATTAGATGGGGCTTCACGATTCCAGAAGATGTGGTACATCACAATCCCAAGTATTATGCCGATTATTTTAACCATGTTTATTTTACGACTAGGTGGCGTATTGAACGCTGGGTTTGACCAAGTACTGAACATGTATAACCCATCGGTTTATAGTGTAGCCGACATTATTGATACGTACGTCTATCGAGTTGGTTTAATCGACTTTAACTTTGACTATTCTTCTGCTGTTGGTATTTTCAAGAACGTAATTGGATTAGTTTTAGTAACGTCTTCAAACTTCATCGTGAAGAAAACAACAGGTCGTACGGTTATTTAATGGAGAAGAGGAGGAAAAAAATTGCAACCAGGACAATCTAAAAAAGCATCAATATTTGATTATATAAACGTATTTCTAATGGCAATTGTAATGATTTCGATTCTATATCCATTCTGGAACCAGATCGTACTATCATTTAGTAGTTCTTCTGCAACTACTGGATTAGGAATTGATTTATGGCCAAAAGAGTTCTCATTAGAGGCGTATAAATATATTTTTAACTACGGTAACTTAGGGAGAGTATATTTTAATACAATTCTTCGTACAGTATTAGGTACGATTGCAATTGTATCGGTAACGGTTTTAGCTGCTTATCCACTATCACGTGATGACTTACCTTTTAGAGGTTTCTTCATGGGAATGTTCATCGTATCGATGTTCGTTAGTGGTGGTATGATTCCAAGCTACCTATTAGTAAGAGATTTAGGAATGTTAGACTCATTAGCTGCTCTAATTATTCCAACAGCTTTAAACACGTTCTACATTATTATTTTAAGAAACTTTTTCCAGTCCATTTCAACGGAAATTGAAGAGTCAGCGATTATTGATGGGGCATCACCATTCAAGATTTTATACCGAATTGTTTTACCTCTATCAAAACCTATATTAGCCACAATTGCTTTATGGGCTGCTATTTATCACTGGAACGAGTGGTTCCACGCACAAATTTATATTCGTGACAGAAACTTAATGACACTACAACGTCTAGTTCGTAGTATGTTAATTGACGTAGACCCATCTCGTATGGAATACCAAGTTTCTGGTGACGGTGCCGACGCTGCTGAATTATTATTAGCAAACGTACGTGCTGCTACAGTTATGGTTTCAATTGGGCCTATCTTACTTGTTTATCCATGGGCACAAAAATACTTTATTACAGGACTTCAAGATGGTGCTGTAAAAGGTTAATTCATTTTAGTACAAAACTATAAAAAAACCTATTTTAGGAGGAGAAAGAAAAATGAACAAAAAGTTAAAATTATTACTAGGTTCAACATTAGCACTAACATTAGTAGCATGTGGTAATGGAGAATCTGGTTCAGGTAATTCAGGAGAACCTGTGGATGTTTCAGCTTTACCAGATGCTGGTGACTTTTCTGAAGAGATTGAATTGAACCTTTCAGGAATGGTTACAAAAGGTCAAGTAGAAGACGGAAGTTATGTCCAAAAACGTCTTGAAGAAGAGTTTAACGTAGTTATCGAAAACACGAAAACAGATACTTGGGATACAAACGAAGTTTCTATTTTAGTAGCTTCTAACGAATTACCAGATACATTTACATTTACCTCAGGTGGAATGACTTCTTTAGAAATGTATGAAGATGGTTTAACACGTACAATTCCACGTGAAATGATCGAAAAATATGCACCACGTTATGCTGAAATGTTAGATACAGTTGATAATGGTCTTGGTTGGAAAATGAACAAATCACCAGATGCAGAAGATGAATATACTTCATTAATCGGTTTACAATCACATACGGAAGGTATTATCTGGGCTCCAACATTACGTCTTGACTGGTTAGAAAACTTAGGTTTCGATATTCCAGAAGATGCTGAGCCAATTGGTGATGCAGATGGATACGAAAGAATTTACTGGACTGACTATCAATTTACTATGGATGAAATCGAAGAAATTCTAACAGCATTCACATATGATGACCCAGATGGAAACGGCCAAAAGGATACTTACGGTATGTTACCTTTTAACAACAACACAAACTGGGGAATGACATACTTTGGTGCTTACGGTTTAGGTTTAGGTTATAACTTAATTGAAGATGGCGAATTAAAACCAGCGATCATTTCAGAAGCTTATAAAGATTCATTAGTGAACTTAGCTAACTGGTATGAAGAAGGATTAATTGACCCTGAGTGGACAACATTAGATGAAAGAACAGCTTGGGAGAAATACCAAAGTGGTTCAGTTGGGTACTATATTGCTCAAAGAACTTACTTAGCTCAAGAGTCATGGACAAATGGACGTGCACCACATAATATTTTAGATGCAGACCCAGATGCTAAATTATTAGCTTTCCCTGGTGAAGTTGGACCAGAAGGAAAATCAGGACAAGCTTCTTACTTACCTGTAACATTATTAGGAGATAACCACTATATCTCTGCACGTGTATCAGATGAGCAATTAGCACGTTACCTACAAATGTTTGACTTCATTAACCATGACCCAAGTGGAATCTGGACAAACTTTGGTGTTCCAGGCGAGCACTCAGAATGGGCAGGTAAACCTTACAAGTCTACACTAAGAGTTAAAGAAGAATTTGCTCCAGTTGAAGAGGGACCAATCGGATTCATGGCATATCGTCACCGTTCGTACCCAGGAGACAGCTTCTACTGGTTATCAGAAATGAAGACTGTTGAATTAATGGAACGTCACTTTGCTAACCCAGAAGTTGTAGAAAAAATGGCAATTCGTCCAGCAACTTACGACTTATTCAATGAAACAGATGAAGTTGAAGTTTCAGCTTACTACGGTGGACAGTTAGGGACAATTACTACTGAGTTCCGTATGCAAGCAATTACTGGTGAAATTGATGTAGAAGCAGAATGGGATGATTATGTACAAAGTTACCTAGATAACGGTGGTACAGAGTTAATCGAAGAAATGAAAAAAGCTCCAACTGTTGATGAATTACGTGGTGAGAATCCTCAAGCAAGTAACGTAGAACCAGTTGACGCTGAACCAGAATTACCAGATTGGGAAGACCCATCAGTACTAGATGGTTGGGACTAAACCGTTACTGAAGTTTAATCAGAATAGAAAAATAAATAATAATCTGAAACTTTAGATGAATGATTAGGAGTTCTAATATACTTATTTTTAATATAAGGATAAAGGAACTCCTATTTTTTATATACAATTTAGTACTCGTGAATTTACGAATGATCATTATAGAGTGAAAGAGGATTTTTTATGATAAATAAAGTTACAAAACAAAAACAATATTTTCTAGATGATACAAAAGAAGACCTCTTTTTATTCACTGGTCATCAATTACATAACACACCTTTTGAAAGCCATCATGGTACACGAACCTTTATCGGGCACTTTGAAGAATACGTTCGGTGGGAACGGGCAAAAGATAGTGAGGTTTTACGTGAAAAATATGTCATCACAAATTCACATCCAACCCAAAGTATTTATACCCTGAATGCGCACTTCGAAAAGGAGGTTAAACTGTTCAAGCCAAGTGTTGTCTCCTACCTAATTGATCCAGAAAATGATTTTGAAAATACACCTGAACAATTCGTTAGAAATCTTTTAGAAGTCATTAGACAAGTGTTACAATTAGCAAACGGACAAGCAAAGTTTGTTCTTCTAACACCTTGTAAAACAAAAAATGAAGATTTAAATGAACAAATTTCAACATACATAAAAGCAAGTAAACAAGCATTAACTTCAGAATTAAATGAAGCAGAATTTGAACGTATATTTGTTGTAGATGCTTTTATAGATGAAAATATTTCAGGCTATGCAAATGACTTCGGGCAATTAAATGAAATCGGTCATTTGAAATTAAGTGAAAAATTGGCGACGACCTTATATAGAAGAGTAAGAAATTTTCCCGGTGAAAAAGTTAAATTAGACTTAACACTTAAACAAGAAAAATTAGTTGATACAAATGACTTAGAGGCAATGGATGAACGGCTAAAGCAGCGTTTAGAGGGAGAAGAGCCACTTACTTGGTTATTTATGGGGGACTCGATTACACATGGCGCTTTGTGGACCTTTGGTTATAAAGACTATGTTGAATTAATTGATCAATATGCTAGAGAAACATTTAATCGTAAAGAAGATATATTTATAAATACAGCCGTTTCTGGAGCCACAATACTGAGCACGCTAAATCGCATCGAACATCGTTTGGAAGCTTATGAACCCGATATTATATCGGTCAAATTAGGCGCCAATGATGTGGTGAGTTTTACACCAGCTGAGTATAAGGAAAATCTAGAAACCTTACTCCAACACCTTTATAAAAAGAATGCATTGATTGTGTTAGCAACACCCACACCTTCAAATATTGGTGGAGTAGAAAATGAACGGATGAAAGAATACCTCTCAGTATTAGAAGAAGTTGTATCGAATCATCCAGATGTCTTATTTGTAAATCATTATTCAGAATTACAGGCCTTTTTGGATGCACGTCCTGAAGGGTGGAAGAAAAAGTATACTATTTATACAGATGAACGATTACATCTAGGCGCAAATGGTCAATTATATATGTTTCACAATTATTTAAAGCACTTACACCTTATAAAAGAAGCTAGTGAATTACTAAATTATTATTATGTGAGCAAGGAAGAAGACGCTTTGGTTGTCAAAGACGTGTTTAACACGTTGTATAAATGATAATTATAAAAAGCATATAGAAAGAGATGGTTTTAATGCAAAGATTTTTTCATCCCGATAGTCCTTTAATGAAGTTTATGACGTGGATCGAGCGGATGCTCCATGTCCAATTTTTATGGATTATTTCAAGTTTACTTGGTTTAATTGTAGGCGGTTTATTCCCCGCAACAGCAGCTATGTTTGCGACAATGCGTCGTTTTATTCGATTACCAGGAGGCTTTGGCGTTAACGACTATTTCAAAGAACAGTATAAAGAAAATTTCTGGAAAGCAAATGGTTTAGGCTACTTATTATTAGTCCTATTATATTTATTTATACAGAATTTCCGGTCCGCTCAATTGATGGACGGTACAGTCGGTTTCATTTTTGTTGTCATATCTTTTGTCATTATCATTATTCTAGCAATACTGTTCATTTCAGTATGGGCAACTTTAGCTCACTTTGACCTTGGTATTATTCAACTAATCAAACATACACTGGTTATCTATAGTGTGGCACCTGTTCATGTCGGCGCTATTTTAATTTTATTAGCAGTCTTTGGATGGGCATCGTACCGATTAGGTATTTTATTACCACTCGTATTATTTAGCATGATGTCTTATGCCATAATGTGGCTCATACTTGATGCGATTAAACGAATTGATGCAAGACTAGAAGCAAGGCACATCTATTCAAACTTAGAAAATAAAGAAAATACTGAAGAAGAATAAGGAGTTTTAAAATATGTTAAACACTGCTATAAAAAATTGGCAATCTAATCCACACTTACCCGGTTCAAACAGTCCTTTATTTAAAGAGGATAAGCGCTATGAACAATTAGCATCCTCACGTTTAGATTCAAGTTATATTGAAGGTGCCAATTTTAAGCATACAAATTTCCCCACAGAAGTTTATGAAAATGAATTGGTCTATCACTTAGATTTTATAGACGTCACAGATGGCGATGAAAAAGACTTCTCAATTCTTCTTCATGTATCTGAAACGGAAGATATTATCAAAATCGGTTATGACCATAATACTTGGTATATCGAAGAAGTTGGTGAACGTACGACATTTGAAGGTGCAGTTCCAAAAAAAGATGAAAAAATTGCACTCGATATTATTGTAAACGATCAGTCGACTCTAACCGTAAAAGCAAACGACCAAACGATTATAGATCATTATGAGGTTGCTAATTTATATGAAGAATTAGTCGAAGACCCATATTTTCTAAACGTAGCATTGCTTTCATATGAAAGTGGAGCAACTCGCATTGCTATCCAAGTTCCGTTGAAAAACAATACCGACATATACGGTGCTCAACCAAAGCAAGCAAAAATCGTTGACGTACCAACAGAAACCATTTCGTCAAAAGACTTAACAGTAACAATCGATGCAGAGTTCCCTCGTGTCCTTTCATATGCGTATAAAGGTAAAACACTTGCAGGGGAAAGAAAAGCTATTCGTGAAATGATGGTGAATGACTTTGTGATTCAGCCAGACGTGTCATTTGAAAAAGTGGCAGAAGATAAAGCGGTGTACACATTAGATTATCAATCAGAAGAATTGACGCTACACTTTACAATGAAAGTTGAATTTATTGTCTCGAAGAATGAATTACACATTGATTTTGTAGAAGTCACAAATCATTTGTACAACAACGATTCGGATACTGAACTTACAAGTGGACAATTAATCCGTGAAATTGATTTTGTAGATAACGCCTTAATTTCTGTAACAAGTCATGATGAAAAAGCTGAATTTGTCGGTTCGACAATGTCAGTAAATACGCATCATAGTGGCGATGTTGTTTTAGATTTAGCAAAACCGATCGTTCAAAAAGAGTTTGGAGCAATGTATGGTTTTGTTTCGCATAAAGATTTAGCAGCGGGTGTTTGGAGTAATTCACAATATAGTTACGGTGGCATCAATGAAGACTACACACGCTTAACGGTTCGTAGTCAAACCATTGAAGATGAAAATATTGTAACCGTAAAGAGTGCACCATGGATCTATCAAGGTGAACACAAAGGGGAAGTTTATCCAGAAAGAACCTTTACACTACCAAGCGCAAAAGTGGTTATTACGGATGATATAAACGGTGACGAGCAAGTTGACTGGCAAGATGCTGCAATTGCTTATCGTGAGATCATGAATAATCCTTATGGTTATGAAAACGTTCCAGAAATTGTTGGTTTCCGTATTAATATGAACTTTGGTTCACACGGACAAAACCCATTCTTAAAAGTTTTAGATGGGATTAAACGAGTATACCTAAATACAGATGGTTTAGGTCAAGGAATTATTATGAAGGGTTATGGGAACGAAGGACATGACTCGGCACATTTAAACTATGTTGATGTTGGTAAACGTATGGGTGGCATGAAAGATATGCAATTCTTAATGGATAACGCGAAAAAATATGGAGCTAACTTAGGAGTTCATATTAACGTGTCAGAAACATATCCAGAATCACCGATTATTTCGGATGACCTACTACGCCGTACAAAAGACGGCCAATTTAAATATGGTTGGAACTGGATTGATCAAGGAATTAATATCGATAGTGCCTATGACTTAAATCATGGTCGATTTGAGCGTCTGAAAGAATTTAAAGAATTAACAAAAGATGGTTTAGAATTTATTTATGTCGATGTTTGGGGGAACTTCCAATCAGGTGACGAAAGAGCTTGGTGGACGCACCGTATTGCAAAAGAGCTGAACAGTTTAGGTTGGCGTTTTGCTTTAGAGTGGGGTCAAGCAGGAGAGTATGATTCAACTTGGAACCACTGGGCAGTCGATATGCCTTATGGTGGTTATAGCTTTAAAGGGGTAAACAGTAAAGTTGCTCGCTTTATTCGCAACCATCAAAAAGATACTTGGGTGGGTGACTATGTTTCATATGGTGGAGCAGCAGATAACCCATTATTAGGTGGTTATGAATTAAACGATTTCGAAGGTTGGCAAGGGCGTAACAACTTTAAATCTTATTTAGAGACTTTATACAAAGTGAATGTGCCTACGAAATTCGTACAACACTTCAAAGTAACGAAGTGGGTAGACGGTGAACCTGTCGAATTTGAAGACAACAATGAGAAATATTCTTGGGTTCCAGATATGGCTGTTCATTTAGCAGATGACGAAGGGAATACACTTGTTATCGAGCGTAAGTCAAATGATGTTCAATCAGATGCTTACCGTGAACGTACATTTACACTAAATGGTACCGTTGTTTATGACGGAAGCGCATATCTATTACCATGGTCATGGGACTCTTCTGGTAAGAAATTAGCAGAAGCGGACTGTAAATTATACTATTACAATCTAGAAGCAGGTGAGACGTCATGGGATGTATCATCATATGCTTTCGAAGATAAGGTATATGTTTATGAGTTAACCGATCATGGAAAAGCAAATGAACAAGAAGTAGCAATTGTTGACGGTAAAGTCACGCTAAACTTAGCTGAGAAAACTCCTTACGTTCTCTATGCATCACCTCAAACAGAAGATGAAATGGTTTGGAGTGAAAACATGCATGTAACGGATGCAGACTTTAACTCACTATCATTAGAAGATTGGACGATTGAAGGCGAGCAAATGAAAGCAGAAGTTGTTTATTCACAAGGTTACAACCCAATGTTACGTATTCAAGAAAATGAAGAAACAATTTCATTAAAACAAAAACTAACGGACTTAGAACCAAATACAACATACGCTGTATCAGTCGGAGTAGATAACCGTTCAGATGCACGTGCGACTTTAGCGATTCAACAAGGGGAAGAAGTCATTCGTAACTACACAACCAAGTCAATCGCTAAAAACTATGTGGCAGCAGATGCGCATAGTACAAAAGTTGAAAATGCGACAGTCGATGACACAAGTTATTTCCAAAACCTCTATGTATACTTTACGACGGGTCAGGATGTTAACGATGTCTCTATCATTTTACAAAGAGGTCCTGCAGAAGAAGCAACCTACTTTGACGATATTCGTGTCGTTGAAAATGACTCGGCTATGTTCGATGGTGCGCATGATACAACAGAATCAGCTGTCTTTACGCAAGATTTTGAACAAGTGGATCGTGGTTTATTCCCATTTGTTGTTGCAAACTCTGAAGGTGTCGAGGATAACCGTATTCACTTAGCTGAAAAGAATGAGCCATTTACTGCTCGTGGTTGGAATGAGAAATTATTAACGGATGTTATTGAAGGGGACTGGTCACTGAAAGTGAATGGCCTGACTGAGAAAGAAAAATTAGTTTTCCATTCTATTCCACAACACTTCCGCTTTGAGCCAGGTGTTGAGTATGAAGTTTCCTTCCAATATGAAGCTGGGTCAGATGATACCTATGCGATCGTTGTTGGTGAAGGCGATACGGAAGAGAACAAAGAAGCTTGGTTGCTAACACCACTGAAAAACACATGGGAAAACCATGAAGAAGCACAAGTTGTAACCTTTAACGTTACAGGTGCTGCAAGTGGTCAGACTTGGTTTGGACTTTACTCAACGGATCAAAAGCCAAATAAATTTGATGACATCGGTGGACATGCTGTCTTTAGAGGGTATGGCGACTTTGTCTTAGATAATTTAGTGATTAAGAAAGTTCAGTAGGAGGAGTTCTTGCACATGAGTCAAGGGAAAGTAGTAACAACTGAACGCATTTTAGATGGACAAATATTGCGTACTGGTCAACAGTACCCTCAAATTAAATATGAGCAAATGATTCAACAAGAAAAGAAAGAAGCACACTTAACGGGTTGGAAAAGCGATATTCTCACTTCACAAATTGGGCTCTTAAGTTTCAACCAAGAAGTAACGAACATTCAAATTGAAGTCAGTGATTTCAAACAGCAAATATCTGGTGAAATGATTCCGGCACAGCATGTGTTAGCAACAGCGATTAAGTCTGTGCAGGCATTTGCTGGTTTACCTGACTTTCATGACCCGGCAAAAGTTGTGCCACAAGGGAACCGAGAAGAATCTTCTGATATATTGTACGGAAAAGATATCCCGAATTTAGCACCACAATCGCTTCAACCCATTTGGTTAAACATGTGGGTTCGAAGTGATACGGTAGCTGGAGAGTATACGGGGACAATTTCTATTACAGCGGATCAAATCAAGGAACCGATTGTTTTAAAATATACCGTCGAAATTTTAGAAGCAAGCTTGGAAGAACCTAGCAAATATCAACGTCAGTTTAATGTCGAGTTTTGGCAAAATCCCTATGCAGTCGCAGAATATTATGAGGTCGAACCGTTCTCAACAGCGCATTTCGAAATCATGATTCCTCATTTAGAAGTATATAAAACGATGGGTGGCAATGCTGTCACAGCCACAGTCGTTGAGGAAGCGTGGGATGGTCAGACGTATAGCGAAAACGACATCAAGTTCCCATCTATGGTGAAATGGATGCAGACGGAAGATGGAACATTTACGTACGATTATACGGATTTTGATAAGTGGATTGCTTTCACGAACCTGATGAAACTTGGGGACAAAATTGCCTGTTACTCATTAGCGCCGTGGACCAATAAAATTGGGTACTACGATGTAACTGGTCGTTATCAAGAATTCCCATTAGATGATGAAACAGCAGAATATGAAGAAGTATGGTCACACTTTTTAACGGATTTTATAAAACATACGGAAGCATTAGGCATTAAAGAACGTATTCATATTGCGATTGACGAGCGTGGCTTAAGCCATAAGATATTTGAAATTATTCATTCGATTAAAGGACAAGATGGAAAAGCTTTTAAAACGGCTGGCGCATTAGATTCTTTTATCCAAAAACGTGATTTAAGTGAGCATATTACTGATTTAACTGTGGGCACTATTCCTATAAAAGAAAACCCAGAAGCGTTTAACGAGTTAATAGCAGATCGAAAAGCAAAAGGATTCCGTACAACGATTTATTCTTGTACAGGACACATACCTGGGAACTTCTCGTTAAGTGAACCAGATGAAAGTTTATGGACTATCCTATTTGCTTATGCACATGGTGCGGAAGGTTTCTTACGTTGGGCGTATGATTCTTGGGTAGAAAATCCATTAGAAGATACGACGCATCGTTTGTTTGAAGCAGGAGATACCTTCCTAGTTTATCCCGATGAACGAGATGTGGAAAAACCAATGCCGAAACGCAGTATTCGATTGGAGAAATTTGCGGAAGGTGTACGAACGGTTCAAAAATTAGCTGCATTAAGAGCGGTATCGGAAGCGTTTAGCGAGAAGGTTGATGCCTTGCTCGAACCTTTATTAACACCTTATGCACAAGAGCAATATTATTTAGCTGCTGAAGGAAAATCAGCCTTACTAAAAGACATTGAACAATTTAACGATAACTTAACGACCTTAACGAAAGAAGCGATTGCTTCAGGCCATTCATTTACGAAAGATTCAGCGCGAACGTTAACGCGAGTGGATAAAGAAGTAAAAGAAATAGAGCTTCCTGAAATGTATCAGTCTGTTGTTGAAAAAGCACCTCATACAGAGAGACAGTATTTAGGTCAACCAGATATGGTTGTTTTGGATGATGATCAGACGTTAATTACCGTATATCCTGTTGGACACGGTAAAGGAAAACTTGTCATGCAAGTGTCGAAAGATGCTGGTGAGTCTTGGTCAGAGAAAGAAGATCTTCCAAAAAGTTGGCAAGAGTCTTGGGAAACACCAGTTATTTATAAGTTGGATTTCAAGAATGGCGATCAGAAATTAATCGTCATATCCGCTCGTCCAAACTGGCATGGCAATCCGAATGGTGGCTGGGATGCTTCGATTTCTGTAGATGAAGGAATTTCGTGGACAGAGTGGGAGACGTATCACCAGAAGTTGCCAAATGGACAAGAAAATTGGTCGATTGTGGCGATGTCTAGCTTGATTCGTCTAAAAGACGAAAATGGCGAATGGGAAGATCGTTGGTTAGGTATTTATCATGATTCAGATTTTGTAAATTATAAAACATATTTAACATTTGATGAAGAAGGTAACCAAGAATGGACTGCTCCAGAGCCTTATCTAGAAGACTACCGAATAACCGAACGATTAACCCGGTTGTGTGAAGTTTGCTTATTCCGCTCGCCAGATGGTGAGACGATTACAGCATTAGGTCGTACGAATAGTCATGAACATGGCTCACTCATCTATCATTCACATGATGAAGGGGAGACGTGGACGAAGCCAGAAATTTTACCTTATAGTTTATTTGGTGAAAGACACAAGGCTGTATATGTTCCTGGAACCGATAAATTAGCCGTTACTTTCCGAGCGATTGAACCCTTGGAAAATGATAAGGGTGAAGTTGTTGATTGGCGTGCAAGTGACTGGTCAATGTGGGTCGGAACTTATGAAGACTTACTCCATGGCGAACCAGGTGAAGCCTTAATTGTTTTAGCAAAAGACTACAC